>DATHGT010000357.1:0-8274 GCA_035317605.1 Candidatus Acidiferrum sp. | reverse complement strand
CGGATGTAGCTGAACCCCTGCTCCTGAAGCTCCATCACCCGGACCACCCCACCCTGCGGCAGCGCCTTGGCGCCGCGGGCGATCTGGTCGAGCGTGACGTTCATCCCCTTCATGGTGTTGCCGCAGGCGCCGAACACCACGCCCTGCGTCTGCAGCGCCTCCAGCGCCTGCCCGATCTCGGGATCGAGGCCCTTCCTCACGAACTCCTTCAGCGCCGGCCCGAAGACCACCAGCTCGAGCGCCTCGACGTTCTTCCAGCCGCCCACGCCCTTGACGTGGTTGGCGATGTTGTTCAGCACGAAGCGCGCCTTGTCCACGCCGGGATCGTCGAGCTGGTAGACGATGCGATGCTTCTTGCCGTCGCCGAGATGCGACGCGCCGGCCGCGGTCACGCTGACGACCCCGAGCGCCACGGCGACGGCGAACGCCCAGGGGGCCGTGAAAGCGCGCACTGTGATCATGGTCGTCCCTCCTCGAAACCGGCCGCAGGATCACCGAACACCGGCAGCCTGTCAATGGGACCTCAGAATCCTTATGAGGAACTATTGAGCTTGGGCGCTCGTCGAACCACGCGTTGACATCGGCTCGATCGCCGGTCGGGGATCGGCCACGGACGCATCGATACCGTGAATCGACGCCAGCAGATATAATCGGCGGGCTCCAGGTCCCCAGACGAGGAGGCGCACCATGAAGCGACGTGACTTCTTGACGACGGCGGTGGTGGGCGGCGCGGCGGCGACGGTGGGTGGGCCCGTCTTCCTCCGGCGGGCGTACGCGCAGAATCCGATCAAGATCGGACTGCCGGCCGCGCTGTCGGGCAGCAACGCGCAGTACGGCATCCAGGCCAAGCGCGCGTGCGAGCTGTTCGCCAAGGAGAACAAGGGCAAGGGCATCCTCGGCCGGCCCGTGGAGTTCATCTACGAGGACACCGGCGGCGACCCCGCCACGGCCGTGCGCAAGGCCCAGAAGCTCGTGGAGAAGGACGGGGTCAAGTTCCTCACCGGTACCGTACTGTCGTCGGAGGCGCTGGCCGTCTCGGCGAAGTGCCCGGAGTGGAAGGTCATCCTGATGTCGACCATCAACGGGGCCGGCGCCTTGACCGCCAAGTCCTTCAACCGCTACTTCTTCCGCATCAACACCAGCGGGCCCATGGGCGCCCGCGCGGTCAGCCTTTATCTCGCCGAGTCGTCGATGAAGCGCTTCTACGCGCTGGGCAGCGATTACGCGTGGGGCCGCGACAGCGTGGCCTCGTTCGTGTCGCAGATCACCGCGTTCAAGAAGGAGGTCGTGGGCAAGGACTATCCGCCCGTCGGCACCAAGGACTTCGGGAGCTACATCGGCAAGCTCAAGCAGTCGCACGCCGAGGGCGTGTACCTGGTCCTCGTGGGTCAGGACGCCACCATCTTCCTCCGCCAGGCCCACCAGTTCGGGATCACCAAGGAGATCAAGCCGATCATGGAGATCGTCGAGCTGGAGAACATGATCGCGGTGGGCGACGCCATGGAGGGCACGATCGGCAGCTCGCGCTATCCCTTCACCGTCGACACCCCGAAGAACCGCGACTTCGTCAAGCGCTTCCACGACCTGCACGGCCGGTATCCGGACATGTTCGACGGCGAGACCTACGAGGGGCTGGAGTGGCTGGCCCAGGTCATCACCAAGGCGGGCAGCGACGACGTCGAGAAGGTGATCGCGGCGTGGGAGGACTCGAGCTACGAGGGCCTCGAAGGGCCGTTCTTCATGCGCAAGTGCGATCACCAGGCCGTCCAGCCGGGCTTCGCGGTGCAGGCCGTCAAGGATCCGAAGTATCCGCACCTGATTCCCAAGATCCTCGCCACCTATCCGGGCGAGAAGGTCACGCCCAAGTGCCTCACGGAGGACTTCGGGTAAAGGGCGCCCGGGGCCCCGCGCCGTGGCCGTCCTCGTCGAGCAGGTGCTCAACGCGGTGGCGCTCGCGGGGCTCCTTTTTCTCGTCTCCGCCGGGCTCTCGCTGGTCTTCGGCATCCTGCGCGTCGTCAACTTCGCCCACGGCGTGTTCTACATGCTCGGCGCCTATCTCGGGTTCACCACGGTCGCCCTCACCGGCTGGTTCTGGCCCGCGCTCGTCATCGTGCCGCCCGTCGTGGGCGCGCTGGGCGCGCTGCTGGAGGCCTCCACGCTGCGCTTCATCTATCGCCGGCTGCCCATCTACCAGCTCCTGCTGACCTTCGGGCTGGCGCTGATCCTCGAGGAGTCGATCCGCGTGCTCTACGGGCCGACCGCCAAAGGTGTGGAGCCGCCGGCGCTGCTCCAGGGCGCCGTCGCGCTGGGCGGGATCGTCTACCCGCGCTACCGGCTCTTCCTGGTCGTGCTCGGCCTCGCCGTGGGAGCCGTGGTCTGGCTGCTGCTGCAGCGCACCCGCGCCGGGCTCGTGATCCGCGCGGTGGCCCAGAACAGCGAGATGGCCGACTGCCTCGGGGCCGACGTCGCCCGCGTGCGCACGCTGGTCTTCGGCGCGGCCTGCGCTCTGGCCGGCCTGGGTGGAGTCGCGGCCGCCCCCATGACCACCGCGTACCTCGGCATGGGCATCGGGGTCATCGTCGACGCGTTCGTGGTCGTGGTGATCGGCGGGCTCGGCAGCATCGCCGGCTCGATGGTGGGCAGCCTCATCGTCGGCGCGGCCCAGACGTGGGGCGCCTTCTACCTGCCCGAGACCGCGATGGTGATCATGTACGCGGTGATGGGCCTGATCCTGATCTTCCGCCCCTGGGGATTGTTCGGGGAAGAGGAGTGAACGGGTTCTTTCGCCGAACGTCGGGCGCCGGAGCCCTGCGCAGGCGCCCCGACGGCGAATCCAAGAAATGAGCTCCCGCTGGCTCGGGGGCACGATCGTCGTGCTCGCGCTGGTGCCGTGGGTGCTCGCGCGCTACCAGCTTTCGATCCTCACCGACGTGCTGATCTTCGGGCTCTTCGCGCTCTCCCTCGACCTGATCTTGGGCTACACCGGCATGGTCTCGTTCGGCCACGCCGCCTACTTCGGCCTCGGCGCCTACGGCAGCGCGCTCGTGCTCCTCCACTTCGGCCAGCCGATCCCCGTCGCGTTGCTCGCCGGCGCGCTGCTCGCGGGCCTCGTGGCGGTGCCCGTCGGCTGGTTCTCCACGCGCGCCACCGGCATCTACTTCGCGATGCTCACCCTCGCCTTCGCCCAGCTCCTGTACACGGTCGCCTACAAGTGGCGCGACCTAACCGGCGGCTCCGACGGCATCGCCGGCGTGCCGAAAACGACACTGTTCTGGAATGGACCCAGCCTCGCCTCGCCGGGCGCGTTCTACTCCGTGGTGGCCGTGGCCCTCGTGCTGTCACTCCTCGCCTGCCGCGCGCTGGTCGCCTCGCCGTTCGGCCGCGCGCTGCAGGCCATCCGCGAGAACGAGCGGCGGTTCATCGCGCTGGGCCGCGACCCCCGGCCGTTCAAGGTCGTGGTCTTCGTGATCGCCGCCGCCTTCGCCGGGCTCGCCGGCGCGCTCTTCGCGCCCTTCCGCGGCTTCGCCTCCCCGGAGGTGATGTTCTGGGTGCTCTCGGGTCAGGGCCTCATGATGGTCATCACGGGCGGGATCGGCACGCTCATCGGGCCCATCGTGGGCGCCGTCGTGTTCCTCCTCGTGCAGGAGATCCTGTCGAGCTACACCGAGCACTGGATGATCTTCACCGGCGCCATCTTCGTGCTCATGGTCATCTTCCTGCCCGGCGGTCTCGTGGGCACCGCCCGGCGTGTGGCAGTAGGAGGTGAAGCCGTTCGACGGCTGAGCCGACACTTCAATGGCTCGAAGATCGGTCGCGCATGACCGCGCTGCTCGAAACGCGGGGGCTCGGGCGCGCGTTCGGCGCGCTGAACGCGGTGACGGACGTGAGCCTCGCGGTGCCGGCCGGCGAGCTGCGCGCGGTCATCGGTCCGAACGGCGCGGGCAAGACCACGCTGTTCCACCTGATCTCGGGACTGCTGCCCGCGACCTCGGGGCGCGTGCTCTTTCGCGGCGAGGACGTCACCCGGCTCGGGGCCCCCGCGCGCTGCCGGAGCGGGATCTCGCGGACCTTCCAGATCACCAGCATCTTTCCCGAGCTCACCACGATCGAGAACGTGCGCATCGCCGTGCAGCTCAAGCGCGGGGGCAACTTTCGCGTCGTCGGTGGGCGCGCGCTGCTGGAGGCCACCGAGGCGCGCGCCCGCCAGAGTCTCGCGTTCCTCGGTCTCGGCGAGCGTGCGGCCGAGCCGGCGGGGACGCTGCCCCACGGCGATCAGCGTCTGCTCGAGATCGCGATGGCCCTCGCCCAGGAGCCGGAGCTGCTGCTGCTCGACGAGCCGACGCAGGGTCTCTCGCCCGAGGACACCGCGGCCACCGTGGGCGTCATCCGCCAGATCGCCCGCGACCGCCGGCAGACGATCATCCTGGTCGAGCACGACATGGACGTGGTCTTCGACCTGGCCGATCGGATCAGCGTGCTCCACTTCGGCCAGCTCATCGCCGAGGGCACGCCCGATCAGATCCGCGCGAACACGGAAGTCCAGAAGGCCTATCTCGGAGGCCTGGAGTGAGCGTGCTGCTCGCCGTCGACGCGCTCCAGACCTTCTACGGCAAGAGCCACGTCCTGCGCGACGTGAGCTTCGCGGTGCCCACGCGCGGCATCACCGTGCTCCTCGGCCGCAACGGCGCCGGCAAGACCACGACCCTGCGCTCGATCATGGGCCTGACTCCCCCACGCGCGGGGATCGTGCGGTTCAAAGAGCAGGACATCACGGGCCAGCCGCCGCACCGGGTGTTCCGCCTCGGGGTGGGCTACGTCCCGGAGGGCCGCCAGATCTTTCCGCACCTCGACGTTCGCGAGAACCTGCGCCTGGCCGAGCGCGCCGGCGGCGACGGCGCGCGCTGGACGCTCGAGCGGATCTACGAGTACTTCCCGGTCCTGCGCGAGCGCGCCCGCCAGCGCGGCCGCAGCCTCTCCGGCGGCGAGCAGCAGATGCTCGCCATCGCCCGCGCCCTCGCCGGCAATCCGGACCTGCTCATGCTCGACGAGCCGTCCCAGGGTCTCGCGCCGCTTCTGGTGCGCGAGCTCGAGGGCATCCTCGTGCGTCTGAAGGGCGAAGGCGTGACGATCCTCCTCGTCGAGCAGAACGCCCGCATGGCCCTCGCCATCAGCGACGAGGTCGTGGTCCTCGGCAAGGGCACGGTGGTCTTCACGGGCGCGACCGCCGAGTTCCACCGCCAAGAGCAGGAGCTGAAGGGCCGCTACCTGTCCGTGTAATCAGAAGACGACGTCGGAAACGCGGACGCTGGCTTCCGGCCGGGCCAGCGGGAAGACGGCGGCAGCGGGCCCGTGGACCGTGACCGACCGGTAGCGCCAGCCGAAGGCGGCATCGGCATCACGTACGGGTTCTCGATACACCTCGAGCACGCGATCGATCAGGTTCACGATCCAGTAGTCGGCGAGGCCGGCTCGGGCGTAGAGGCTGCCTTTGTGGGCGCGGTCGAAGGCAAGGCTTGACTCGCTGACCTCGACGACCAGCACCGGCCGCGAGGGATGATTGGTGACGTAGTCGCGAAAGCTTCCGGGGACCACCGCCACGTCCGGCTCCGGCTCGGATTCATCGTCGAGGGCCACCGGCAACTGTGTCCGCACGTCCCAGCCTGTCCCGAAGGCCACACGCAGAGCCTCGTCCACGGCCCGGATCGCCGTGCTGTGACGACTTCCCTGTGGCTCGGCGACGATGAGCTGACCGCCCACCAGCTCGATCGGATCACCCGGCTGGAAGAACCCGCACTCGATCAACCGGTCGTACTCGACGCGCTTCCACCGGCGAGTTTCGAGTTCATCGCCAGCCATGCAGGGAGCGTAGCGATGGGAGAAAGTCGCGTCAATGTCCAAAGATCGATACACCGTGCGACGCGGCAGCGGCGGACGATGGGCTCCGCCGCTGCCGGTGTATGGGAATCGCGCGGTGACTACGCCACGCCGCGCGCGGCAGGAACTGGCCAAAAACGTCTGGGCGCCTGGAATCGTCGCCTGCATGGATCGTCCCTCCTTGATGTTGATGAGCGTGCTGCGCACGGCCTCGGCAATTTCCTCCTTGCCGGGCGTCGAGGCGGGATGCACGAAGAGGACCGGCTGGAACGTCAAGAACGCACGCAGGCCCAGATGCTCGGGCTCGGCCGGCTCCATCACCAGCGGCGTCTGATCGAGTCCCAGCTGTCTCAACTCGTGTCCCGTCGCTTGAAGCACTTCGATCGCCGATCGATTCGGGCCGAGTCGGCGGATCGCGTTGACCAGTCCATGGGTGAACGGCGAGAGACCATTCGTCTGCGCGGTAGCGACCGGCGTCGTCTCGTCGGCGAGACACGGCAACACGATCAGCGCCTTGGCCTGGGGCTCGTCCAGCGTGGTGAGCCGTGCCGGTGACCCGTCGAGCGGCGCGGCGTTTCGGATATACGCGGCGAGCGTCGAGGGCGGCGCCGGCTTGGCGTGACCGAACGGCGCAAACGCCTTGAGGCCCGGGGTGACCGACCGCTCGGATCGCCCCCGATCCAGCTCGGTGGGGATCCACCGCTTGGCGCGCGCGACCTCGACCTGGCCGCTCGGGTGGATCAGCGTCTCGTCCGGCCCGGAGAAGCAGCCGTCGAGCACGAGCGTGAAGATGCCCGCCGGCACGTTCTCCGTCCGATCGGCGAGGTGATGCTGATCGAGTAGCCGTCCGTCCTGGAGCACCAGCGCGTCCTCGAGAACGCCGTTGCGCTCGAACCGGCAGCCGTGGCCGGAGAAGAAGACGACGAGACGGTCATTGGTGTTCGCGGATTGACACAGCCACTCGAGCCCGCGGTCCACGCCGTCTCTCGTCGCGTCGCCATCTGTCAGCACGCGGACGTGGTCGAAGCGATACACGGTGTCCAGCACGTTCGCGAACGCCTCGGCGTCTCGCACCGCACTCGGAAGATCGTTGGGAAAGCCGTACCCGTTGATGCCGACGACCAACGCCTTCTTCAAAATCCCCTCCTTCTTTCGTGAAGCTCGCGTCTTCCGTCGTGCGTAGGACTCCACGCCGCACGCGGTCATTCGCGTCGCGCGCGAAAGATTCGTGTGGCCTGAAGTGTGGGCAGGTGGTGTAGAACGTTCCGGCAAGTGTCAGACGTTCGACGCGATCACAACGTCCGCGCGCGCGGTTACTGCAGGTCGCCGCTCCGGATGATCGTGCGACGAAGCGTGCCGTCGCCGATGAGGTCGCGCGCGTTGCGCGCCTCGACACGGAAATGAAGCTTTCGGCCGTCGACCTCGAGCAGCTCCGCGGTGACCGTGAACCACTCGCCAACCGGCGTGGGCCGGCGATGGCGAACGCAAATCTCGTACCCCACCGTCGTGTGATCCTCGGGAAGCAGCGGCTGCGTCGCATCCTGCGCGGCCAGCTCCATCTCGAGGATCATCCGGATCGCCATCAACACCCCGTCGCCCCCGGCGTGCGTGGTCGCCATGTCAGGCGTCACCACCGCGCGACGCTCACCCCGCAGCCCGGGCACGATGCCGGGAAAGGACTGAGCGGTCACGCGCTACTCCTCGCGGAGGGCGCGGCGGAGCATCTTGCCCGTCGCCGACTGCGGGAGGGCGTCGCGAAACTCGATCGTTCGGGGGACCTTGTAGGTCGTGAGGCGAGACTTGCAGAAGGCGGCGAGGTCGGCCTCGGTGACGCGTCCGCGATAGACGTCCTTCACCACCACGCACGCCTTCACCGCTTCGCCGCGGTAGTCGTCGGGGACGCCGATCACCATCGCGAGCTGCACGGCCTCGTGGGCGTACAGAGCTTCCTCGACTTCGCGCGGCCACACCTTGAAGCCCGCGGTGTTGATCATGTCCTTGCGGCGATCGACGATCGCGAAGTAACCCTCGTCGTCCATGGCCGCGACGTCGCCGGTGGCGAGCCAGCCGTCGCGGAGCGCGCGCGCGGTCTCCTCCGGCCGGTTCCAGTAGCCGCGCATCACCTGCGGGCCGCGGATCAACAGCTCGCCGGGCTGTCCCGACGCGACGTCGGCGCCGGTCTCGAGATCGACGATGCGCGCGTCGGTGTCGGGCAGCGGAATGCCGATCGATCCGGCCTTGGCCCGCCCCATCGGGTTGGCGTGGGTGAGCGGGCTCGTCTCCGTGAGACCGTAGCCCTCGACCAGCACCTCACGACCGACCAGCGCGTCGAAGTCACGCTTCACGGACGGCGGCAACGACGCCGCGTTGGTCCGACACGCGCGAAGCGACGCGTAATCG
>DATHGT010000356.1:0-11978 GCA_035317605.1 Candidatus Acidiferrum sp. | reverse complement strand
CTTGGGGATCCGATCCTCCCTTGATACGTAGCTGAACACCGCGTCGGGCCACCGATCGTCACTCCGCATGCGCACCTCCGTGAAGGAAGCTACGCGCATGGTAGACGAACTCTCACGCTGGCCCAATACCCAAAGTCGGGTTTTTCAACATCCTGCTAGGGAAGCGCGTCTGTGCGCAAGCTTCAGCGCATGGGCCTGCCCAGCCGGTGGGGGCGCGCGCGCTGTCTCAGAAGTCCTTGTAGTTGTTGGCTCCCCGGGCAGGACTCGAACTGCGACCTAGTGATTAACCGTCAGCCGATGCTCGGGGTGTGGACGTGCTCGGGGCGGACGCCGAGGCCGATGAGACGGCCGGGGATGCGACGGAGGTGGGATGATCGCGCGAGCAGGCGCGCGACGAGCGGGGGCTTGATCGGGGCGGTCGCGCCCAGCACCGAGCGGATCACGCGGTTCTGGATCGCGAGCTGGATGCGCTGGGTGACGCGCGTGGGCCACTCGCGGCGCTTCTGCACCCGCTGAAGATCGTCGAGCGTCACCCGCTGCGCTCTGAGCGGCGCGGCCAGGATGTTGGCGGCGGCGACGGCGTCCTGGACCGCGAGGTTGATGCCGACGCCGGCGACCGGCGACATCGCGTGGGCGGCGTCACCGATGCAGAGCAGGCCCGCGCGAGACCAGCGGGTCAGACGGTTCACCTGCACGGTGAGCAGCTTCACGTCGTCCCACGTGGCGATCTCGTTCACGCGGTCCCGCATGTGCGGGGCGATGGGCACGATGCCCTCGCGAAACGCGGGGAGCCCTGCCGCGCGCACGCGATCGGCCTGCCCCTTGGCGATCACGTATCCGCACTGCCAGTAGTCGCCGCGGTTGAGCATGACGAAGATCCGCCCGGCCACAATGCGTCCGAGCGCCTGCTGCGGATCGCTCGCCTTGTGTGAGAGCCGGAACCAGAGCACGTCCATGGGCGCGCCGAAATCTTGCACTGGCAGTCCGGCCTTCTCGCGGATCACCGACGATCGGCCGTCGGCGCCGATGACGAGATCGGCCCGGATGGTGATCGGTCCCTCCGGCGTGGTGACGTGCACGCCCGTCACCCGTCCGGATTCCTCGACGAGGTCCGTCGCCTCGGCCCGCATCATCAGGTGGAAACCGGGATAGCGCCCGGCCTCGCGCGCGAGGAAGTCGAGGAAGTCCCACTGGGGCATGAAGGCAATGAACGGGGCGCGCACGGGCAGGTGGCGAAAGTCGGCGAGGGTGAACGGGTAGCCCTCGATCAGCCCGCCGATCTCGTAGACCTTCTGGTGAGGCAGCTGGAGCAGCGCGTCGAGCAGCCCCAGCTCGTGCACGACTTCGAGCGTGGAAGGGTGAATGGTGTCGCCGCGGAAGTCGCGCAGGAAATCGGCGTGCTTCTCGAGCACGATCACGTCGACGCCGGCTCGCGCAAGCAGCAGGCCGAGCATCATGCCGGCCGGCCCGCCGCCGGCGATGCAACACCGCGTGGACGACGTGTCGGCGATCAGCCTCGCCCGACGAACGGCATCTTGGTGGCCATCACGGTCATGAACAGGACGTTGGCGTCCAGGGGCAGGCTCGCCATGTAGACGACGGCCTTGGCCACGTTCTCCACGTCCATCAACGGCTCCGGCATGATCGTGCCGTTGGGCTGCGGCACCCCGTCCTTCATCCGCGAGGCGAGCGGGGTCTCGGCGTTGCCGATGTCGATCTGGCCGCACGCGATGTCGTACTTCCGGCAGTCGAGCGAGGTGGACTTGGTCAGTCCCGTGATCGCGTGCTTGGTCGAGGTGTAGGCCACGGAGTTCGGCCGCGGGGCGTGAGCGGAGATCGATCCGTTGTTGATGATGCGCCCGCCGCGCGGGGTCTGGTCCTTCATGATCTTGATCGCTTCCTGCGTGCACACGAACGAGCCCGTCAGGTTGGTGTCGACCACGGCCTTCCACTTCTCGAACGCCAGGTCCTCGATGGGCACCCCGGGCGCCCCGAAGCCGGCGTTGTTGAACAAGACGTCGAGGCGCCCGAACGTGGCCTTGGTCTTGGCGAACATGGCACGCACCGCCTCGGGATCGCCGACGTCGCACTGGACGATCAGCGTCCGCGTCTTGGCTTGTCCGGCCACCTCGTCGAGCAGCTCCTTGCGCCGCCCGCAGATCACGATCGCGTAGCCCTCCTGAGAGAGCGCGAGCGCGGCGGCCTTGCCGATGCCGGTGCCGGCCCCGGTGATCAGCGCGACTTTCTCAGCCATCTATGCCCTCCGTGCGAGCGGACCGCGCAGGAGCTGCCCGGGCAGCGCCCCGGTGTGCTTGCCGTCGCGCAGCAGGATCTCGCCGTTGACCACCGTCGCGGAAATCCCGCGCGTGCGCTGGACGAGCCGGCGCGCTCCCGCGGGGAGGTCGTCCATCACTTCCGGCATCTCGGCCATGATCGTGTCGGGATCGAAGACGCAGAAGTCGGCGGCCATGCCTTCGCGGATGAGCCCGCGGTCGTGGAAGCCCCACAGCGTGGCCGGGACCAGCGTGAGCATGCGCACGGCCTGCTCGAGCGTGAACGCTTGCTTGGTGCGCACCCAGTGATAGAGCAGATGGGTCTGAAGCGACGAGTCCATGAGCTGGGAGACGTGGGCGCCCGAGTCCGAGAACGTGGTGACCGTGCGCGGGTGGCGCATGATCTGGAGCGCGATGTCCTGATCCTCGTTGGCCACCGGCATCAGGAAGAAGAGGTCGAGGTCTTTCTCGAGGGCCAGCTCGATCATGGTCTCGACCGGATGCTGGTTGCGCTCGCGGGCCACCGCGGCCACCGACCGGTGCGGACCTTCCACGGTGTCGAACACCCACAGCCATTCGTAGTCGGCGGGCGGCCGCGCTTCGGTGCCGAGCGCCTTCTTGCTGTCGCGCTCGTTGGACGCCTCCACCAGCTTGCGCCGCAGCTCGGGATCGCGGAGCTTCTGCCGCTGCTCGGCGAGCGGCAGCTTGCGCAGCTCCTTCCACACCGGCAGCCGATCGAACGGCATCTGGGTCTTGAACGAGAGCAAGGCGCTCAGCGAGCGGCTGTGGGCCTGGGCGAACATGCGGCCGCCCATGGCCGCGGTCTCGTCGAGCAGGTCGAGGTACTGCTTCCACACGCCGGGCGCGTCGCGGCGGCTGAAGACGCCGAACGTGATCGGCCGGCCCATCTCGACGGCGAGGTCGCGCAGCCGCACGTGCCAGTCGCGCACGCCGGGGTTGCCGGCCGTGCGGTCGACGCCTTCACCGGCGATCTCCATGATTCCGGCGTTCAGCTCGCCCATGACGCCGGCGAGCCGCCGTACTTCGTCCCAGTTGGCCACGCGGCTGGCCACCGGGCGGCCATCCGGCGTCTCGTGGCTCGGCGAACGCGAGGTCGTGAAGCCCATGGCGCCGGCGCGGATCGCGTCGCGCACCTGGCGCTGCATGGCCCCAAGCTCGTCTTCCGTGGCCTGGGCCTCGAACGCGCGCTCACCCATCACGAACGTGCGCACCGCCGAGTGGCCGACGTACCCGGCGTAGTTGATCCCTTTCGGCAGCGCCTCGAGGGTGTCGAGGAACTCGGGATAGGTCGTCCAGCTCCACTTGATGCCGGCCTCCATGGCCTCGGCCGAGATGTCCTCGGCGCGCTGGAGGTTACGCACGACCATGTGCTTGTTCTCGACCGCGCACGGGGCCAGCGTGAAGCCGCAGTTGCCCATCACGACCGACGTGATGCCGTGGTAGCAGGAGGACGTGCCCAGCGGATCCCAGAAGATCTGCGCGTCCATGTGGGTGTGGCCGTCGATGAAGCCGGGGGCGACGACGTGGCCGTCGGCGTCGAGGACTTCGCGCGCGCGCTCGTTGATGCGTCCGATCGTCACGATCTTGCCGTGACGCACACCGACGTCGGCGCGGTAGCGAGGCAAGCCCGATCCGTCGATCACCACGCCGTTCTTGATCACCAGGTCATAAGGCATCGTGGACGTCCTCCGTGTATGTGCGGTGCCCGTATCCTAACACCGCGGCGGGGGGGGATTACGTCGGCAGCCCGAAGAGGGACGTGACCTTGGCGGTGTCGAGCATGGCGGTCATCTCCTCGTCAGCGGGACGGCGCTCGTAGCGGCTGGCCGCGTCGAGGACCTTCGGCATCAGCGTGAGGTCGCCGACGGTGTTGAGGAAGACGCCGGGCACGCCGAGCGCCCAGTGGACGGCGCGGTCGATGTCGGCCTGCTCCTCCAGCGGCTGATACCAGGTCGTCCGCGTGCGGTCGGTGGTGGCCCAGGGCCCGCGGGCGATCGACTTGATGACCTGGACGGCGACCCCGCGCTCGCGACAGATCCCCAGCACTTCCTCGAAGTTCTGGCGGTAGCGCTCGCTCTGGGCCATGAAGAAGTTGAACGGCATCAGCACCGAGTCGAAATCGAAGCGCGCGAGGCTGCGCTTGTGCATGGCCGCGATGGTCCAGCCGTGGCCGGTCACCCCGATGGCGCGCACCAGCTTCTGCTCGCGCGCCTCCACCGCCGCCTCCAGCGCCCCACCCGGCCCCATGGCCTGGTCCCATTCGTCGGGATGGGCGAGCGAGTGGAGCTGGATCAGGTCGACGTGATCCACACGCAGCCGCTCGAGCGAGCGGTGAATGCTCTCGCGCGCGGCCGCCTTGCCGCGCTCGCCGGTCTTGGTGGCCAGGAAGAAATCCTTCCGGTGGCGCGGCATCCACGCGCCGATGCGCAGCTCGGAATCGCCGTAGCGCGCGGCGGTGTCGATGTGGTTCACGCCATATCGAAGGAGGACGTCGAGCGCGCGGTCGGCGTCGTCCTGGCTGGCCCGCGCGAGCGCGGCGGCGCCGAACAGGGTGGCGGAGCTCTGGTGACCGGTGCGTCCGAATGGCCGTCGTTCGATCATGCGCGAATGATAACCGACCCCCCGACCCTCGTCGCACCCCGGCAAAGCCGTGGCGCTCCTCGACACCGCGCGAGCCCAGACGATTCAGGCGTCCGGCATCCTGCTCTTCGTGGGATCGGGCGTGGCGTCGGAGGTGGAGCGGCGCAAGTCGAGCATGTCGGGCAGGTGCGGCCGCGACGGCACCTGTTCCAGCCGGACGATGTGGCCCATGTCGGTCACGATCTGGGCGATCCGAGCCGTGGCCGCGCGGATGGCCTCGATGCGCCGGCGGCCGGGGACGCCGACCTCGCGGGCCAGGATGTTCGTCTGGGCCAGCACCACGGACAGCGGATTGTTGATCTCGTGGGCCGCGGCGGCGGCGAGGGCCGAGACCGAGCGCAGCGCGGTCTCCGTCTCGCGTACGGCCTCGGATCGCTTGTGCTCGCTGAGGTCGCGCACGTATGCGGTGAACAGCTGCCCCGCCGGCGTGACGACGCGGGTGACGGCCAGCTCGATGGGGAACTCCGAGCCGTCGGCGCGGACCGCCGGCATCTCCACTCGACGGCCCAGGATGCGCGCCTCGCCGGTGTCGAGATAGCGCGCGAGTCCCTGCCGGTGCGCGGCGCGAAGGGCGGGGGGGACGATCAGCTCGACGAGGTCGCGGCCGACGGCCTCCCGCGCGAGCCCGAACGTGCGTCCCGCGGCGGGATTGAAGTCGACGATGCGCCCGGCCGAATCGATGGTGATGATGGAGTCGGGCGCGGTCTCGACGATCGCCCGCTGGCGTCCCTCGCGGTGGCGCAGCTCGTCGTAGAGCCGCGCGTTGTCGACGGCGAAGGCCGCGCGCTGGGCCAGCTCTTCGGCAAGCGCGAGGTCCTCGGCGCCGTAGCTGCGCGCGGGACGCGTCGAGCCGAACGCGATGGCGCCGATGGTGCGGCCGCGCGCCGACATCGGTACGCACATGCCGGACCTCAGGCCGGCCCGACGCAGCGTCTCGAGATGGGCGGCGTCGCGGGCGACCGCGGCGAGCATGTCGTCGGTGACCTTCGGATACAGCTCGGACCGTCCGGTCCGCAGCACCCTGGCCACGCCGTACGGCGCGTCCGGCGCCACCGGATACAGCCGGTTCAGATCCAGCGCCACCCTCACCTTGCTCGGATCGACGTGCGCCACCGCCACGCGATGGACCGCGCCGTCGCCCTGCACGATGTCCACCGCGCACCAGTCGGCCAGGTAGGGCACCGCGAGTCGGGACACGCTGGAAAGCGTGGCCTCGTATTCGAGCGAGCTGCTCAGCGCTCGGCTCGCCTCGGCCAGAAAGGCCACCCGTTGCTCCGCGGCTTCCGCGCGGGCACGCGCGATCTTGGCCTCGAGCAGCGCGGCCGCCGTGCGCTGCCGTTCATGGGCCCGCGGAAGTAACCAGCGACAGACGGCGACGAACCAGGTCATGCCACGCCCCACCGAGATCCAGGATGTCGATGCGCGCTCATTATCGCCGAGCCCGGCCTTCGCCAAGAACCAATACGGCGCGAAACGTGTCGCGCTCTCCCTCTTGACCGGGCGACGGCGCGCGCGTATCACAGGGGCCATGACGACAGCCACAGAGACCTACCACGTCCAGCAGTTTCTTACCGACACTCGCGCCACCATCAAGGCCAAGGGTCTGCCTCACGCGCTGGCCGAGATCCGGGGCCATCTCGAGCGCCTGCTCGCGAACCCCGACCTGCTCGCGCAGGCCCTCGGCGATCCGCCGCGCTTCGCGGAGCGCGCGACCCTCGGCTACGACCCCGAGACCGACATCCACGTGCTCGTACACGGCCGCGAAAAGAGCGGCAAGTCGGTCCCGCACGATCACGGTCCCTGCTGGGTCGTGTACGGCGCCTATCGCAACGCCACCCGCATGCGGCGCTGGCGCCGGCTCGACGGCGGCAGGGGTCCGGGACACGCCGAGCTCGAGATGTCGAAGGACTGGTCGCTCGAGCCCGGCCACGCGGACGCGTTCGCGCCCGGCGACATCCACTCGATCGAGTACCCGGACGGCGCCTTCTTCGTGCGCGTGACCGGCGGCGACGTCGAAAGCCAGAAGACGCTGCGCTTCGATCTCGACAAGAAGGTCGCGACGGTCCAGGATCGCGCCCAGGCCGGCCCGACGCTCGACCTCCTCAAACAGATCAACGCGGCCTTCAACAGCCGCGACGTCGACCGGATCATGACGTTCTTCGCCGAGGACTGCACGTTCCTGATGGCCCGCGGCCCCGAGCCCGTGGGCCGCCGCGTCCACGGCAAGGACGCCGTGCGCCGCGTGCTCGCCGACCGCTTCAAGGTCATCCCCGACATGCGCTGGGACCACGTCGACGTCTTCATCACCGGCCCCCGCGCGGTCTCGGTGTGGACGGTGACGGGCCAAGGCCAGGACGGCGAGCGCCTCCACTACCGCGGCTGCGACGTCTACGAATTCCGCGGCGACAAGATCCTCAACAAAGACACGTACTGGAAGCTCGTCGAACAGGCCGATCGCCTGTAACCGTGGAGGTGGCCATGCGAACGAGGGTTTCGATCGCCATGTTCTTCTTGCTCACGACCTTGGTGTGTGGCGCTGAGGCCCAGGACCTCACGCTCGCCGACGATGCGACGTTCACCCCGGTGTCGGGTTACGCCGGCGCGACCAAGATACTGGGCCCCACCGGCGGATTTCGCGGCCTCACCGCGATCGAGTGGTGGGAGGATAGCGACGAGCCCTGCAAGATCAGGCTCGACTCGGTGAACGTCAACACCGGCGACGTGAACCAGCCCGAGCTCGTTCTCAACGGCATCCAGCCCCGGTTGGGAAGCCAGCCCTGCAGCTCACCTGGCAACCGGAAGCGGGTGGCATTCGCGGGCGCGGCCAACTGGATCCACAAGGTGCAGGTGTGCACCACCGACAAGAAGGACTCGAGCGAGGACAAGCTCAAGGGAATCCGTATCTGGCCCGCCACCGTGAACGATCGGTCACCGCTCTCGATCAGCTACGGCTCGACCGCACAGGAAGACAAGCACACGCACTGTGAGAAGTGGCGAAGCGAGGTGGCCTGCCCCCAGGGCAAGATCGGGGCGCGCCTCCGCGTCCATCACGACGGAGCGGAGACGAAGGTGATCGGCCTGGCCCTCGAGTGCCGGACCTTGAGACTGCAGTAGCCGGTCAGGGTTTCGCGGGCGGGTAGTCGCGGGTGTACGCCGGGAGCTTGAGGAAGTCTGTGGCGCTGTAGGTCCAGAACTGGGAGACGAGCGGGTAGGTGTGCAGGACCGTGTTCACGAGCTTGCCGCCCACGCGGTCGACCTTGAGGATGTAGACGTTCTCGGTGGGGTTGCCGTAGTCGTCGAGCTTGATGGGACCGCGCGGATCTTCGATGGTCTCGCTGGCGCGCTTGATGGCGTTGACGAAGCGCTCCTTGTCCTCGACCTGGCCGTTGACGAGCTTGGCGGCTTCGATGATCCAGCGGCCCGAGCTGTACATGACCGCGTGGAAGTACGTCGGGGCGCGGCCGAGCTTGGCCTCGGCAAGCTTCATGAACGTCTGGTTGGCGGGGTTCGGCAAGGTCGGGCTCCACAGCAGCGCGCTGACCACGCCGATGGCTTCATCACCCATCGAGCGCAGAGCGTGTTCGTCCATCATCACGCCGCTGCCGATCAGCGGCAGGCGCGCCTTCAATCCGTGATCGGTGTACTGCTTGACGAAGCGCGTGGCCTGGCCGGCCACGAAGACCGCGCACACCGCGTCGGCGTCCTTGCTGACCTGTGAGATGTACGGCGCGAAGTCGAGCGCGTTGAGCGGCACCCACAGGCGCTGGATCACGCGGCCGCCGTTGTCCTCGAATACGCGCTGGAAGCCGCCGATCTGCTCGTGGCCGAACGGGTTGTCCATGGCGATCACGGCCACCTTCTTGTACTTCAGGGTCTTGGCCGCGTAGTCCCCGAGCGGGTGCATGAGCTGGCTGGCCGCGAAGTTCGAGCGGAGGATCCACTTCGCGGGCTTGCGCTTGGTCAGGTCGTCGGGCGTGGTGAGAAACAGCGTCGGAAGCTGGTCGCGCTCGATCGGCTGCACGAGCCCGTAGCCGATGTGCGAGAGCAGCACACCGTCCAGCACGTGGATCTTGTCGTGGGTGGTGAGCTTGCGGTACTTGGCGAGCGCGGTGGCCGGATTGCCCTCGCTGTCCTCGGCGATCAGCTCGATCTTCCGTCCCGCGACCTCGTGGTTCACCCCCTCGAGCGACAGCTTGAGCCCATCGAGCATGTCCTTGCCGGCCTGGGCGAAGATGCCGGTCAGCGGCCCGATGTAGCCGATGCGGATCGGATCGGCGGCATTGGACGCGCGAACGGTGACGAGCGCCAGCAGCAGCGCGAGCGCGGCAGCGAATCGAAGCCGGAGCGGAGTCATCCCGGAGCCTCCCGTGAAAAGTCGCCTCAGGCTACGCAGTCGCCGCGCGATCGTCAAGGAAGCGCGACGCGAAGGGCGGGGAGAACCTGCTCGCCGAAGAGCCGGACGGTGCGGACGGGGTCGGTGGCGAGACTCACCGTGAACATGAGGCGGCGCACGCCGGCGGCCCGCGCGGCGCGCACCTGGGCGAGGCACTCGTCGGGCGTGCCGCACACCGCGAGGCGACGCGAGAGGTAGTCGAACAATCCCAGCTCGGCGACCAGCGCGGCGTCCGCGTCGCCCGGACGTGTGCTGTAGCAGCGGCGCAGTTCCTGGAGGGGTGCGCGGTATTCCTCGGGCACGCCACGGCGGGCGCGGTCGCCGCCGCCCATGATGTACGCCGACACGAACGCGAGGATCGCGCCGATCTTCCGGCGCGCGGCGTCGCCGTCCTCATGGCAGTCCAGACACGCGATCTGCCAGATCTCGACCTCGCCGGGATCGCGCCCCGCCGCCCGCGCCGCTTCCGTCACCGTGGACTCGGACGCGCGGACGTTGTCGGCGCTGAGGCCGAAGTTGATGAACGCGCCGTCGGCGGTGGCGCCGGCCGCGCGCAGCGAGCGCGGATGCGAGGCGGCCAGGAACACGGGGCTCGGGGTCTTCACCCACGGCAAGTGCGCGGGGGCGCCGCGGTACGAGGCCGGCTCGCCGCGCAGCAGCGACTTGACGAACGTCACGCCGTCGGCCAGCTCACTCGCGGCGAGGCTGGGCGCGCCGAGGTTTCGGGTGCCGCTGTGGCCGACGCCGATACCGAGCACCGCGCGGCCGGGCGCCAGCAGGTTCACGGAGGCGATGGCGGCCGCCGACACCGCGGGGTGACGCGTCACGAGGTTGGTCACGCAGAGCGCGATCCGCGATCGGCGGGTTCGCGAGGCGACCAGCGTCGCGGCCACCCATGGGTCCATCGCGTTGCCGGGGGTGTCGGCCACGCCGATCATGTCGTAGCCGAACCGATCGGCGGCGCCGGCCATCGCCTCGACGAGCGCGACGTCGTACGGCCAGAAGAAGAACCCGATTTCCATCGAGCGGAGGACGTTACGCCGGCGGCGCGAGCGTTGTCAAAGCTCGCCCGCCGGAGGGCGAAAGGCGGGTGCTAGAACTCGGGCGGGCGCTGTCGCCCGACCGCGGTGTCGACCCAGGTCTTGGCGACGTCCAGCGCCCGAAGGTCGGCTTCGTGGCGCGTGGGAAACTTCACCGAGCTCGTGGCGTAGATCGGCGTTCGCTGCCACGCTCCGCCGTCGATCTTCACCCCCACCACCGCGCGCGGAGACCAGTTCGCGCCGACGGCGTACGACCCCAGCTCGATCTGGTGCCCCTTGTACATCAGCTCACTGGGCAGCTGGACGACCGGAGCCACGGGCGCAGTCGCGGGTCCGCCGAGATTGCGCGGCGCGGTCACCCGCCGCGTGATCATCGTCCACCCCGGGTGGATTCCAACGAACAGGGCGCATTCGGTGTGACGAGCATCGTGAACACTCCTTTGGAATGAATGAGGAGCGATCGGCAGGCTGTCACAGGGTCCCGACGCCCGACGCGTCACCCAGGAGGACGGCGATGACAACAGCCCACTCTATCACGGATCGGAGGCGCCGCCGCGCGCGTGCTACACTCCCGGTTTCCGGAAACACGCGACGAGGAAAGGAACACCGCGATGACCGATCTCGCCCAGCTCTGGCCGCTCGATCCCGACGTCGTCTTCCTGAACCACGGCTCGTTCGGCGCCTGCCCCCGTGAGGTGCTCCGCCATCAGCAGACGCTGCGCGACCGGATGGAGGCGGGGCCGGTGCGCTTTCTCTCGCGCGACCTGGACGATCTCCTCGACGCCGCGCGGGCCACGCTGGCGCGCTTCGTGGGCGCCGACGCCGACGACCTCGGCTTCGTCACCAACGCGACCACAGGCGTCAACGCGGTGCTCCGCTCGCTCCGATTCTCCGCGGGCGACGAGCTGCTCACCACCGATCATGCCTACAACGCCTGCCGCAACGCCCTCAACTTCGTTGCCGAGCGTTCAGGCGTGCGCGTTGTGGTGGCCACGGTCCCGTTTCCGCTGGCCTCACCCGACGAGGTGATGACGGCCGTCTTGTCGAAGGTGACGCCGCGCACCCGGCTGGCCATGCTCGATCACGTGACGAGCCCGACCGCGCTCGTGCTGCCGCTCGAGCGCCTGGTCGCCGAACTGAGCCGTCGCGGCATCGATACGCTCGTGGACGGCGCTCACGCCCCCGGCATGGTGCCGCTCGATCTCCGCACCCTCGGCGCGACGTACTACACCGGCAACTGCCACAAGTGGATCTGCGCGCCCAAGGGCTCCGCGTTCCTGTGGGTTCGCCACGATCGTCATAGCGACGTGCACCCGGTCACGATCAGCCACGGCGCCAACGCCATCCGCGCGGGCCGCTCGCGCTTCCGCCTGGAGTTCGACTGGACCGGCACCTGCGATCCCACCGCGTGGATGTCGGTGCCGACGGCGATCGACTACGTCGGCTCGCTGCTTCCCGGCGGCTGGCCCGCGGTGATGCAACGCAACCGCGCCCTCGCCCTCGACGCGCGCGACCTGCTCTGCGCCGTGGCCGGCACGCCCCCGCCCTGCCCGAACGAGATGGTCGGCTCGATCGCCAGCGTGGTGCTGCCCGACGGACTGCCGACGACTG
>DATHGT010000355.1:0-5128 GCA_035317605.1 Candidatus Acidiferrum sp. | reverse complement strand
GCCGATCCGATCGGCGACGAGCAGCGCTTCTTCCAGCTCCGTGGAGATGTAGAGGATCGCGCCGCCGGCCTCGCGCAGCGCGAGCACCTGGTCGACGACGAAGCGGGTGGCGCCGGGGTCGAGTCCGCGCGTGGGCTGCTCGGCCACCAGCACCGCGGGACGACTCCCCAGCTCGCGGGCGAGCACGATCTTCTGCTGGTTGCCGCCCGAAAGCGTGCGCGCCGCGGTCTCGGGTCCGGACGCGCGGATGGCGAACTCGGCGATGCGCTCGCGGGCGAGGTCGGCCATCGCACCCAGGTCGAGCCATGGGCCGTGACGCATCGGCGGGTCGTCGAACGCGCGGAGCGCGAGATTCTCGGCGATGGTCATGTCGGCCACGAGGCCGGTCGTCGCCCGGTCGGCGGGGACGTGAGCGAGGCCGGCCGCGCGGCGCGCGGCGACGCCGCCCGCGGTGACGTCGGCGCCGTCGACGAAGACGGCGCCGCGCGCCGGTCGATCCATCCCGGAGATCAGCGACGCCAGCTCGGCCTGGCCGTTGCCGTCGACCCCGACGAGAGCCAGCACTTCACCTGATCTCACCGAGAAGCTCACGCCGCGCAGGCGCTCGATGCCGGCCGCGTCGACGGCCCTGAGATCGGCGACCACGAGGCGCTCGTGTCCCGGCGCGAGCGCGCGGCGCTCGATCGGCGCGCCGACGTCGCGGCCGACCATAATGTGCGCGAGCTCGCGCCGGCTGATCCCCGCCACCTCGGCGCGGCCCGCGACCTCACCGTCGCGCAGCACGACGACTTCGTCGCAGACCTCGAGCACCTCGCCGAGCTTGTGCGAGATGAAGATCACCGAGCGGCCTTCGTCGCGGAGGCGCCGCAGGACGTCGAGGAGCCCGGCGATCTCGGGCGGGCTCAGACTCGAGGTCGGCTCGTCGAGGATCAGCAGCTCGGCACCACGCACGATGGCTTTCACGATCTCCACGCGCTGCTGGGCGCCGAGCGGAAGCGCCTCGACGCGCGCGCCCGGGTCGAGGCCGAGGCCGTAGGCCGAGCTGGCGCTGCGGATCCGAGCGGCGACCTCGGTGTGACGCAGCCAGCGTCCGGTCGCGTCCCAGCCGAGCATGACGTTCTCGGTGACCGTCATCGCCGGCACGAGCATGAAGTGCTGGTGGATCATGCCGATGCCGGCGGCGATGGCCTCGCGCGGCGCGTGGCCGGCCAGAGGGCGGTCCTTGAAGACGATCGTGCCCTCGTCGGGCGCGACCATCCCGAACAGGACGTTCATCAGGGTGGTCTTGCCCGAGCCGTTCTCACCGAGCAGGCCGACGATGCGGCCGGCGGCGACGTCGAGGTCGATCGAGCGGTTGGCGTGCACGGAGCCGTACGACTTCGAGATCCCCCGCATCCGGAGCATCGTTGCTCCGTGCACGCTCATGCTCGCCGGAGGACGATCAGGCGCCGCCGCGCGCGTCGTCCTTGGTCGGCTTCACCTTGATCTCGCCGGACGCGATCTTCTTCTTGACCGTCTCCAGCTCCGCCGCCACCGCGGCGGGCACCGCGGGATTCAGCGCGCGGTCGGCGGAGTAGCGAAGCTCGGCGCCGCCGGTCGGGGTGTTGTAGCCGTAGGCGACGTAGTGGCCGGAGAGCTTGCCGGCCCGCAGCTCGGTCACCGCCGCGGCGTAGATGTCCGACCACTTCTCGTCGATGTTGGTGAGCACGCGCTCGGGGGCGATCGCGGTGTGCCCCACCGAGCGGCCGGTGGCGAAGACGTTCTTCTCCTTGGCGGCCTGGATGATGCCTGATTGGCCGGCGTTGAGCTTGCCGGCGACCACGTCGGCGCCGCCCGCGATCAGCGAGAACGTCGCCTCCTTGGCCGCCGCCGGGTCCTCCATTGACTGGAGGTAGATGATCTTCACCTCGGCCTCGGGCCTGACACTCTTCACGCCGAGCCGGAACCCGCCCATGCTCGCGATCATGTTGGGCAAGCCCTCGAGCCCGGCCACGGCGCCGACCTTTCCGGTCTTGGTCATCTTCCCGGCGAGCACGCCGACCACGTAGGCGTACTGCTCGTTGGCCACGTCGAGCGAGATGACGTTGGCTTGCCCTCCCGAGCCGGAGCCGACGAGGAAGGTCGTCTTCGTGAACTCCGGCCCCACCCGCTGCGCGGCCGAGAGGAAGCGTCCGGAGTGGCCGATGATCGGGCTGAAGCCACGCCGGGCGTAGTCTTTCATCGCCTCCACGTGATCGGCCGCCTGGACGTTCTCGGAATAGGCGATCTCCAGCCCCGTGTCCTTGAGCTTGAGCAGCCCGGCGTAACCCGCGGCATTCCAGCTCTGGTCGTTGACGCTGCCCGGCAAGAGCATGGCGACCTTGCCCGGCGCTCCCTGTGAGAGCACGGAGGTGGCGCCGAAGCCGAGGGCGATGATGCTCGCGAACAAGATGAGGACAGGACGTCTGATCATGGGTCTCCTCCGTGCCGATCGTTGAAGCAGCCGGACTCGCTTGCGCAAACGACGTACCAGACTACACCGACGCAGAATCGAATAGATCGCGCCACCGGTCCATCGCGGCTGCGCGTTGCGTAGGCTCGCTCGTCCCGACAAAGCCCGTTCTTTGAGCAGCCGGGCCCGCACCGCCGGGGAACTGCGCTACCATACGCGCGCGATGGTCCCCACGATCAGCGGTCCTCAAGCCTGGCTCGGCCGCGACATGGCGGCCTCCACCGAGTGGATCCGCCCGCTGTCCGCGCGCGCGATCGACGAGCTGGACGCCGCGCTGCGCGGTGTCCAGCGTCTCGGCCTGGCGTGGCCGAAGTTCGGCCCCGAGCAGTTCCCGCTGCCGACGCTCTCGCGCGACCTCGCCGGGGTGCTCGACGAGCTGGAGAACGGGCGCGGCTTCGCGCTCCTGCGCGGCATCCCCGTCGATCGCTACGGCGACGAAGAGCTGAAGACGCTCTACTGGGGTCTCGGCTGTCACCTCGGCTGGCCGCGCTACCAGAACGCCGCCGGTGAGCTGATCGGCGAAGTGCGCGACGAGAACCGGCGCTACGGCGTCGTGCGCGAACCCTCGATGGACGCGACGCTCGGCCGCTCGTCGCGCTCCAAGGCGCGGTCGGCGGGGCCGTTGCGTTTTCACACCGATCGCTGCGACGCGGTGGGCCTGCTCACCGTGCGGCGGGCAAAGGCGGGTGGCCTCAGCCAGATCGTGAGCGCGGTGAGCGTGTCGAACGAGATCGCCCGGCGCCGGCCCGACCTCCACGCGCTCCTCTGCCAGGACTACTGGCGCAGCCGCCAGGGCGAGGAGGCCGGCGGCGAGCGCAAGGTCTTCCCGATGCCGATCTTCTGCTGGCACGAGGGCAAGTTCACCACGCAGTACTCGCGGACGTTCGTCGAGGCCGCGCAGAAGCTCCCGGACGTCCCGCGCATGACCGCGGCGCACGACGAAGCCCTCGACCTGCACGCAGCGCTCTGCGAGGAGCTGTGCTTCACGATGGACTTCGAGCCCGGCGATCTCCAGCTGCTGAACAACCACGTGATCTATCACGGCCGGACGCATTACGAGGACTCCGACGGCGCCGACCAGGATCGCTTGCTGCTGCGCCTCTGGCTGGCGGCGCCCAACAGCCGCGCGCTGCCCCCGAGCTACCTGCCGATCTGGGGCTCGATCGCGTCAGCCGTCCCGCGCGGCGGCATCGCCCAACCCGCCTGACCGCCGTGCGCTTTCGTGATCGCGACGTCGTCCTCGCCGGCGTGCGCGGCGAGACGATCGAGGTCCCGAGCGCCAACCCGCTCAACTACTGGCAGGTCATCAGCAGGCGCGAGGCGATGCCGCGCGTCACCGTCGACGGCAAGCTGTTCGTGCCGGGCGACGCCCGGCCTCCGGCGCCGGTGGTTGTCATCGTGCCCGGCAGCCTCGGCATCGCGCGGGTTCATCTCGCCCACGCCGAAACGCTCACCGGGCTCGGACTCGCTGCCTTCGTGCTCGATCCCTTCGGCGCGCGCGGAGTGACCTCCACGGTCGCGAACCAGACCCAGTTCTCCTTCGCCGCCTCGGCCTTCGACGTGGCGGCGACGGTAGCCGCGCTCGCCGCCCGCCCCGAGATCGATCCGCGACGGATCGCCCTGCAGGGGCACAGCCGGGGCGGCTCCGCGGTGCTCACGGCCGTCACTCGCCGCTTCGCCGAGGCCGTGCACGCGCCCGCGCTCGCCGCGCGCGCGGTGCTGGCCGCCTATCCATGGTGCGGCCACCAGTTCCTCGATCCCCACGTCGGCCCCACCGAGGTGCGCGCGATCGTGGGTGATCGGGACGAGTGGGTCAGTCCTCAACAGGTCCAGGGTCACGTGCAGGCGATCCGGCTCCGCGGCGGCACTGCGTCGGTCCGCATCGTTCCGGGTGCCGCGCACAGCTTCGATCGTGCGGAACCGCTCACGCGCTTCGAGGATGCGCGGATTTCGCCGGGAGCGCCGACCGCCTACCTCGCGGACGACGGCGCGTTCATCCATCCCGTCACGGGTGAAGCGGACCCCGCGCTCGTCGACCGACATCTCGCGGTGTACGCGCTCAAGGCCGGCTACGGCGTGCGCGGCGCCAGTCTCGGCCCGCAGGGCGACCAGGCCGCGCTCTTCCGCGAGGAGATGATCGCGTTTTTCCGGCGAACGCTGCTGAGCTGAGTTGCTCAGTCGGCGCGTCGCCGACTCCGCGCGAAGTTTTCCCTTGACACGTTTCCTCATGCACACCCACGCCGGTTCCCAGCCGCCGGAAAATCCCGTCTCAGCGTGACGCAGGGCGCGCGACAGCCGGTCTGACGAAGCTCACACGGAAAAATCATGGATCGTCGGATCAACGCGCATTCTGGCCGCTCCCAGGTCGGTCGAAAACCCGGGTGTAGAGTCGCTGCATCATCAGGGGGACACACCTATGAGCATCGACGTCGTCGCCACTCCCGAGCCCCTCGCAGAGACGGACCTCCTCGCCGACGAGATCGCCGAGTTGTCAGCGCACCTCGAAGCCGCGGGCGCGCGCCTGCTCGACCTCATCCGCGAGTTCGACGCGCGCGGCGGATGGAACCACGGCTTCAGCTCGTGCGCTCACTGGCTGAGCTGGCGGATCGGCTGGAACCTCAACGCCGCGCGTGAGCG
>DATHGT010000354.1:0-10922 GCA_035317605.1 Candidatus Acidiferrum sp. | reverse complement strand
CTATCGATTGATGTCGGGGGGAGCGATCGCCGCTCCTCCCCGACGCCCCCCACCGAGTTGCTGAAAATCTTCCTGATCTAGTCCCCAGAACCGGTACCCGCGGGAGGGCGAGCGGGGGATGGGAGTGGGACCGGGTGACCCTGTACGCTGTCATCGCGGCAGTTGGCGCGTCGTCGGGAGCGCCTGGTTGACCCTGCGCTACGAGCGCCTGGGACGGAGCGGCGCCCCGACGACGGTGACCATCGTGCACGTCCCGTGGGGAATTGCGCCATGAGCGCCAGTACAGGGTTGACGCCGCACGGTGGACGAACCGATACCCAACAAGGAGGATCAATGTCCGAGGACTACGAATGGTTCGTCGGCATCGATTGGGGCAGTCGGGAACATCAGGTCAGCGTCGTCGGCCCAGATCGGATCGTGCGGCAGGAGCGCAAAGTGCCGCACACGGGCGCCGATATCGCGGCGCTGGCGCACTGGCTGGTCAGCCTCGCGAGCGGGAGGGGGGCGCCCCTGGCTGTGGCGCTCGAAGTCCCCCGTGGGGCGCTGGTCGATGCGCTACTGGCTCAGGGCCTTCACGTCTACGCGCTCAATCCCAAGCAGCTCGATCGCTTTCGGGATCGCTACACCGTGGCCGGGGCGAAAGACGATCGCCGCGATGCCCGCGTCCTCGCCGGCTCGCTCGTCACTGACCGGGGGGCCTTCCGCCGCCTGGATCCCGAAGACGGCCGCGTGATCCAGCTGCGCGAGATCACGCGCCTGGAAGCTGACGTGGACGATGAACTGCGGCGTCTGAGCAATCGCCTGCGCGAGCAGCTCTATCGGCTCGCGCCCGGGCTGCTCACCTTATGCGCCGGGGCCGACGAGCCCTGGCTGTGGGCCTTGCTCGAGCGCGCGCCCACCCCGGCGGCCGGGGCGCGGCTCACGCGGGGGACGGTCGCCCACCTGCTCGCCGCACACCGCATTAAACGCTTCACGGCGGAGGAACTTCTCACCGTCTTGCGGGCGCCTCCTCTCACCGTGGCCCCCGGCGTTTTGGAGGCGACCCAGGAGCATCTGGCCTTATTGCTCCCGCGACTGCGACTGGGGCATGAGCAACAGCGCCGCTGTGCGGCGCGCAGCGAGCAACTGCTCGACGACCTCGCGCAAACGCAGGAGCATCGTGACGTCGCCATCCTCCGGTCCTTGCCGGGAGTCGGGAGAAAGGTCAGCGCCACGATGCTCGCCGAGGCCTCACGGCTCTTGGCGGCGCGAGACTACCATGCGCTCCGCTGCCACGTCGGCTGCGCCCCGGTCACGAAGGAAAGTGGCCGACGGCGCTTGGTGGCGATGCGCCACGCGTGCAATCCGCGGCTGCGCAACACCCTCCACTACTGGGCCCAGACGGCGGTCCAACACGATCTCGTCGGCGCCGCCCTCTACGCCCGGCTCCGCGCCCGAGGCTGCAGCCATGGCCGCGCCCTGCGGGGCGTCGGCGATCGCCTCCTGGCCGTCCTCGTCGCCATGCTCCGCTCGCAAACGCTCTACGATCCGACCCGCCGCCGCGCCGCCCGCGAGATTGCAACTTGACACGACGTGGGGAATCCGTCCCCCGCCAACGAAAGACTCGAAGCGCAACCGCCAGATTGGGAACTACTCGCGGGTGATCGGTACGCCGAGGGTCGTGGTCAGAGACCCGCCCCCATCCCCCGTCCACCCGGAGCGCTGCCGCGCGTTACTTCAGCAGCCCTCGTGAATCCGTCCACCCGGAGCGCCGCCGCGCGCTACTTCAGCAGTCCCTCATGAACCGCGCGCCGATAACGCTTCGGCAGCAAATCCATGAGCAGGCGGATGAACCGGTAGCGAACCTCGAAGTGGAGAATGTCGAACGAGGTGGCCTCGCGCTTCTTCTTGCGGCGGAGGATGGAGTAGAGGCGGTGCGAGGAGAGATCGCGCTCGACGAAGTGAGCTGGCTTGCGCGCCTTGATGAAGATCCCCGGGTCGGTGGGATCGAGCTGCAAATCCTCGACGTCCATGTCCGAGAAGATCAGCTCGAAGTCGTCCCGCTCGTAGCGCCAGAAATCATAGGGATGCCGGTGGAAGTCCACGCCATACGAGCGTGTGGTGACGACGAGCAGACCGCCGGGCTTCAGCACGTGCTTGAAGTTGTGGATGATCTTCTTCCACTCGCGGGCGTGCTCGAGCAGCTCGGTGGACACGACCACGTCGAACGCGTCCGGCCCGAAGCGCCGGTCGATCTCGGCCGCGTCGCACACGATGTCGACGCCCGGGCCCTGACGCATGTCGATCCCCACGTACTCGGCGGGTCCCAGCGCCTCGAGGCCCGGCCGGATCGTCCCGTTGACGTCGAACGACCCGACCTCGAGCAGCCGCTTGCCGCGGACGGCGTGCTCGGGGAGCGCGGCCGCCACGATCTCGATGTCCCACTTGCTACACACGGTCGGACGACCCCAGCACGTGCGACGCGTGGTGGTGGACCATGCGCCAGCCCTCGGGCGTGCGCTCGAAGAGATTGGTGGCCAGCAGCGAGGTCACGGACACGCGGCCCTGGACGTCGGCCAGGATGTTCTCGGTGCAGGTGACCCACGCCAGCTCGGGGCCGCCCACCACCCGCGCGTCGCCGATGGTGAAGCGCATCTCGGTGGTGTTGGCGAAGATCGTCTCCCACGACTCGCGAATCGCCTTCCAGCCCGCGATCAGCGGCCACCCCGGGTGCACGCACTGCGCGCGCTCGCTGTGGAGCCACACCGCGTCCATCCGCGCGAGGTCCAGCGTCTCGAACGCCCGGTAGAACCGCAGGTTCGCCTCCTCGACCTCGGCGAGGTCGGCGTCGCTCATCCCGCGCCGCAGCCGATCACGAACTGGTCCCCCTCCACGCGCACGGGCAGGGAAGCAAGCTGATCGCCCGCGCACGGCCCGGCCAGGCAGGATCCGGTGTCCGGAGCGAACAGCGCGCCATGGGTCGCGCACACGAGCAGGCGGCCGGACTCGTCGAGGAACTCGTTGGGGAAGAGGTCGAGGGAAGTGCCCACGTGCGGGCAGCTGTTCACGTACGCGTAGGCGCGCCCCTCGTAGTTGACCGCGAAGCCGTGGACCGTGCGTCCGCCGCAGGTGAGACGGAAGACCGCGGTGCGTCCAGGCGGCAAAGCTTCCACGTCACAGCGCCACTCGCCGGAGGCCGTCATGGCCGCATGTTACCATTCGACCCATGCCGGCCATCGACGCGCGCGATGTCACCAAGACGTTCCGCGCGGGGTGGAGAGGCCGGCGGGTGACGCAGGCGCTGCGAGGCGTGACCCTACAGGTTCCCCGCGGCGCGATCTTCGGCCTGCTCGGCCCCAACGGCGCCGGCAAGACCACGCTGCTGTCCATCCTGACCACCCTGCTCGTTCCCGACTCCGGCAGCGTGACCGTGCTGGGTCACGACGTCGTGCGCGAGGCCGGGGCCATTCGCCGCCGGCTCAACATGGCCACCGGCAACGCCTCCTTCCTGTGGAGCCTGCGCACCGAGGAGATCGTGGCGTTCTACGCGCGGCTCTACGGGCTCTCCGGCGCCGTCCTGAGACGGCGCGTCGATGAGCTGATCGAGCTGTGCGAGCTCGGCGAATACCGGCGCGCGATGTACAACGAGCTGTCGACGGGGATCAAGCAGCGGCTGGCCCTGGCCAAGTCGCTGGTCAACGATCCGGAGCTGCTCTTCCTCGACGAGCCCACGCTCGGCCTCGATCCCGACATCTCCGTGCGCGTGCGCGAGCGCATCGCCGCCCTGCGCAAGCAGCGCGGCATGACCATCGTGCTCACCACCCACTACATGCGCGAGGCCGAGGAGCTGTGCGACGACATCGCGTTCATCAAGTCCGGGCTGATCCTGGCCCGCGGGACGGCCGGCGACCTCAAGCGGCAGATCGCCATCGGCGACGTGATCACGTTCCGCCTCGATCCGGGGGCGCCCTGGCTGGCCGAGACCCCCGGCGTGCTCCGCTACGTCGAGCTCGACGGCCGCGTCGAGTGCACGGTGGACGACGCCGAGAAGCGGCTACCCGAATTGCTGCGCGCGCTGTTCGCCGCGGGCGTGGTCATCCACGACGTGCGGGTGAGCGAACCCGAGCTGGAGGAAGTATTTGTTGAGCTGGCGCGCTGAGCTGATCGCGGTGTGGGCCTTCGCGACGCGGAGCCTGCTCATGGCCTCGCGCAACGTGTTCTTCTTCTTCGAGCTGCTGTTCTTCCCGGTGGTGGGCGTCCTGTCGATCGGGTTGATGGCGCGCTTCCTCGAGCTCGATCGCGCCCAGACCTCGTTCGTGCTGATCGGCACCATCGCGTTCTCGGCCGTCCAGGTCTGCCAGCTCGAGGTCGCCTACGCCGTGCTCTACGACGTGTGGAGCAAGTCGATGAAGCACCAGTTCCTGGCCCCGATCGGGGTGCGGCATCTGACCACCGGCTCGTGGGTCATCGGCGTCCTGCGCGGGCTCGTCATGTTCGTGCTGCTCTCCGTGCTCGCGCGCTGGGCCTTCGACTTCGACGTCATGGCTCCGGGATGGAACATCGCCACCCTGCTCCTGGGCTGCTTCCTCACCGCGTGGATCGTCGGCGTCGGGGTGTGCACGCTGGTGCTGCAGTTCGGCGGCCGGGCCGAAGCGTCCGCGTGGGCCAGCGCCAACCTGGTGCTCGTGCTCGCCGGCATCTACTATCCGATCTCGGTGCTGCCCGGGCCGGTGGCCGCCGTCGCGTCCGCGGTCCCGCTGACGTATTTCCTGGACGCCTACCGCACCCACTACGGATTCGCGGCGGAGTTTCCCCATTCGATCGCGACCGGACTCGCGCTGTCCGTCGTCTATCTGGCGCTCTCGCACTGGTCGCTCGTGGCCGCCGTCCAGCGCGCGCGACGCACCGGCCAGCTCCTCAAGATGTCCGGATGATCGGCGCGTGAGCGAGCCCCTCTTCGCGGCCGCCCTGCTGGGCTTCGTGCTCGGCGTCCAGCACGCCACCGATCCCGATCATCTGGTCGCGGTGGCCACCATCGTCAGCCGCGAGCGCCGGTTCGCCGACGGCGCGCTGGTGGGCGTGCTGTGGGGCGTCGGTCACGCGCTCACCCTCGGCGCCGCCGGCGCCGTCATCATCGCGCTCGGTCTCAATCCCGCGCCGGGCGTGGCCACCGGCCTGGAGCTGATGGTCGCGGCCATGCTCGTGCTACTCGGCGTGCTGCGCCTGCGCGACGCCGCGCGCGGCCTCGAGAACGTCCCGCCCGAGCACCTGAAGGCCGATCACGAGCACGGCGGCGCCGAGGTCGTCCACAGCCACGCTCACGGCCACGGGGTGGCCGTGCACCTGCACCCGCACGTTCATCCCTCGCGCCGGCTGCTAGCCGCCTGGCGGGACGGGCGTCTGCCGTCGCGCGCGTTCTTCGTCGGTGCCGTTCACGGCATGGCCGGGAGCGCCGCCGTCTCGCTGCTCGTGCTCGCGACCCTGCGCTCGGTCTGGAGCGCGGTGCTCTATCTCGGCATCTTCGGTCTTGGGACGATCCTCGGGATGACCGTGCTCACCGCGGCCATGGCCTTCCCGGTCTCGCTCGCCCTCCGTCTCCGCCGCGCCCGCCGCCTCGTCGCCCTCGGAGCCGGCGTCGGCTCGATCGCGTTCGGCATCGTCTACGCGATCCGCGTCCTCTGATCGAGGGCCGGCTCGATACCGCCGCGCGGAGCGACTTGACCGACGTTCTCTTAGGGCCGATTCTGCAAGCGCGACGGGACGACTCGGGCGTCGTCGAGAACCCCGCGTTCACATCCACGGAGGAAGCGAAAAATGCGTACGGCGATAGCGGTGGCGACGGGCGTGCTGATCATGGCCGCGTTCACGGTCGGTGCCCAAGAGAAGGCCAAGACCGACGAGTCCAAGGCGAAGTCGGGCCACGAAATGACGATGAAGAAGAAGGCCGGGGGAGGCGGCGACGCCGCCAAGATCGCCCGCGCCATGAGCGCGGCGCCGGCGTCGGTCTCGAAGAGCGCCACGATCATGGCGATGGACGCGGACGGGAAGATGACGCAGCTGCGCGCCGGCACCAACGGCTGGATGTGCCTGCTCGAGGCCGACGGCACCCCGATGTGCCTCGACAAGGAATGGCAGGCCTGGGCCGACGGCTGGATGAACAAGAAGGATCCTCAGGTCAAGGGCGTCGGCCTCGCGTACATGCTCAAGGGCGACGCGGGCGCCAGCAACACCGACCCCTACGCCAAGAAGGGAACGGCGGACAATCAGTGGGTGGTGAGCGGCCCCCACGTGATGGTCATCTCGCCGGATACCGCCCAGATCGACGCGCTCCCGACCGATCCCTGGAACGGCGGCCCCTGGGTGATGTGGAAAGGCACGAAGTACGCCCACATCATGCTACCCACCGTGCCGACCCCGAAGCCGGCGCCGGCCAAGAGCGCAGCGGCCAAGCCGGCCGACAAGTCTGCGGACAAGCCCGCCGACAAGAAGTACTGACTCGGAGATGCACGCCGGTGGAGTCGACGGGCTCCACCGGCGTCGTTCGACGACGTCGATCAGGACGCGGCGAACGCGTGGACCTTGAACAGACAGGGCAGCAGGCGGAACGGCAGGCGAATCGTCTGAAGACGTCGAAACCCCGTCTCGACGATGTCCCTCTCCAGCCGGTCGATGTTCGTGAGGTGATAGTCGCCTTTCCCCGCGAAGCCGGCGAAGATCCGGCCGATCTTGTAGATGGCGCTTTCGGTGGGACCTGACACGACCAGGCGGCCGGTCGGCTTGAGCTTTCTCCGGAACGTCGCGGCCAGTCCCTTTGGGTCGTCCAGGTGCTCCATCACGTCAGCGGCGACCACGAGATCCAGCGACGCCTCCGGGATCTTTGCCACGTCCATCGTGAATTCGACCTTCGAGCCCAGGTCGTATCGACGCACCATCTCCAGCGCGTAGTGGGGAAAGCGATCCAGGGCGATGACTCGTGCGGCGCGGGCGGCGAGCGTCGGTAAGAACAAACCCAGCCCGCAACCGAACTCCAGCACGGTCTGGTGGCCGTTCAACTCCGAGAGCTGATCGATGACGTCGTAACGCTTCCACATGAGCCAGCGGATCAGCGGATTGGGATGCAGATAGGACGGGATCGCCATCTCGTCCCGATCGCGATCGTCCATGTCCGTGACGGGCAAGGAGACGATCCGGCGGATCTCGTCGGTGCTCAGCTTGGCGACCAGCATGCAGGGTCTCTCATGGCTGGCCACAGGTGCCGATAGCCAGCGCTGTCAAGCTTTTAGCTGCTCGCCGCAACACCGTTCGGGCGACGTAAGCCCAGTACGCATCAGGTTCGCACTTCCTCACGCTGGACGCGATTCTTAGGATCTCAGATCGCGAGTCGTCTTCTGATCGACACGCGAAGTGTGTCGTCGCTACGGATGGCGGCAATAACGGTCGAAGCGTAGTACTCGCGATCTACACCGAAAGCTGAGGCAAACTCCGCCAGAATCGCCTTATTGCGAAATACTGAGAGCGTCGCCTCAAACGCTGGCTCACCACCCGCGCCCAGGGCACTGTCAATCGCCAGCGCAGCCTCGTCATACGTGGACGCTGCGTCGCTAGCCTTAACCGCTTCGTCTACAGCTTCTACGAGATCCAGCTTCGTCGGCCCTTTGCGGCTGACTAACCCAAGCCGCCTTCGTACTGCGTACTGAGCTCGCTCGGCGATCGTATCGTCGCGAACCCTTGCCATGGCAGCCAGTACCCGGCGTTTGCCGTCTGCCAGCCGCGCGAGTCGCTTGGACTCGGGGACCTCCGCGGCGAGAATGTAAGCCGAGACGCATTCAGGTAATACCAGAAGGTTTTCGACACTGGCAACTGGTAAGACATGAACGCCTTTCTCCTTGAGGGCTTCGATTTCGTCGGCAGCTCGGTCGTCTCGGTCGATCACACCAGAAACCGCAAGGTGGTGAAGATGAAACTGACCGCGAAACGCTCGTACAGATCTGTCGACTGAGTCCCAGTTTCCACTCGGTACGATATACATATCTGGGAAGAGTGCCTCGTAGACCTCTTGGTCCAGGCTTCCCGTGCGACCTTCCACAAACAATGTCGGCCGGCGTGACCCAAGAATCCGTAGAACGACATCCTCGGGGACATCATGGGTCGGCCGAACAACGTCCCACGCCCAAGAACCAACCATCCCTGGTTGAGTCGGCGCCGTGTAGTCGTACAAAACTACCTTGGTGGCCCGGGTGCGACTTGCGGCAAAGGCCAAATCGTGCGTGATGTACACGAACACGCAGTCCTGCCGAGCTGCCTCAAGTGCCTCCCAAATGGCTGACTGGATGCTCTCGTGAAGATGCAGCTCCGGCTCGTCGATGACGAACCGAGTGTTTGGGGGGGCAAGGAGGGCATGTCCAGCCAGATAGAATCCGACGCGTTCGCCGTCGCTAAGTGCGCTTGCCGAATAGATGTCACCCGCGCCCCTCGGCCTCGCCTGCACGAGGTGGTCACCGATGATGATCTTCCTCTCAGGGAAGATTCGTTGCCACAGCACCGTGAGACGCGTCAGAGTGTCCTCCGGAGGCTTCCCCGGATTGCCTCCGGTGGCTGATCCTCGTTCACGATAGTCTCGATCTTGTCTCGCGCGTTCGGCAAAGAGCGCGTTGAGCAGCAAGCCAAAGTCGTTGGCCTGACCAACAACTGGGTCGCCTCGAACTCGACTTGAGCCGCTGCTAGGTCCGTCCTCCCCGCGCACCAACCGGTCATGCGCCATTCGCGGTTCCATACGCTCTGCATGGTCTGGTAGCAGAAGCGCGCGTTGTGCTGCGAGTCGGTAGGCGTGGCGGGGTTGATCTCCGGTGTTGCTGCGATTTGGCCAGAGAGAAGCTGGGTTTTCTAGCCACGCGCCAAGCCGGCTCTTACCGGATCCGTTTGCGCCGACGATGACGATCTGGCCACGATGCGGGACGTCGATTATCGGCGGCTCGGATAACGATGGATTTGGGAAGCGCAGAATCTGTTCGGCCTGCGGCATGGTGATGTCAGTCGGTGGTGGGAAGGTGGGCGCGACTTAGCTCGTGCTCCGTGGGACCCGAGTGGAGACGGGACGCAGGAGGTGCAGTCAGCTGAGTGCGAGTGGCAGGGGTTGCAGGGTCAACACGAAAGAGTTGTGAGCTCAGGCACTCGACGCTTTGCCGCGCCGTAGGTCGAATCGTGCGAAGCCGCCCAGGACAATCGATCACGGGCGCGTCAGCGATTCAGGAACTTTCTCACGCTGGACGCGATGCCCGCCGGGTCGAGGCCGTGCTTGGCGTAGAGGCCTTTGAGGTCGCCGGACTCGCCGAAGCCGCGGACGCCCAGGCGCTTCACCGGAGTGGGGAGGAGCTCGCCGACGACTTCGGCCACGGCGCCGCCCAGGCCGCCCTCGATCGAGTGGTCCTCGACCGTGACCACGTGGCCGGTCTTGCCGGCCGAGCGCAGGAGCAGGTCATCGTCGAGCGGCTTGATCGAGGCGGCGTTGATGACCTCGGCCGAGATGCCGTCGCCGGCGAGGATCGTCGCCGCGTCGACGCAGTGCTTCACGGGCCCGCCCGACGCGATCAGCGTCACGTCGGCGCCGGGACGCAGCACGAGCCAGCGCCCCAGCCGGAACCGGTAGTCGGGCGGACACACGTCGTCCACGTTCTGGCGCGTCAGCCGGAGATAGAGCGGCCCCTCGTGCTCGACGGCGTAGGCGATGGCCTGCTTGGTCTCCAGCTCGTCGGCGGGCTGGACGATGGCCACGTTGGGCAGCGCGCGGAGGCACGCGACGTCCTCCAGGCCCATCTGGCTGTAGCCGTCCTCCCCGATGGCGATGCCCGCGTGCGTGCCCACGATCTTGACGTTGGCGTTGGTGTAGGCGATGGAGATGCGGATGGTCTCGAAGCGTCCGACCACGAAGCACGCGAACGAGCACACGAACGGGATCTTGCCGGTCAGGGCGAGCCCGGCGCCGATGCCCACCATGTTGGATTCGGCGATGCCGAGGTTGTAGGCGCGGTCGGGATACTTCTTGGCGAAGGCTGACGTCATGGTCGATTTCGAGAGATCGGCGTCGAGGGTGACGATGCGCGGATCGCGCGCCCCCAGATCGACGAGCGCTTCGCCGAAGGCGGCCCGGGTCGCTTTGGAGGCCATTATTTCTTCTCCAGCCCGTGGAGCTCGGCGACGAGCGCGCGGGTCGCGGTGTCAGTCTTCAGATACTCGTCCCAGGCCGCCTCGGTCACCCCGAGAATCTCGCGGATCGCCTGAACGGCCTCGGCCGGCTTGGGGGCCTTGCCGTGCCAGTCGACGTTGTTCTCCATGAACGACACGCCTTTGCCCTTCACGGTGTGGGCCACGATGAAGGTCGGCACCCCGCGTGTCGCTTCCGCTTCGTCGAGCGCTTTCCTGATCTGCCCGACCTCGTGGCCGTCGATCTCGATGACCGGCCAGCGGAACGCCTTCCACTTCGCGGCGACCGGCTCGATGTCGCGCACCTTGGCCACGAAGTCGTCGAGCTGGATCCGGTTTTCATCGAGGATGACGGTCAGGTTGTCGAGCGGGTGATCGGGCTGGCCCAGCTCGGGAGCGGCCATCGCGGCCTCCCAGACTTGACCTTCCTGGATCTCGCCGTCGCCCATGATGCAGTACACGCGCGCCGGCGATCCGCTCGTCCGCAGACCGAGCGCCATGCCCACCGCGATCGAGAGCCCCTGGCCGAGCGAGCCCGTCGCGGCCTCGATGCCGGGGAGCGCGGTGCGATCGGGGTGTCCCTGGAGCGGGCTGCCGAGCTTTCGCAGCGTGATCAGGCGGTCCTCCGGGAAGTAGCCGGCGCGCGCCATCGCGGCGTACAGGGCGGGCACCGCGTGGCCCTTGGACAGGATCAGGCGGTCGCGGTCCGGCCAGTCCGGGCGCTGGGGATCGTGGCGCATGCG
>DATHGT010000353.1:0-11668 GCA_035317605.1 Candidatus Acidiferrum sp. | reverse complement strand
ATGTTCGAAGGCTTCGAGCGCTTGCGCATCAAGACCACGGAGGCCGAGATCGAGACCGTGAAGAAGGGGAGTGGCCCGCCGCTGCTGCTCGTGCACGGCTATCCGCAGACCAAGGCCATGTGGCACAAGATCGCTCCCGGCCTCGCCGAGCGCTTCACCGTCGTGGCCACGGACTCGCGCGGCTACGGCGCGAGCAGCCGGCCGCCGGCCGGCGACGATCACGCCGGATATTCCAAGCGGCGCATGGCGGGCGACCTCGTCGAGGTGATGGCCGCGCTGGGATTCGAGCGGTTCTTCGTCGCGGGCCACGATCGGGGCGGGCGCGTGGCCTATCGCATGGCCCTCGATCATCCCGAGCGCGTGACCAAGCTCGCGGTCCTGGACATCGTGCCGACCTACGAGCAGTTCGCGGCCGTCGACCGCGCCGGCGCGCTCGGCAGCTTCCACTGGTACTTCCTGGCCCAGCCGCCGCCGTTCCCGGAGCGGCTGATCGGCGCCGACCCCGAATACTTCATCCGCCACATGCTGGGGACGTGGACGGGCACGCGAAGCTGCTTCAGCGACGAGGCGCTGGCCGAGTACGTCCGCTGCTTCAAGGATCCCGAGGTGATCCACGCGAGCTGCGAGGACTATCGCGCCGGCGCGTTCGTCGACTGCCAGCTCGACGAGGACGATCTGAAGGCCGGCCGGAAGATCGGCTGCCCCGTGCTCGCCATCTGGGGCGACCGGGGCCGCTCCCACAAGCGCCGTCAGGTCATCGAGACGTGGCGCCGCTGGGCCGCCGACGTCCAGGGCGAAGGCTTGCCCTGCGGCCACTTCCTCGCCGAGGAAGCCCCCGACGAAACGCGCGCCGCCCTGGAGGCGTTCTTCGCGAAGTGACGTCCTGCGGTCGCCATCGTCCGGGCGCTTGACAACGATCGCGGACATTCCTAATGTGGTCACATGAAGGACCACTCTGACCGAGGAACGCGGACGCCGCCGGCCAAGAAGAGCGTTGGCGTCCGGGAATTGAAGACGCACGCGGCTCGCATCGTGCGCGAGGTGCGCGAGGCGCGCGCGGCCTATCTGGTGACGCACCGAGGCCGGACCGTAGGCGTGATCTTGCCGCTCGCCGCGGACGGCCGGCCGCCGAGCACCGAGGCGGCCGACGCCTCGACAGCGTGGGACGCGTTCCTCCGCGCCGGCCGCCGGCTCGAAGGCCGCTTCCGGCCAGGCACGAGCGGGGTTCGAGTCCTGTCGAAGATGCGCCGATAGCGATGGCTGCCGCGACCGGGGGGCCACGCCGCCGACGGCGGACGAGACGCCCGCCGAGTCTCCGCTACACGATCGACGCGAGCGTCTTCGTGAATGCGTTCAACCCGCACGAGCACGGCCACGCCGCGAGCCTGCGCCTTCTCACCGTCATCCAGGAGCGCGGGGATCCCGTGGTGGTGCCGGTGCTCGTCATTCCGGAGATCGCGGCCGCCGTGGCTCGCGCGAGCGACGACGGCGCGGGCGCGCTCGAATACGCTGACGCGACGGCGGCGCTCGCCCACGTCACTCTCGTGACGCTGACCCCCGCAACGGCCCGCCAGGCGGCGGAACTGGCGGCGACGTATCGGCTACGCGCCGCGGACGCCGTCTACCTCGCAGTCGCCCATCGATATGGAACGACGCTGGTGTCGCGCGATCGCGAACAGCGAACACGCGGCTCGGCGGTCGTCACCTGTCGGACGCCCGAAGAAGCCCTCGCGGACGCTCGTCGCGGCTGAGCGCGTCGGGCTCCGCCGCCCGCGTCAGAGGCGGGCGATGAACTCCCGCATCAGCGCGATAGCCTTGTCGGTGTCGGCGCTGGGCTGTTGCAGGAAGCCGTGGCGGGCGCCGGGGAAGAAGACGTGCTCGACACGGCCGACCTTCTCGTAGGCGGTCACGAAGGCGTCGGTGATCTCGGTCGGGACGTTGTCGTCCAGCTCGGGGTGGGCCACCCAGACCGGCGGCAACACGCGCGTCTCGCCCGACGCGACGATCCGGGTGACGCTTGCCTCGGCCATGGCGGCTTCGTCGACGAAGTATCCGTGATGGGACGCGATCAGCCGGCTCGCGTCGAACCCGGGCTCCTCGGCCCGCTTCTGAACGTAACGGAAGCGCGCGAGCGGATCGCAGACGGGATACCCGGCGAGCACGAAGATGACGGCATCGTTGCCCGCCGTGGCGCCGAGGGCGCCGTCGGGCGTCACCGGCGGCGTGCCCGCGTACGCGGCGAAGCCGGGCCGGATCGCGTTCAGCAGCGCCAGGTGGCCGCCGCTCGACTGGCCGGAGAGGCCGATGCGCGCGGGGTCGACGCCGAGGCGCTGGGCGTGGGCCCGCATCCATCGCAATCCCGCCGAGATGTCGGCGCTGGCCGCCGGATGCTTGTGCTCCGGACCCTGGCGGAAGTCGAGCGACGCGACCACCACGCCGGCCGCCGCCAGCCCGCGTCCCACGTTGACGCCCACGGTCCGGTCGCCGCGGTTCCAGGCGCCGCCGTGCACGTCCACGATCCCGATCAGCGGCGCGGCCGGCGTCCCCCTCGGGCGATACACGCGCGCCAGCAGCTCCTTGCCGTCGGGCTTGGCGTAGACGACGTCGGTTTCGTCGACTTCGTACGGCGCGCTCTGATCGAAGCGAACGGTCGTGGTCATGGGATCTCCGTTTCAGAGACTGCGCGCGCCCCACATGCCGGCGACCGCGCGGGCCTCGAAGTAGTGACCGTACACGTGCAATAGCGGCGTCTGGGCCAGCACCCAGGCCCGGCTGCGGCCGCCCGCCCAGAACTCGGTGAGCCACTCGGCGCCGGGGGCCACCGCGCCCTCGGCGGACGCGACGCGCTCGACGCGCTCCTTGGGCACGATCGCGTCGAGATCGCTTCCGCGCAGGCTCGCCACCACCTCGGGCGTGCGCCGGGTGACCGCGTCCCAGTAGCCGTGCAGCGCGTCGAGGTCGACGCGCGTGGAGAACTCGTCGACCTCGGCGTCGGTCATGCCGGTGCCGACGTCGCGACGCCCCACGCCGAGCTTGGCCAGCCATCCGTCCTCGAACACCTGTGGGCGATCGGCCGCGAAGCGATTCACCCCGACGTCCTCGACCCGCGCCATGTGCCAGAGGAGCCACACGATGGTGTTGACGCCGGGATGCGGGCGGCTTCGCCACTGCGTCTCGCCGAGCTGCTTGATGGCGGGATCGCCCAGCACTCGGTGGACCTGGTCGTAGCGGACCAGGAAGAAATCGAGGGCGTCCATGGGCGGAAGTCTACCCCATGCTACGATCCCGCGCGTCGCACGCCAACGTGTGGAGGGAGGGGACATGGCCGAATATCTCCAGGGAACCGACGCGCAACGATCGCGCGCGTACTCGCCCGCGGTCATCACCGAGGGCGGACGCACGGTGTGGCTGGCCGGCCAGACGGCCACGGTGGACGGCGACGGCAAGGACATCGCCGGCAACTTCGAGGCGCAGACCCGGCGGGTGTTCGCGCTCATGGACCAGACGCTGCGCCGGGCCGGCGGCACCCTCGCCGATCTCGTGACCATGACCGTGTTCATCAAGGAGCCGCGCTTCGGCGACCGCTTCGTCGAGATTCGCCGCGAGCTGTTCCCGGGCGGCAACTTTCCGGCGAGCGCGCTCATCACGGTCACCAACTTCGCGCGCCCGGGCATGGAGATCGAGATCCAGGCCGTCGGCGTGGTCGGGGGCTGAGGGAAGATCATCGGGGGGGCTTGGGGGGCCCGCGGCTAGGCCCCCCATGGTAGTTTATCCGCCATGAAAATCACTCACGTCACCACCCGACATCTGCGCACTCCCGGCGACAACCCGCTCATCGTCGGGCTGCCCGCGCCCACCGACACCCGCGAGTTCGCCCTGCTCGAGCTGGGCACCGATCAGGGGCTCGTCGGCATCGGGCTCACGTTCTTCGGCGGCGCGCTGACCGCGACCCTGCGCGGCGCGGTCGACGGGCTCGCGAACCTGCTGATCGGCGACGACCCGACGCAGACCGAGGCCATCGCGGCCAAGCTGCGCCGCGCCGCCGGCAGCTCGGGACCGGGCGGGATCTTCACGCTCGCGCTGTCGGCGATCGACATGGCGTGCTGGGACCTCAAGGGCAAGGCGCTCGGCCAGTCCGTGTGCGCGCTGCTCGGCGGCCTGCGCGAGCGCGTGCCGACGTACGCGAGCGGCGCCTTGATGCGCCCGCACCCGATCGACTACCTCGCCAAGGCCGGTCCGCGTCTGCGCGACATGGGCTTCCGGCAGATGAAGATGCAGTGCGGGAGCGAGCCGACGGTGGCCGCGTCGGTCGAGCGCGTGCGGGTGATGCGCGAGGGCATCGGCCCCGACGTCGACCTGATGTGCGACATCAACCAGCTGTGGAGCGTCAACCAGGCGATCGAGGTCGGCCGCCGCATCGAGGACTATCACCTGTTCTGGCTGGAGGACCCGACCGCCCACGACGATTTTCCGGGGCTCGCGCGCATCGCCGACGCGCTGACCGCGCCCATCGCGGCCGGAGAGTACCACTACGGCATCGTGCCCTTCCGCCACATGCTGGAGCACCGGTCCATCGACATCGTGATGATCGACCTCCTGCGCGCCGGCGGCATCACCCAGTGGATGAAGATCGCGGGCATGGCGGAGGCCTTCAACCTGCCGGTGGTCAGCCACCTGGTCCCGGAGATCCACGTCCATCTCGTGGCGGCCATTCCCAACGGCCTCACCGTCGAGTACATGCCGTGGACGCTCCGGCTCTTCGAGGAGACGCCGCCGATCGAGAACGGCCAGCTCGTGGTCCCGAAGAAGCCGGGCCTCGGCCTCGCCTTCGATCAGGCCGCGATCAAGAAATACGCGGTGTGAGGCTAACTACTTATAGTGGATGTCCTTCAGCTTGGCGAGCATGGTGGGATCGAGCGTGAACAGGTCGTGAACCATCCGGGTCATCTCGTCGCCGGTCACGGGCTCGATGGTGAGCTTCATCTTGTCGGCTTCGGCCAGGAACGTCTTGTCCCTGGTCATCTCCTCGAACGCGGTCCGTAAGATCCGGCCGCGGTCCTTGGGGACGCCGGGCGGCAGGTAGAACGGCCGCGCGTAGGCGCCGGCGTGGTGCGCCGTCTGGATGAGCTGGCGCGCCTCGTCGGTCTTGGCCAGGTTGATGGCCAGCGGCACCCCGGGCAGATCGGCGAACGCATTGGCCGTGAGCTGGAGCACCACCACGACCTGGCCTCCCTCCAGACCGCTTCGCCACGTCGCGCGCATCGACTCCCACGCCCAGCACGCGCCGGCCACCTCGCCGGCGTCAGCGGCGAGCCGGATCTCCGCGGTGCCCTTGTAGCCGGAGACGACCTGGAGCGGTAGGCCGAGGGCCGCTTTCAGGATCTTGGCGCTGTTGTCGACGGGGCTGCCCGCGGAGACGCCGCCGAGCTTGAGGGGCGCGCGCGCGGCGAGCCACTTGTCGACCGAGGTGATTCCGCTCGCCTTCGTCAGTCCGCAGACCACGTCTTCCTTGACCAGCGCCCCGAGGAACTCGAACTTGCGCGCGTCGAACTCGATGCCGGGCTGGCCGAGGACCTGGCCCATCATCAGCGAGCCGTTGAAGTGGGCCAGCGTGAGCCCGTCGGGCTTGGCGATCCGGTAGAGGTAGTTGGCCGAGATGAGGCCGCCGGCACCGGGCATGTTCTCGACGATGACGGCGGGCTTGCCGGGGACGTACTTACCGAGGTGGCGGCCGACCAGCCGGGCGTAGGTGTCGAAGCCGCCGCCCGCGGCCAGCCCCACCACGATGCGAATGGTCTTGCCCTCGTAGAAGGCCGGCCCCTGTCCGGAGACCGGGCCGGCCACACCAAGCACGACGACCAGGAGTGCGATCAGGACGCGCAGATTTACCCCTTCTGATGCCGCGCGTAGATCTCCGCGACCTTCTTGTGCGCCTCGGCGACCGCCTTCTCGGCGTTCCAGTTCTCGACCAGCACCCGGTGCATCATGCGACCGATGGTGAAGGTGGCGAGCACTTCGCCGGCGGCGGGACTCATGGCGCCGGGAGAGGGGAACTGACGGCCACGCTCGAGCATGGGCCGCCAGTGCCGGAAGACCGGCCGCTTCCAGAACGCGGAGTCGTACATGCCCTTGTACGGCGGCCCCCACCGCCCGTCGCCTTCCTCGATCATCACGCGAAGATTTTCTGGGGCCATCCAGTACTCGGCCAGCCCCTTGGCCACCTCGGGATAGGGGTTGTGCCTGAAGAGCAGCCACTCCGCGGTCGAGAGCTCCTCGATGGCGCCGGCCGGGCCCGCGGGGATCGGCATCAGGCCCGTGACGTTGTACAGCTCCTTGTCGGAGTCCGCGAGATGGGCGTAGATGCTGCTGGGATTGAGCACGTAGACCACCTGGCGCGACTGATAGGCCTTGTTGTTGCCCGTGTTGTCCCACGCGATCGCGCCCTTGGGGATGATCTTGTGCTTGCTGTACATGTCCGCGATCATCTGGACGGCCGCGATGGTGCCCTTCGAGTTCAGGGCCACGGTCTTGTTGTCCGCCTCGACGAGCTTGCCGCCGTATCCCCAGATGATGTTCATCACGTTGTTATCGGTGTCGTTCTGCAGGCCCAGGCAGAGGCCGAAGCCGGTGAGCTTGGGCGGCTTCTGCAGCTTCTTGCAGACCTCGATGAACTCATCCCACGTCTTGGGATGTTCGACCTTGGCCTGCTCGAGGAGATCCATGCGCGTGACCATCGTCCAGGGACTGACCGACTGCGGCACCGCCCACGCCTTGCCTTGATGCATGACGCCGGGAAGCGAGACCGGGAAGAGCCCGCCCGGCACCTTCTGCATCTTGTTGACGATGTCGGTCACGTCCAACAGGTGGCCTTGCTCTCGATAGAGCTGCGCGTAGCCGCCGATGAACCGGGTGATGTCCGGAGGGTTTCCGGCCTCGAGCGCCGCGACCACCTTGGGCAGCAGCTGGGGCCCGCCGATGATCTGATAGTCGATCTCGTTCTCTTTGATCCCCGCCTGCTTGGCGTAGGCGTAGCACTGCTCCTGCATGATCTTGTCGACCTGCGGGGCCAGCGCCGCCGGATTCCACACGACGAGCTTCGCCGAGCGCGCGGCGTGGGCCTTGCGCACCAGCCACCACGGGGCGGTGGTGAGGACGGTGGCGGTCGTTCCGTGCTTCAGGATCGCGCGTCGGGTCAACATCGCCTGACCTCCTTATCCCTTCACGCCTCCCAGCGTCAGGCCCTTGACCACCCAGCGCTGGAAGACGAGAAACATGAGGACCGGGGGCAGCGCGCTCATGACGGTCGACGCCATCAGCGGCCCCCAGAAGAACACGTCCTGCGACATGAAGTTCACCAGGCCGGTGGTCACCGTCCGGGCGCTGGTGGTGCTGGTGAACACGTAGGCGTACAGGAATTCGTTCCAGGCATGCGTGAACGAGAAGAACGTCACCACCACCAGGGCCGGGAGCGACATCGGCAGCACCACCCGCAACAGCGCGCCGACACGGTTACAACCGTCGACCCGGGCCGCTTCCTCCAGCTCCACCGGCACGGACTTGAAATAGCCCATGAGGAGCCAGGTGCAGAACGGCACGTCGAACCCCAGATACGCGATGATGAGCCCGTGCAAGCTATCGGTGAGTCTGAGCATGCTCATCAGGGCGAACATGGGAATGAAGAGCAGCGAGGTGGGCACGAGGTACGTGAACACCAGACTGCGCGCGAGGAGGGCCCGGCCGGGGAAATTGAGCCGGGCGATGGCGTAGGCGCCCAGTACCGCGATGATCATGGACAGGATGGTGGAGCCCACGGCGACCGCCACGCTGTTGCGCAAGTAGAGGAGATACGGGGTCTCGCGAAACACGGTGGCGTAGTTGGCCATGGTGGGCCGCTGGGGAATCAGGGTCGCCTCGTACCCGTAGATTTCCTTGTCGTACTTCAGGGAGGTGACGATCATCCAGTAGAAGGGGATCGCCGTCCACAGGATCATCACCACCAGGACGCCGTTGCCCAGGCCCTTGAGGGCGCGGCGCTGGGTCGTCATTTTCCGCGCCATGACCTATTCCCCCTTCTCGCGCAGCATGCGGCGGGTCAAGAACACGATGAAGACGACCAGAACGGGGAAGAAGATCAGCGACACGGCGGCGCCCATCCCCAGGCGCTGGGCTCCACCCAGCGCGAGGTGATAGGACAGGACCGAGAAGATCATGGTCTTGTCGGCGGGCCCTCCGTTGGTCAGGATCAGGACGAACTGGATGGCGGATGAGGTCAGGATGGCCGACAGCATCGTCGCGGTGACGAAGATCGGATGCAGGCGCGGCAGCGTGATGTTGGTGAATTGCTGCAGCACGGACGCCCCGTCGATCTCCGCCGCCTCGTAGAGCTCCTTGGGGATGGCCTGCAGGCCGGCCAGGAAGCTCATGGTGAAGAATGGCGTGCCCTGCCAGACGACCACCACGATGACCGAGAGCATCGCGAGGTTCGGATCGGAGAGCCAGGAGATGGTTTCGGAGATCAGGTTCAGCCGTACGAGGACGTTGTTGATGAGCCCGCTGGCGTCGTCGAAGATCCAGCGCCAGTTCAGCGCGGACATCACGGTCGGGATGGCCCAGGGGACGAGGAGAAACGAGCGGAACAGGTTGTTGCAGAAGCGCTCCTGGTTGAGGACCAGCGCCATGCTGAGCCCCAAGAGGAACTTGACCCCCACGCCGACCGCGGTGTAGACGACCGTGTTCATGACCGTGCGCAGGAACTGCTCGCTACTGAAGAGCTCCCGGTAGTTTTCCAGCCCGATGTAGCGGCCCGGCGCTCCGGCCGTCTTCGCCTGGAAGGTCATCACGATGGCGCTCGCGAACGGGTACGCGACCAAGCCGACGATGACGAGGATCGCCGGGAAGAGGAACAGGTAACCCAGGGTCCGGTCGTGCGTCAGCGCACGCTGGACCCGCTCGCCCCAGCCCATTTCCCGCCGAGACGACGGAATGGGGAGGCTGACAGTTGTCGAAGTTGATATGGCCATAGTCCGCGTCCTCCGCAGCGAGTTCCCGGACGTCCCAGGGAATAAATTGTCTTCTGATAACAGACATCGGGACAGCCTGCAAGGGCAATCCACGTGCCTCCGACTCCTCGCCGCGCCGGGCTGACCCGCGCGCGAACGGGGCTACAATGAGCGTCGTTTCGTACACGCTTCGAAGGAGGAATTGCACGTGATCGAGCGGATCGGGATCATCGGGGCGGGGGCGATCGGCAGCGTGGTCGGCGGGTGTCTCACCAAGGCGGGGCGGGACGTGACCCTCATCGACCAGTGGCCGGAGCACATCGAGGCGATCCGGACCAAGGGGCTCAGACTGTCGGGGACCATCGGCGATCAGGTCGTGCCCAACGTCAAGGCCATCCACATCCACGAGCTGCAGTCGGTTCGGGAGCCGTTCGACGCGGTGTTCGTGGCGGTGAAATCGTACGACACCGAGTGGGCGACCGCGCTCGCCGTGGCCTACCTCAAGCCCGACGGCGTGGTCGTCGATTTCCAGAACGGGATCAACGACGAGCGGGTGGCGGCGGTGGCCGGCAAGCACCGCACGCTCGGCTGCGTGATCACGATCAGCGCGGGCATGTACGAGGCCGGCCACGCCATGCGGACCGACAGCGCGGACATCGGGTTCAAGATCGGCGAGCACGACGGACGCGACACCCCGCGCGCCCGCGAGCTGGCCGAGATCATGAACGGGGTGGCCGGGAGCAAGGTGACCACCAACCTCTTCGGCGAGCGGTGGTCGAAGCTCGCCATCAACTGCATGGCCAATCCGCTGGCCGGGCTCACCGGGTTCGGCACGCTGCAGGTCCGGACGGATCCCAACGTCTCCGCGGTCGGCGTGCACGTGGGGGCCGAGGCCATCATGGTCGGCCGCGCGGTCGGTCACGAGGTCGAGCCGATCTACGGCATCCCCACCCAGCGCTACGTCGACGCCTACGAGGGCAGGGGACTGGCCCAGCTCCTCGACGACATCGCCGAGATCGCGCGCAAGCGCGGCGGCGGCCAGCCCTCGCTGCTCCAGGACGTGATCAAGAAGCGGCGCACGGAGATCGACTACCTCAACGGCTATGTGTGCGAGCAGGGCAAGCAGCGCGGCGTCAAGACGCCCTTCAACGACGCGGTGGTGGCCACCATCCGCGCCCTCGGCGTCGGCTTCACCCCCGACCCCAAGAACCTCGATCCCGTGATCCGCATGCTGCCCCGGCGCTGAGAGGCGGCGGGCGCATGATCTTCAAGAGTGCGTGGCCGGACGTCGCGATCGCCGACGTTCCCTTCGCCGACTTCGTGCTCAGACACGCCGAGCGCCTGCGCGACCACCCGGCGATCATCGATGGGCCCACCGGGCGCACGCTGACCTTCGGTGACCTCGCCGATCAGGTCAAGCGCGCGGCCGGATCCCTGCATCGCATGGGGTTCAAGAAGGGCGACGTGTTCGCGATCTACAGCCCCAACATCCCGGAGTACGCGGTGGTCTTACTGGCCGTCGCCTCGGTGGGTGGCGTCTGCACGACGGTCAACCCGCTCTACACGGTGGGCGAGCTGACCAAGCAGCTCCAGGACAGCCGCGCACGCTTCCTGATCACGGTGGCGTCGTGTCTCGACAAGGCCAGGGAGGCCGCGGCCCAGGCCGGCGTCGAGGAGATCTTCGCCTTCGACGCGGCGGAGGGCGCGCGGCCCTTCGCCGAGCTGCTGGCGTCGCCGCCGTCGCCGCCCGCGGTGACCATCGACGTCCGGAACGACGTGGTGATGCTGCCCTATTCGAGCGGCACGACCGGGCTGCCCAAGGGCGTGATGCTCACGCACGCCAACGTCGTGTCGAACCTCCACCAGTGCCTCGGGGTGACCGACTGGGAGGGCCCGCGCGAGGGCGATGTCGTGCTCGTCTTCCTGCCGCTCTTTCACATCTACGGGCTGGTCGTGATCCTGGCCCTGAATCTCGTCAACGGCGCCACCACGGTTCTCATGCCGCGCTTCGATTTCATGGAGTTCCTCACGCTCGCCCAGAAATACCGCGCGACCATCCTGCCCCTGGTGCCTCCGGTGGTGCTGGGGATGGCCAAGAGTCCGGCCGTCGGCCAGTTCGACCTCTCGAGCGTGCGGCTCGTGTTCTGCGGAGCGGCGCCGCTCAGCGATGACGTCGCGCGTGAACTCGCGGCGAAGCTCAACTGCCCGGTCACGCAGGGCTACGGCATGACCGAGGCCAGCCCGGTGACGCACCTGAGCCCGACCCGGAACGCGCCGTGGAAGCCGGGGGCCAGCGGCAAGATCGTCTGCAACACCGAGGTGAAGCTGATCAGCGTGGACACGGGCGCCGAGGTCGGCATCGGCCAGGACGGTGAGCTGCTCATGCGCGGCCCCCAGATCATGAAGGGCTACCTGGGCCAGCCCGCCGCCACCGCGGAGGCCATCGACGCCGAGGGTTGGTATCACACCGGCGACGTGGGCTACGTCGACGCCGACGGGTTCTTCTTCATCATCGATCGCACCAAGGAGCTGATCAAGTACAAGGGCCTGCAGGTGGCGCCCGCCGAGCTGGAGGCCGTGCTGCTCACTCATCCCGCCGTGCTCGACTGCGCGGTGTTCCGCAAGGACGACGCGGAGGCGGGGGAGGTGCCCAAGGCGTGCGTGGTGCT
>DATHGT010000352.1:0-3595 GCA_035317605.1 Candidatus Acidiferrum sp. | reverse complement strand
GTCCGTTTCCCGAAAGACGTTCAACCGCCCCACGTAGGCCCGATAACGTGTTTCGCCATACGCGCCGGACCGCCAGCCCGCCCGGAGCTGGACCGCCGCCTCCAATTCTGCGAGCGCTGAGACGATCACGTCGACTTCCCGAGCCACCGCGGCCCGCACGGCCTCACTCTCGGGCTCTTCGAGCAAAAGCTTCAGGAGGCAGCTGGTGTCGAGGTAGATCACTCGACGGGCGCGTCAGCGCCGATCTTCGCGGGCGCTGGTGATCGCGCGATCGACCCAGTGCGAGACCTTGCCGCGGGCCATCCGCTTCTGCCACCGCCCGTGAGCCGCCGGGTCGAACCGCTTTCGTGCCTTCGGCTGCTCGGTGACGCGGACGAGCTTGGCGACCGGTTTGGCGTCGCGGGTGATGAGGATCTCTTTCTCGACCTGCAGGAGGGCCTCGGCCTGGGGCCATCGTTGGCGGAGGTCGCGAACGGTGATGGTCTTCACCCGCTGAGCATATCATGTTTCACATACGGCCCCGATCAGGCCGGGCGGGCGGGGGTGTGGCGGAAGGGCAGGACGTGGTGGCGGACGCGGTCGGCTTCCACGACCAGCACGATGCGGCCGGCGGGGTCGCGGCGGGGGAACGGGGCGCCCGTGTACTTGTGCGAGATCTTGTCCATGATGCCGAGGTCGCCGTCGGGGCGACGCTCGACGACCCGGCCGCGGATCTGCACTTCTTCGTACGGGTTCGCGAAGTCCAGCAGCGAGAGGCCGACACGCGCGTCGCGCCGGGTGTTCTTCGCCTTCAGCGAGCCTTCACCGGTGGCGATCAGGATGCGGTCGCCCTCGCGGCCCACCCACACCGGCGCGATCTGGGGCGACCCGTCGTTCATGAGGGTCGCGAGGTGGGCGAAGTTCGGTCCGTCGAGCAGTCGCTTGACGTCGTCGGAAAGCGTCATGGTCAGCGTCCTTTGAACGACGGGGCGCGCTTCTCGAAGAAGGCGCGCCGCGCCTCGGCCGCGTCCTCGCTCGCGAACGCGCGCCGGATGTTGGCCAGTTCGTAGCGCAGGTGATCCTCGAGATCGATCGCGGTGGCGCGGGCGATCCCGCGCTTGGTGAGCCGGTTGGCGAGGGGCGCGCGCTCGGCGAGCTGCGCGCAGTATTCGGCCAGTCGCGCGTCCAGCCGCTCGTCGTCGACGACCTCGCCCACGAACCCGAGCCGGAGCGCCTCGTCGGCGTCGACGGTGCGGTTCTCGAGCAGGAAGCGCATGGCCTGCTCGTACCCCACGGCCTGGGGCAGCGTCCAGGTGAGGCCGCCGTCCGGCGAGGCGCCGATGCGCGGATAGCCGGCGACGAGCCGACAGCTGCGCGCGGCGATGCGCATGTCGGCGGCCATGGCCAGCGACATGCCGGCGCCGGCGGCCACCCCGTTCAGCCCGGCCACCACCGGCTTGTCGCACTCGTGGCGCAGGACCAGCGCGAAGCGCCCCACCCACGAGACGTCGTCCATCAGCCGCTCCTGCGGGGGCAGCGGCGAGACGTCCTCGCCCGGCCCCGAGAGGTCGAGCCCGGCGCAGAACGCTTTGCCGCGACCGGTGAGAGCGATCACCCATACGTCGTCGTCGTGCGCGGCCTTCTGGACTTCACCAACGATGGCCCAGGCCAGCTCGTGGGTGAGCGCGTTCATCTTGGCTGGTCGATCCAGCACGATCGTGCGCACGCGGCCCTTGTCGTGGACGTGGACGACGTCGCTCATCGCTTGGCCCTCACGCGCTTGGCCTCGACCCACACGTCGTTCCACTTGGGATCGTCGTAGTGAACGACGTAGCCGCCGCGCTCCACCTTGGTCACCGTTCCCGGATACCAGAGCCCGGCGTATTCGGTCTCCACCCGGTCACCGGTCTTGAAGCCGCCCGCCGCCGCCGACGTTGTCGGTGCCGCGGCGGCCTTGGTGTCCGTGGGCTCGGACGCGGAGGCCGCCGCCGGCGAGCACAGCGCGGCCTTCCACTTGTTGCCGATGTCCGCTTCGGAGATGTACATGCGGATCTTGCCGTCGGGCTCGAGCACGCCGACGTGGAAGCCGAGCGGCGGCTTGCCCTTCCAGCTCACGCGCCCGCTCTGCCGGTCGACGTCGTACTCGCCGCGCACGGCCTGGTCCTTCACCTGGTACGCGCTGCCCGAGATCAGCAGCGCGCCCGTCATCGTGGCCTTGGGCGGCTTGCCGAGAAACACGAAGCAGTTGTAGCGGCCGTCGGCGAGCCCGCCGGCCGCCTCGGCATGGAGCGCCGAGGCGGCCAGCAGGGCGAGCACGGTGACGAAGGACTTCATCGTGGGCTAGTACCGGTAGTGCTCGGGCTTGTACGGCCCTTCTTTGGCCACGCTGATGTAGCGCGCCTGCTCGTCGGAGAGCTCGGTGAGCTGGGCGTTGAGCCGCGTGAGCTGCAGGCGCGCGACTTTCTCATCGAGCTGCTTGGGCAGCATGTAGACGCCGACCGGATACTTCTCGGCGCGGGTGAACAGCTCGATCTGGGCCAGCACCTGGTTGGCGAACGACGACGACATCACGTAGCTGGGATGGCCGGTGGCGCAGCCGAGGTTCACCAGCCGGCCTTCGGCGAGCAGGATGATGCGCTTGCCGTCGGGGAAGAGGATGTGGTCGACCTGGGGCTTGATGTTGTCCCACTTGTACTGGCGCAGTGAGGCCACGTCGATCTCGTTGTCGAAGTGGCCGATGTTGCACACGATGGCGTCGTGCTTCATGCGCTTCATGTGCTCGTGGGTGATGACCCGATAGTTCCCGGTGGCGGTCACGAAGATGTCGGCGTGCTCGGCGGCGTAGTCCAGGGTGACCACGCGATAGCCTTCCATGGCCGCCTGCAGCGCGCAGATCGGATCGATCTCGGTCACCCACACCTGCGCTTGCAGTCCGCGCAGGGCCTGGGCGCAGCCCTTGCCGACTTCGCCATAGCCGGCGACCAGGGCCACCTTGCCCGCGATCATCACGTCGGTGGCGCGCTTGATGCCGTCCACCAGCGACTCGCGGCAGCCGTACACGTTGTCGAACTTCGACTTGGTCACCGAGTCGTTGACGTTGATGGCGGGGAAGCGCAGCCGGCCTTCCTTGGCCATCTGGTAGAGCCGGTGCACGCCGGTCGTCGTTTCTTCCGTCACGCCGCGGATCTCGGCGCCGGCCTTCGAGTACCAGCCGGGCTGACTGGCCAGCCGCTGGCGGATGGACTCGAAGAGCACGGTCTCTTCCTCGCTGGTGGGATTGGCGAGGACCGACGGATCCTTCTCGGCCTTGGCGCCGAGGTGCACGAGCAGGGTCGCGTCGCCGCCGTCGTCGAGGATCATGTTGGGCCCGCGGTCGCCGAACTCGAAGATGCGATGCGTGAACTGCCAGTAGTCCTCGAGCGATTCGCCCTTGTACGCGAAGACCGGCGTGCCGCTCGCCGCGATCGCCCCGGCGGCGTGGTCCTGGGTCGAGAAGATGTTGCAGGACGCCCAGCGGACTTCCGCACCGAGCGCCTTGAGCGTGTCGATGAGGACCGCGGTCTGGATGGTCATGTGCAGCGAGCCGGCGATGCGCGCGCCCTTCAGCGGCTTGGTC
>DATHGT010000351.1:0-23526 GCA_035317605.1 Candidatus Acidiferrum sp. | reverse complement strand
CTCACCTTCATGATCATGCACGGTCATTACGACGAGGTGGCGACCCAGCTCTCGCTCGACGCGATGGAGCCCCCGCCTCCCCTGCAAAACACCGTGCTCGTGCTCGTCGGCGATCTCCACCGCGGCGTGGTGCGCGCCCTCCAGTACGCTCAGACCCTGTCCGTCAACGCCAAGGCCGTCTTCGTCGAGCTGGACCCGGAACGCACGCACCGTCTGGAGCAGAAGTGGGCCAAGTGGGGGATGGGCGTGCCGCTCATCGTGCTGACGTCGCCCTATCGGTCTCTGCTGGGGCCGCTCCTGCACTACGTCGATCACCTCCTGGAGCAGGGCGGAGACAATCAGATCGTCACCATCGTGCTCCCGGAGTTCATCCCGGCGCGCTGGTGGCAGCATCTGCTCCACAACCAGACCGCGCTCTTGATCAAGGGCGCGATGCTCTTCCGCAAGAAGGTGATCGTGACGGACGTGCCGTACCACCTGCGGCACTGAACGATCATCGGGCTGACTGGTCCCGTTTCCGAGCCATCGACCGACTTGGGGGGCCCCGAAATGGCCCCCCAAACCCCCCAGCTCAGAGCTCGGAGCGCTTCGCGCTCCTTCGGGATTCGAAGGCGGATACACCGCCCGGTTTCGACGATCGCGCTCGTCGATCCGCCCCGCGGGCACTCTGATAGACTCAGTGGCTGCGTGATCTGTCGATGAGATTCGTGCTTTCTCCCGAGGGCCCGCTGGATGCGGGCGCGACGCTTTCCCGCTATCGGATCTGGGGGGAGGATCCTGTCAATCGGCTGGACGGCGACGTGTTCCGGCGCGTGTTGCGGCTGGAGGGGGCGCTGTATCCCTACGAGGTAAGCTGGCGCGGGACGGTCGACGACGTACGGCTTTTGGTGAGCGTCCCCTCGAGCCGTGCGCCGCGGGTCCGAGAAGCGGTGACCCACGAGGTGCGGCGAATCTTCGGCCTCGACGCCGATCTCCCCGGCTTCTACCGGATGGCCAAGGCCGACGCGGTGCTGGCGGACGTGGTCTCAGCGCTCTACGGCATGCGGCCGACGCTGGCGCCGGGTGGCCTCGAGATGCTGGTCGGATCGATCGTGGCCCAGCAGGTCAACCTCACGTTCGCCTTCACCCTGCGCGCGCGACTCATTCGCCGCTACGGCGTGCCTGTCGCCGTCGGCGGGCAGACGGTGTACGCGTTTCCCGAAGCCCAGGCCCTGGCTCGCGTCCGCGTGGCGAGCCTGCGCGCGATGCAGTTCTCCACCCGCAAGGCCGAGTACATCCGCGACGTGGCGCGGGCGGTGACCGCCGGCCAGCTCGATCTGACCGCGCTGGCGGGCGCGCCCAGCACCGAGGTGATCGAGAAATTGACCGCGTTGCGAGGCCTCGGCCGCTGGACCGCCGACTGGTACCTCGCGCGATGCCTCGGGCGTGGCGACGCCTGTCCCGCCGGGGACCTCGCCGTGCGCAAGGTGTTTGACCACCACTACGGGCGAGGGCGAACCTTGTCGGAAGAGGCGATTCGCCGCCGCGCGAGCGTCTGGGGCGACTACCAGTCGCTGGCGATCCACTACCTGCTCGTCGGCATGAGGCTCGGGCAACCGGCGACGGGGGGAGGCACCGCGTGAACAAGAAGCTCACCCTGCCCATCATCGGGCAGCCGGATCCGAACGTCCCCGGCGACGTGCACCTGGTGGGGCGCTACGCGGTCGGCGTCACCTGGGCCGACAGCCACGGCAGCATCTATCCGTTCGAGCGGCTCCGCCGCGCGTGCCCGTGCGGCGCGTGCGCGGACGTCGAGCGGCTCACCGCCGCCATGGGCTGGCCGCGCGACATCCAGAAACAGCCCGCCGGTCTGCGCGTGACCTGGACCGACGCCCACGAGAGCTTCTATCCCTACCGCGAGCTGCGCGCGGGATGTCAGTGCGCCGCCTGCACCGGCGGCCATTGATGGAGGAGCCGCGGACTCGGCGCGCCGTCATCGGCGTGGTGTTGTCGATCTTCCTGGGCGCGATGGAGTCGACGGTGGTCGCCACCGCGATGCCGAAAGTGGTGGGCAGCCTCGGCGAGCTGCACATGTACACGTGGGTCTTCTCGGGGTTTCTCCTGACCTCCACGGTGACGATGCCGCTGTGGGGACGGCTGTCCGACCTCTATGGCCGGCGGCCGGCGTATCTCACCGGACTCACCATCTTCCTCGTGGGCTCGGCGCTGTCGGGTCTGTCGAGAACCATGCTCGAGCTGATCCTCTTTCGCATGCTCCAGGGGCTGGGAGCGGGCTCGCTGATCACGATCGGGATGACGATCATCGGCGACCTGTTCCGGCTCGAGCGCCGCGCCAAGATGCAGGGCATGATCTCCGGGGTGTGGGGCGTGGCCTCGCTGGTGGGCCCCCTGCTGGGCGGCCTGCTCACCGACTACGTGTCGTGGCGATGGGTGTTCTACATTAACCTGCCGTTCGGCGCGATCGCGATGTGGCTGATCGGCAGCGGCCTGCCTCGCGGCCGCGCCACGGAGCGGACGCCGACGATCGACGTGGCCGGCATCGCGCTCTTCGCCGTCGGCGTCTCGGCCTTGTTGCTGGCCCTGGTGCAGGCGGGCCGAGTCGGGACGTGGGGAAGTCTCGACGTGGTCGGGTTGCTCGTCGTCGCCGCGGTGAGCCTCGGCATCTTCGTCTCGGTCGAGCACCAGGCCCGCGAGCCGATGCTCCCGCTCTCGCTCTTCGCCAACCGCATCGTGCTCGCCGCCATCGTCACCGGCTTTCTGGCGGGCATGGCGATGTTCGGGGCGATCTCGTTCGTGCCCCTGTTTCTCCAGCGCGTCTCCGGCAGCTCCGCGACCGTCGCCGGCTTCGTCCTCACGCCCTTCGTGATCGGCTGGGTCGTGCTATCAGCGCTGAGCCCGCGGCTCGTGCTGCGGATCGGCTATCGGCCGGTGGTGTTCGCGGGCATGCTCTGCCTGGCCCTGTCGTTCGTGTTGCTCACGCGCTGGGACGCGGCGCTCACGCCGGCGATGGCGATGAGCCACATGTTGATCGCCGGCGTCGGCATGGGGCTCAACATGGTGCCCATGCTCATCGCCGTCCAGGGCGCGGTCCCCAGGGCCGCGCTGGGCATCGCGACCTCGCTGACCCAGTTCTTCCGGGCCGTCGGCGGAGCGATCGGATTGTCCGTGATGGGGGCGGTCATGGCCCAGCGCCTTCACGGGGGACTGTCCGCGGTCGAGGCCCTGCACGGAGTGTTCATGGCTGGACTCGTGATGTGTCTGGCGGCGGTGCTCGCGGCGTTCCTGGTCCCGCCGGGCCGCGCCCAGGAGCTGGCGCGCGCGGAACCGCGCGCCGCGGGAGGATGAGCCATGGCCCCTGACCTGCCTTTTCTGGAACGGCTGGCCCAGCTTCCGGCCGTGACCGCGCAATCGACACTCGCGCTGCTCGAACGGCTGCCCGCCGTCCAGCGCGACCCGGTGATCGGCCCGCTGTTCGGCGTGGACGACGAGGGCGACACCGTCGTCAATCCGCTGGCCCCCATGGTGCTCCAGCAATTCAAGGACAAGCCCGACCTGACCTGTTACGCCGCGCTGCTCGAAGGCCTGACCGGCATCTGGAACGCGGCCGTGCGCGCGGCCGTGGTGACCCGGCTGCGCGCGGCGGGACTGCCGCCGGACGATCTCCTGCTGCGGCTTGCCACCCTGTCGCCGACGCTCGGGTTCACCGGGGAGAAAGCCGGCCTGAGCCGGGAGTGGCTCGCCGATCCGTTCATGCAGGACGCGCTCCTCGTCCAGCAATGCGTGGTGCGCGTGCTCTTCGCCCTGCGAGGCATGGCCGAAGTCCGCGCGCAGGAGCTGACGACTCGAGCGTGATCTTCCTCGAAGAGGTCTCCAAGGGATACGGCGGGCAGGCCCTCTTCACCGACGTCTCCTGGCGGATTGGCGGACGCGAGCGGATCGGTCTCGTCGGCCCCAACGGTGTCGGCAAGACCACGCTCTGCCGGATCCTCGCGGGGATCGAGGAGCCCGATCGCGGACGGGTGACGCGCCCGCGCGGAACGAGCACCGGCTACCTGCCGCAGGAGGTGGGTGGCGACGGCGGCGTGGGCTCGGTGATCGCGGAAGTCCTCGGCGGGTTCGAAGACGTCTGGCGCCTCGAGCGCGAGATGGAGGACGTCGCGGCCGACCTCGCCAAGGAGTCCGCGGGGGGCGACGAGAGCGGGGTCGAGACCCTCACGCGGCGCTACGGCGAGCTCCAACATCGCTTCGAGGCGCTCGGCGGCTACCGGCTCGAGGCCCAGGGCCGAGCCATCCTCGGGGGGCTCGGCTTTCGCGCGGACGAGATGGCGCGTCCGCTCGCCGAGTTCTCGGGCGGCTGGCGGATGCGCGCGGCCCTCGGGCGCCTGCTCCTGCTCCGTCCGTCCGTGCTCCTCCTCGACGAGCCGACGAACCATCTCGACCTCGAGTCGCTCGCCTGGCTCGAGGATTTTCTCGGCGCGTACGACGGCGCCGTGGTCGTCGTCTCCCACGATCGGTACTTTCTCAACCGCATGGTGACCTCGATCGCCGAGCTCTCCCCGGCCGGTCTGGCCCTCTACCAAACGGACTACGACGGCTTTCTCGTCGAGCGCGAGGCGCGACGCGAGCTGGCCGAGGCCCAGGCGCGCAATCAAGCCAAGCGGGTGGCGGAGATCGAGCGCTTCATCGAGCGCTTCCGCTACCAGGCCACCAAGGCGCGACAGGTGCAGAGCCGGGTCAAGATGCTCGAGCGCTTGGAGCGCGTGGAGGTGGGCGAGGGTCCACGGCGGATCCGCTTCACGTTTCCGGAGCCGCCGCGCACGGGCCGGCGCGTGGCGTCGCTCGCCTCCGTGCGCAAGGCGTACGGGGACAACGTGGTCTACGCCGGCGCCGGCGTCGACGTCGACGTCGAGCGCGGCGAGCGCGTGGCCCTGGTCGGCGTCAACGGCGCCGGGAAATCGACGCTGCTGCGCATCCTGGCCGGCGTGCTGGCCTTCGACGCCGGCGAGCGCACGCTCGGCGCTCACGTCGCCGTCCACTATTACGCGCAGCACCAGCTCGACGTGCTCGATCCCACCGCCACCGTGCTGGAGGAAGTGGAGCGGGTGGCGCCGGAAGCCGCCCGGACGCGGCTCCGCACGCTGCTGGGCGCGTTCCTCTTCTCCGGTGACGCGGTGGACAAGAAAGTCGCCGTCCTCTCCGGCGGCGAGAAGGCGCGGCTGGCCCTGGCCAAGATGCTGGTGCGGCCGGCGGCGTTCCTGTGTCTCGACGAGCCGACCAACCACCTGGATCTCGCGTCCCGCGAGGTCCTCGAGGACGCCCTCGCCGAGTTTCCCGGGACCATCGTCTTCATTTCCCACGACCGCTACTTCATCAACCGGATCGCCACCCGGGTGCTCGAAGTCGCCGGCGGCGTGCTCACGAGCTATCCGGGCAGCTATGACGATTACGTGGAAGCGACGACACGAAGCGTGGTGACGCCGCCCCCGGCCCCGCGGCGCGCCGAGGAGCCGCCGGCGCCCGCCGGCCCACGACCACGGCCCGAGGGCGGCCAGAGCCGCCGCGAACGGGTGACACCCGCCGTGAAGACGCTGCGGCGGCGGCTCGAAGAGATCGAGCGCCAGATCCACGACCTCGAGGATCGGCTGCGCGAGTTCGCCGAAGCGCTGAGCGATCCCGAGCTGTACAAGGACGGCGACCGCGTGCGTACGGTGGCCACCGAGCGCAAGAGCGCCGAGGAGCGGGTCGCCGGGCTGATGCGCGAGTGGGAAGAGGTGTCGGTCGAGCTGTCGGCGCATGAATGAGTTCTACGCACCGATAGACCCTGACGTTCTGAAGCGCGAGCGGGCGCGGGCGCGCGAGCTGCGGGCCACTCAGTGGTGGAAGCGCCGGATCGCCGACGGCGTCTGCTACTACTGCCGCCGGCGCGTGGGGAAAGGGACGCTCAGCATGGACCACATCGTCCCCCTCGGCCGTGGCGGCCGGAGCCTGCGCGGTAACGTCGTCCCCGCCTGCAAGGACTGCAACTCCCGAAAACAATCGCTCCTCCCCGTCGAGTGGCAGGATTACCTCACCCGTCTCGCCCAGCCCGCCGACGACTAGCCCGGGGGCGAAGCCCTCTCCGACCGTCTGAAAGATTGGACATTGACCGTCCTCCATCGCGTGAGTTCAATGATCACGCTCGCGAGCATTGCGGTGACTCGTTGACTACGACGGAGGACGAACATGCACGCATGGTGCACGCGGACGGCTGTGATCGTGACCGCGCTGACCCTCGCGCCCTGGACCACGCTGGCCGCCGACAAGCCCGCGAAAGCGTCGAGCCAGTCGGCCACCGTGTCGGCCACGGTGGGATCAGAGGCGAAGGTGAACATCAACACGGCAGGCGTGAAGGAGCTGACGACCCTCGACGGCATTCGTCCCAAGGTCGCCGAGCGCATCGTCGCGTATCGCGAGGCCCACGGGCCCTTCAAGAAGCCCGGAGATCTGAAAAAAGTCGACGGCGTCGGCAAGGCCGCGTTCGAGCGCAACCGCGAGCGGCTGGTAACGAAGTAGACCCGCGCTCGCGCGCTTCAATTTCCCTTTTGGCGTCGGCGCGGGCTGAGGTACGATGTGGACGAAATCGGTCGGAGCGTCAACAGCGCTCCAACGGCGTCCCCGCCGACAATTCCGCCGGCGGCTGACGTGACCGAGCCTCGGGCCGGGAGTCGGCATCCGGTTCTGGGTCAGTGGGACTGGGCCCGCGTGGCGCCCTTGCCGAGAATAGGAGGTGATCCAGCCGATGTGTATACCTACGGTGATCTGTGAGGTGGTTGCCTCCTAGGCAAGGTCCACGCTAGCTTGAGGTGGACGGCCTGGGAGACCAGGCACCACCGGCCCCGACGATCCCGCCCTCACCGAGCGGGGCGACGTCAGCGACAACGACGCGTCGCAGCCTTCGTCGGGGCTATTTTTTTATCGAGGGAAGGACCCCTCGAACTCCACCGTGTCGCTGGCGAGGGAACCCGGGCTCGTCCCGAAGGACGAGCCCGGAGGAGCGGAAGGATGATCGCTTAGACTTTCCTGACGTTGGCCGCCTGTAGCCCTTTCGGACCGCGCGTGACCTCGAATTCGACCTGATCGCCCTCACTGAGGCTCTTGAAGCCCTGGGCCTGGATGGCGCTGTAGTGGACGAAGACGTCCTCCCCGCCCTCCTGGGTGATGAAGCCGAATCCCTTTGAATCGTTGAACCACTTCACTCGTCCCTGTGCCATGCGCGCAACCTCTTTTCGGGGACTTCCGCCCCTCGTGTTCTCCCGCCGGGATGGCGGGGTTGCCCCCCGACATTGAAGGGCAAACAAAAACGCCGCGCGAACTGGATCTCGCGCGGCGTGTGTCTCGGTCTACGGCATCTACCGAACCGAGCTAACGAACCCGGTCTGAGCCAGAACCGCGGCAAGCTTTACACGAAGATTGATCTCTGGTCAACTCAATATTCGAACCCCGTGAAAACTTTTCCCTTTTGGCGAAGGCCGAGCGGGAAAGGGACGGGCGGAAATTGGCGAGGACGTAAATATCCGTCAGACAAGAGTTTTCCTTTCCACTGTGGCACACGCTGTGCTACTGTAGCGGCCCGAAACCGGGCCGGATGTTCTCGCGCCGATGGGAGCGTCGATGTTCTACGATCTACTCGCTGGAATGTTCTCGAACGATCTCGCGATTGACCTCGGAACCGCGAATACCCTCGTGTACGTCCGCGGTGAAGGCATCGTGCTGAACGAGCCGTCGATCGTCGCGATCCATCAGGCCGACCACTCGGTGTTGGCGGTCGGCCGCGAGGCCAAGGCGATGATCGGCCGCACCCCGGGCAACATCGTCGCGATCCGCCCGTTGAAGGACGGCGTCATCGCCGATTTCGACGTGACCGAAAAGATGCTGCACTACTTCATCAACAAGGTTCATCGCCGTCGCACGCTGGTGCGCCCGCGCATCGTGGTGGGCGTGCCCTCGGGCATCACGCAGGTCGAGAAGCGCGCGGTGCGTGATTCGGCCATGCAGGCCGGCGCCCGCGAGGTGTACCTGATCGAGGAGCCGATGGCCGCGGCCATCGGGGCCGGGCTACCCATCCAGGAGCCGGGCGGCAACATGATCGTCGACATCGGCGGGGGCACCACGGAAGTCGCGGTCATCTCGCTCAGCGGCATCGTGTACGCGAAGTCCGTCCGCATCGCGGGCGACGAGATGGATGAGGCGATCGTGCAGTACATCAAGAAGCACTACAACCTCCTCGTCGGCGAGCGCCGCGCCGAGGAAATCAAGATCAATCTCGGCTCCGCCTACCCGACCGGGGGCGACCGGCGCACGATGGAAGTGAAGGGGCGCGACCTCATCGACGGCATCCCCAAGACCATCATCATCACGGACGAGGAGATCCGCGAGGCCCTGCGCGAGCCCGTCATGACCATCGTCGAGACCGTGCGGACGTGCCTCGAACGCACGCCGCCCGAGCTGGCCGCCGACATCGTGGACAAGGGCATCATCATCACGGGCGGCGGCGCGCTGCTGCGCGGGCTCGACCATCTGCTGCGGCAAGAAACCAACCTGCCGGTGACTCCGGGCGACGACCCGCTGTCCTGCGTCGCGCTGGGAACCGGCAAGGTCCTCGACGAGCTCGACCTCTTGAAGAAGGTCGCGATCCCGACCTGAGTGGCGGCGGGCTTCGCCTATGAAACTCCGACCCTTCCTCATCCTCGCCATGGTCCTGGTGGCCGGCCTCGGGCTGCTGACCCTGCAGACACGCGGCCACGGGGCCCGCGCCACCGACGCCGTCGCGTTCATCACCACCCCCGTGCAGGTCGCGTTCGCCTCGGTTCCGCGGGCGGCCCTCGGCCTGTGGTCGGCCTATCTCGACTGGAAGGGCGTGCGTGTCGAGAACCGGCGCCTGCGCGAGGAGAACCAGCGCCTGCGCGTGGATGCTCTATGGGTGACCGACGCGATCGACGAGAACCGGCGCCTGCGCGGGCTCCTCGCCCTGCGTAACCGGCTGCCCGTCGCCACCCTCGCCAGCGAGGTGATCGCGCGCGACTGGGGCGGCTGGGTCCGGTCCCTCACCGTCAATCGCGGACGCGGCGACGACGTCAAGCGCCTCACCGCCGTGATCTCGACGGAGGGGCTCGTGGGACGCATCGTGGACGTCCGCCCCGGCGCCTCGATCGTCCAGGTGCTCACCGATCCCACGTCCACGGTCGGCGCCCACGCGCTGCGCACGCGCACGACCGGGATCGTCGAGGGCGAGCCGCGCGGCACGATCCGCTTCAAGTACATGGCCCGCGACGGCGCCGGCCTCGCGGTGGACGACGTCATCGTCACCTCAGGCCTGGGCGGGGTGTTCCCCCGCGGCATTCCCATCGGACGGGTGCGCGCCATCGACGACCGCGGCTCCGCGTTGTTCCATTACGCCCTGCTCGCGCCGGCGGTCGATTTCGCCCGCGTGGACGAGGTGCTGCTGGTGTCCGGCGAGGCGATGCCGGATCTCACCACGGCCTTCCTCGTCAAGACCGCCGACTGACCGATGCGGGCGTTGCTGGCGTTGACGGTGCTCGGGGGCGGGATGGCCCAGGCCACCGTCGCGCCCGCGCTCCGCATCGGTGACGTGCTCCCCGACCTGCCCCTCATCATGGTCGTGCTCCTGGCCCTCCGTCGCGGGCCCGAGTTCGGCTGCGTCGCCGGCTTCGTCGCCGGCTTGCTCCAGGACGCGGCCGGCGGCGGTCTCATCGGCGTCCAGGCGCTGACGAAGGCGCTGGCCGGCTTCGCCATCGGCGCGCTGGGCGGCGAGCTCAGGGTCACCCAACCGCTCGTGCAGGTGCCGGGGCTGGCCCTGCTGACCATCGTCGAGGGACTGCTGCGTTTCGGGCTGCTCAAGATGTTTCATTACGACGTTCCGTTCGGCGAGCTGATGCTGTACGTCGTGATCCCCCAGGCGCTCTACAACGGCTTCCTCGGCGCCGCCCTGGTGCTGGCCCTGGCGTGGGCCGAAACGTTCCGCCGGCGGGCGTCGTGAGCGTGATCTCCGGCCAGCGAGGACTCCAGGGTCGTCACGACGCCGGCGAGCGCCGGATCGTCGTCATCGCCGCGATCGTCCTCTCCGCGTTTCTGGTGATCGTCGGTCAGCTCTGGTACCTGCAGGTGCTCGAGGGCGGACGATTCCTCGACGCCTCCGACAAGAACCGGATCCGCGTGCGTCCGGTGGCCGCGCCGCGCGGCATCCTGTTCGACCGTCGCGGCGTTCCGCTGGTCGACAATCGCCCGGCCTTCACGCTCTCCCTGATTCCGCGCGAGCTGGATCGCGAGCCCGAGCGCCGGAAGGTCGCCCTCGGTCGGGTCGCCGCCCTGCTCGGGATCCCGTACCGCGAGCTGGAAGAGTCCGCCGCCCGCGTCTCGTCCGACTCCCTGCTGCCCGTCCGCGTGCGCCGTGGGCTGACGCTCGACGACGTGGCCAAGATCGAGGAGTGGAAGCTCGAGCTGCCGGGGGTGATCGTGGAAGTCGAGCCGCAGCGCACCTATCCGACGAGCCGCTTCGCCGCGCACCTGCTCGGCTACGTGCGCGAGGCCAACGAGGAACAGCTCAAGCAGGGCCGCTATCGCCGCGGCGACATGGTCGGGCAGACGGGGCTCGAGCGGCTGCTGGACGAACATCTGCGCGGACGCGACGGCGGCCAGAGTATCGAGGTCGATGCGATGGGCCGGCCGGTGCGTCTGGTCCGGCAGACCGAGCCGCACCCGGGCGCCCAGGTGATCACCACGATCGATCGGCGCGTCCAGGAGGCCGCGGAGCAGGCCCTGGAAGGCCGTGCGGGCGCGATCGTGGTCATGGATCCCCGCAACGGCGACGTGCTCGCGATGGCCTCGGCCCCGGCGTATCCCATCGATCGTTTCACCGGCACCATCGATCGCGACGCGTGGCTGGCCGTGGTGCGCGACCCGGACCATCCGATGCTCAATCGCGCGCTCCAGACGCAATACGCGCCGGGATCCGTGTTCAAGATCGTGGTCGCCGCGGCCGGTCTGCAGGAGGGTTCACTCACCCCGATGGACCGGGTCTACTGCAACGGCCAGTTTCATCTCGGAGGCCTGACGTTCAAGGATTGGAAGGAAGGCGGCCACGGCGGCGTCGATCTCCACCGCGCGATCGCTCAGTCGTGCAACATCTTCTTCTACCAGGCCGGCCTCAAGGTCGGCGGCGCCGCCATCACCAAATACGCCAAGGCCTTCGGGCTCGGACGCCTGACCGGCGTGGATCTTCAGGCCGAGAAGCCAGGCTTGCTGCCCCAGCCGAAAGTCCGGCGCGGCCGTCAGGTGTGGCAGGCCGGCGAGACCGTGAACATGTCCATCGGACAGGGCGTGCTCCTCGTCACCCCGATCCAGATCGCCCGCTTCATGGCGGCGGTGGCCAACGGCGGCGTGCTGTGGAAGCCGCGCCTGGTGCAACGCGTGGAGCGCGCCGACCGGGGCATCGTGTACAGCGACCCCGGACAGGTCATGGGGCACGTCGATCTCTCGCCCGTCGTGTGGGCGTTCCTCAAAGAAAGCTTGTGGTCGGTGGTCAACGAGGGTGGCACCGGCTCGGCGGCCCGCATTCCCGGCCTCGACGTGGCGGGCAAGACGGGGACCGCGCAGACCATCGCCAACTCCAAGGCGTCGCGCGGAGAAGACCACGCGTGGTTCGCCGCCTTCGCGCCGGCCAAAGATCCCGAGGTCGTGGTGGTCGTGCTGGTCGAGCGCGGGGGAAAGGGCGGACAGGTCGCCGCGCCCATCGCCAAGAAGATCCTCAACGCGATCTTCTTCGAGAAGGTCGCGTCGGTGGCCTTCGGCGGGTAACGGCACACGATGGTCGGCATCGACCGGCGGCTCCTCCAAAACGTCGACTGGGCCCTGCTGGGCTGCGGGGCGGCCCTGATCACGATGAGCGCGCTGACCCTGGGCAACCTCCACGTCGGCCGCGCGGGTGGCGGCGTCGCACTTCGCCAGCTCGCCTGGGTCGGCATCGGACTCGTCGCCCTGCTCGCCGTGGCGACCCTCGACTATCGCCGGCTCGTCCGGATGGCGCCGCTCATCTACGTGCTGGGCCTCGCCGGGCTCGTCACGGTCTACCTCGTGGGGCGCAGCGTGTCGGGCGCCCGGCGGTGGATCGTGCTGGGGCCGGTGTCGATCCAGCCATCCGAGCTGTTCAAGATCGCCTTCGTGCTCACGATCGTGTGGTGGCTCACGTCCCGGTGGGCCCAGCCCCCTGGGGGAGCCACCATCGCGTTCATGGTGCCGCTCATCGCCGTCCCTTTCGTCCTCATCGTCAAGCAACCCGATCTGGGGACGGCGCTGCTGCTTTTCCCCGTGACCATCGCCCTTCTCGTGGGCGCCGGCGCGCGACTCAGACTGCTCAGCGGACTCACGCTGGCCGGCCTCGGGGTCCTGCCCATCGCCTGGCTCGTGATGAAGGACTACCAACGGGAACGAATCATGGTGTACCTGGATCCGTTCCGCGATCCGCTCGGGAGCGCGTACAACGTCATCCAGGCCAAAATCGCGATCGGTTCAGGGCAGCTCCTGGGCAAGGGGGTCGCCGGCGCCACGCAGAGCCGGCTGGCCTTCTTGCCGGAGCGCCACACGGATTTCATCTTCGCCGTATTCGCCGAGATGTGGGGGTTCGTCGGCTGTCTCGTGCTGCTCGTGTGCTATGTCCTGCTCCTGCTCAGGGGCTTCGACATCGCGGCGGGAGCGCGGGACCCGGTCGGACGCCTGGTGGCGCTCGGCACCACCGGGCTCATCGCCTCCCAGGTGCTGATCAACGTGGGGATGGTCACGGGACTCCTGCCCGTGGTGGGGATTCCGCTGCCGCTCATGAGTTACGGCGGCTCCTCGATGGTCGTCTCCCTGGCGGCGCTCGGGCTCCTGCTCTCGGTCCGGATGCGGCAGTTCCAATGAGGCGCAGAGAAGACGTGCAGATCGGCGTCGTCGCGCGCGCCAGCGAGGTGCTGCCGTGGGTAAACGTATCGTCGTCAATGCCGGGCTTACCGAGACGCGCGTCGCCGTGCAGGAGGGCGCGGTCCTCACCGAGCTGTACGTCGAGCGCGAGGGCCGCCGCTCGATCGTAGGCAGCGTCCACAAGGGCGTGGTCACCAACGTCCTGCCGGGCATGCAGGCCGCCTTCGTCGACATCGGCCTGGCCAAGGACGCGTTCCTCTACGCGGGCGACTACACCGCCAACCTCGCCGACGACGTGGCCGAGGCCGACGAGGGCCTCGACGAGGACATCGACGTGGACGTCGACGAGCCCGAGCCGCGCCGCGAAGTGCGCGGCCCCATCGAGGACGTGCTCCGCAAGGGCCAGGAAGTGCTCGTGCAGGTCTCGAAGGAGTCGCTCGGCACCAAGGGCGCGCGGATCACCTCGTTCATCTCGCTGCCGGGGCGTTACCTCGTCTACATGCCGCAGGCCCACCGCATCGGCGTCTCCCGGCGCATCCGGGACGAGGCCGAGCGCGACCGCCTGCGGGCCGCCGTGCGCGGACTCAATCCGCCGCCGGGCGGCTTCATCGTCCGCACCAACGCCGAGGGCAAGGGCGAGGCGGAGTTCGCCGCCGACCTCGAGTTCCTCGGCAGGCTGTGGGCTCAGATCCAGACCCGCTACGACGAGCGCCGGCCGCCGGCCGTGCTCCACGAGGAGGGCGACCTCACCTTTCGCGTGGTGCGCGACCTCCTGGCCCCGGAGGTCGACGAATTCCTGATCGACAGTCGCGAGGTCTACGACCGCTGCGCGGGCTACGTCCAGTCCCTGGTCCCGGTCCTGGCCGAGCGCGTCAAGCGGTACGACGAACGCCCGCCGATCTTCGACACGTTCGGGATCGAGAAGGAGATCGAGAAGGCCCTGCGCCGTCGGGTGTGGCTGAAGTCCGGCGGCTACATCGTGATCGATCACACCGAAGCGCTGGTCTCCATCGACGTCAACACCGGCAAGTACGTGGGCAAGCGGGACTTCGAGCAGACCGTGCTCAAGATCAACCTCGAGGCCGTGGGCGAGATCGGCCGCCAGATCCGGCTCCGCGATCTGGGCGGCATCATCATCATCGACTTCATCGACATGGAAGTGGCCGACCACCGCGACCAGGTCGAGAAGGCGCTCAAGCGCGCGCTGGCCGAGGACAAGGCGCGGACCAACGTGCTGGCCATCTCGGAGCTGGGGCTGGTGGAGATGACCCGCAAGCGCGTGCGCCAGGACCTGAGGTCGCTCATCACCGAGGCGTGTCCGGTGTGCCGGGGCGGCGGCGTGGTGAAGTCGTCGGCGACGCTGGCCGCCGAGGTGTTCCGGGCCATCCAGGCCCGCGCCGTGGAGGCGGCCGGGCGCGAGGTGGTCGTGCGCGTGCATCCGGCGTTCGCCGAGTACCTCGACGCTCAGCATCGCGACGTGCTGCCGCGACTGGCCGAAGCCCTGGACGTGAAGATCACGATCCAGGCGGGCGCCGTCGAATCGGCCCGCGAGAACTACGAGATCACGCTCCGTTGAGCGGACGGTAGTCATGGCGCGGACGCCGCCGTCTCGAGTCAACCTCAAGCGGATCACCGACAACCTTCGGACCGCGTCGCGCCGGGGTGACCGGGCCGCCCTGACGCTGGCCGTGGACCAGATGAAGACGCTGGCCCTGTCGCCGCGGTACTGGGAGAAGTACCTCGGATTGCTCCGCAACCCTCTCGCCCGCCTCGTCGATCTGCTCGTGATCAAGCAAGGCGAGCGCATCGCGCACCAGAAGGGCTGGAAGCTTCCCCGTCCGGCTCCCTCATCGCCGACGCCCGCGAAGGCCGGGGCGAAGAGCGCGCGCGCCGCGCGCCGCCACGCCACCGTCGCGTCCGAACGACAGGCGTCCCTGTTCGATTGACAGGCCGGTGGGGGCGTCGGATACTACCCCCAGGGGGTATGACGGCGTGATCGACGACGCGACCAAGAGCAAGGCGCAGGGACGGCTCCGGCGCATCGAGGGGCAGGTGCAGGGACTCCAGCGAATGATCGCGGCCGACGCGTACTGCGTGGACATCCTGCTCCAGGTGTCCGCCGTGCAGGGCGCCCTCGAGCAGGTCCAGAAGCTGCTCCTCGGCCGTCACGTCGAGTCGTGCGTGGCCGACGCGATGCGGTCGGGCTCGCGCAACGAGCGCCAGCGCAAGGTCGACGAGCTGCTCGAGGTGTTCTCGCGGTTCGGAGGCAAGTGAGGTGGACGCCGAGCGGCAGACGCTGACCGCCCCCGTGCGCGGGATGCACTGCGCGGCGTGCGTGGGCAAGGTCGAGCGCGCGCTCAGCGGCCTGCCCGGCGTCGAGAAGGCCGTCGTCAACCTCGCGACCGAGCAGGCCAGTCTCGCCTTCGATCCCGCGCGCGTGGACTTCGAAGCGCTCCAGGCCGCGGTCGCCGCCGCCGGCTACGAGCTGGCCACGCCGCGCACGCCCGACGCTGGCTCGGCCGCCGGAGCCACAGGCGACGCGGAGCGCGTTCGCGAAGAACGCCGCACCCGCGTCAGGTTCCTGGCCGGTGCGGTGCTCTCCGTAGCGATCCTCATCGGGAGCATGACCGATGTCTTCCCGTGGGCGCCGGCCTGGCTCGCGAACCCGTGGACCCTCCTGGTGCTGGCCACGCCGGTCCAGTTCTGGGTCGGGTGGCCGTTCCACCGCGGGTTCCTCCACGATCTGCGCTATCGCTCGGCCAGCATGGCGACGCTCGTCTCCATCGGCACCAACGCGGCCTACGTCTTCAGCCTCGCCGTCACGGTCGCCCCCGAGGCGTTCCACGGCCTCGGTCACGCCATGACGTATTACGACGTGAGCGCGGTCGTGATCACGCTGGTGGTGCTGGGTCGCTGGCTGGAAGCGCGGGCGCGCGGGCGCACCTCGGACGCGATCCGTCGGCTCGTGAGCCTGGCTCCGCGCACGGCCCGCGTGCTGCGCGACGGCGCCGAGATCGACGTGCCCACCGAGGACGTGCGCGTCGACGACCTGGTCCGCATCCGTCCGGGCGAGCGCGTGCCGGTGGACGGGGCCGTGGTGGAGGGCGCGTCCACCGTCGACGAGTCGATGTTGACGGGCGAGAGCCTGCCGGTGGAAAAGTCCGCGGGCGCGTCGGTCGCGGCGGGGACCGTCAACCGCACGGGCAGCTTCGTCTTCCGCGCCACCCGGGTGGGCCGCGAGACCACGCTCGCCCGCATCGTCAGCCTCGTCGCCGAGGCTCAGGGCTCGCGGGCGCCGATCCAGCGCCTGGCCGATCGCGTGGCCGCCGTGTTCGTGCCGGTGGTGCTGGTGATCGCCGCGCTCACCTTCGTCGCCTGGCTCGCGTGTGGCCCGGAGCCGCGGTTCCTCGCCGCGCTCACGACCACCGTGGCCGTGCTCGTGATCGCCTGTCCGTGCGCGATGGGACTGGCCACGCCGACCGCGATCATGGTCGGCACCGGCGTCGGCGCCGAGCACGGCATCCTGATCAAGAGCGCCCAGGCCCTCGAGCTGCTCCACCGCGTGCGCACGATCGTGTTCGACAAGACGGGCACGCTGACCGTGGGCCGCCCGGAGATCACCGACGTCCTCGTCGACGACGTGTCCGTGGACGACGCGCTCGGCATGGCGGCCGCCGCCGAGCAGGGATCGGAGCATCCGCTGGGCGAAGCGATCGTGCGCTATGCCAAGGAGCGCGGCGTGGCGCTGCCCCCGATCGAAGCCTTCGAGACGATCCCCGGCCAGGGCATCGACGCGCTGGCGGCGGACGGACGGATCCTCCTCGGCAACCGCGCGCTGATGGAGGCCCGCGGGATCGACGTCGGCCCGTGGCACGCGCGCGGCGAAGCGCTGGCCGCCCAGGGCAAGACCGTCGTCTACCTGGCGTTCGCGGGCCGTCTGATCGCCACGATCGCCGCCGCCGACACGTTGAAGCCCGAGGCCTCGGCCGTCGTGGCGGTTCTCCGCGCGCTCGGGCTGGAGGTCGTGATGCTGACCGGCGACAACCGGCGCACGGCCGAGGCCATCGCGCGGCAGGCGGGGATCGATCGGGTGCTGGCCGAAGTGCTGCCCGAAGACAAGGCCCGTGAAGTGGCGTCCCTGCGAGGCGAGAACCGGCTCGTCGCAATGGTCGGCGACGGGATCAACGACGCGCCGGCGCTCGCCGGCGCCGACGTCGGGATCGCCATGGGCTCGGGCACCGACGTCGCGATCGAGGCGGCCGACGTGACGCTGATGCGCGGGGACCTGCGCGGCGTTCCCGCCGCCGTCGAGCTGTCGCGCCGCACGATCGGCATCATCAAGCAGAATCTCGTCTGGGCCTTCGGCTACAACGCGGTGCTGATCCCGGTGGCCGCCGGCGCCCTCTATCCGGTGTGGGGCGTGCTGCTCTCCCCCATCCTCGCGGGCGCCGCGATGGCGTTCTCGTCGGTCTCTGTCGTCACCAACAGTCTTCGACTCAAGCGCTGGCGGCCCCGCGCGGTCCCGGCGCCATAAGGAGAATCGGCAAATGGCAATCGATCCGGTGTGCAAGATGACGGTGGAGCCGGCCAAGGCGGCGGCGCAGTCGACGTATGGGGGCCAGACCTATTATTTCTGCGCCGTCGGGTGCAAGCAGAAGTTCGACCGCGACCCTCAGCAGTACCTCGGAAAGTGATCAGCCCGGCGCTGCTGAACGGGCGCGCCCGTTACGAGCGCGTGATGGACGGCTGGGTCGACAACCTCCACGACGACGCGCTCACCCACACCGTGCACCTCGCGGACAGCGACCGCGCGGTCGAGGTGGAAGTCGTCGCGCTGCCGTCGCCGTCGTACCAGATCCGCGAGGCGCGCTGTCGCGCGATCGCCGGCGACGTCGCCGCCGAAGTCACGGCCGGCTTTCCGCGGTTGGCGGGAACGGCGATGGTGGGCGGACTCACCCGTCGCGTCGCCGAGGTGATCGGCTCGGGCGCGGGGGCCGGCCTCGTGGTCGACGCCACGATCGAGGCGGCACGGCTGGCCCGGCAGGTCGCCAAGCTCCCGCGCGAGCGCGCCGAGCGCGCCCGCGAAGGCCCGCGCGAGTGCTGGCGCCTCGACACCGAGGGCTGGATCGACCTCCCCGATTCGTGCTTCACCTACAGCGACGCCGGCCGCGCGCTGTTGGCGAGCCGCACGGTGGTGTCGCCGGCCGGGCCCGATCTCTACAGTCCGCGTCCGGGGCAGCGCCGGGTCTTCGTCCGTCGCAAGGTCGCTCGCCTCGAGCGCGCCGACGGCACCCTGCGGTTGTTCCACTCCATGCACGACGACGTCCATGGGTTCGAGCTGAGCTACGAGATCGACGTTGCGTCGGGACGGATCGTGAGCGCGCGCTCGCTGACCCCGAGGCTGCCCTACATGGGCATCTGCTCGGAGCCCCAGAGCCGGATCGACCGGCTGGTCGGAGAGACGCTCGACGACGGACTGCGCAAGCGCATCCAGACTCACCTCGGCGGCCCCGCAGGTTGCGCGCAGCTCTACGACCTCACGGCAGACCTGCTCAAGCTCGTGGGCTCCGCGCGAAGCTGACCGACCGGTGCCTGTATACTGTCGGACGCCGCCATGAGTCCCCTGCCCGTCGGGAAGCTGCGCGCCGATGCGCTTCGGGCCATCTTCGCCAAGCTGGCGCCGCGTGATCCCAGAGTGATCGTGGGTCCGCGGGTCGGCGAGGACGCCGCCGTCATCGATCTCGGCGATCGCTATCTCATCGCGACGTCCGATCCCATCACGTTCGCGGGCGACGACGTGGCCTGGTATGCGCTCCAGGTCAACGCCAACGACGTCGCGGTGCGGGGCGCGCGGCCGCGCTGGTTCCTGGCCACCCTGCTGCTGCCGGCGGACCGCACGACCGACGAGTCCGTCGAAGCCCTGTTCGCCCAGCTCGGCGAGGCGTGCGACGAGCTGGAGGTCTCGCTGGTCGGCGGCCACACCGAGGTCACCCACGGCCTCGATCGGCCCGTGGTCGCCGGCACCATGCTCGGGGAAGTCGCCAAGGACAAGCTCGTGACCACGGGCGGCGCGCGCGTGGGCGACGCGGTGGTGATGACCAAGGGCGTTCCCCTCGAGGGCGCCGCCATCATCGCGCGCGAGCGCGAAGCCGAGCTGCGCCAGCGCGGCGTCTCGCCCGCGGTGATCCGCCGGGCCAAGGGCTTTCTCCGCTCGCCCGGGCTCAGCGTGCTGCCGGAGGCGGAGATCGCGTGCGAGCTGGCCACCGTCCACTCGATGCACGATCCCACCGAGGGCGGCATCGCCACCGCGCTGGTCGAGCTGGCCGAGGCCGCCGGCGTGGGGCTGCGCATCGACGCCGAGCGCATCGTGAAACTGCCCGAGGGCGTGGAGCTGTGCCGCGCGTTCGGCCTCGATCCGCTCGGCACCATCGCGTCCGGCGCGCTCCTGCTCACGCTGGCCCCCGCGGACGCCGGCATCGTCATCCACGCGCTCGCCCGCGAGGGGATCGATTGTCACTACATCGGCCAGGTCGTGCCGGCGGCCGAGGGCGTGAAGCTCGTCGACGGCGCCGCCGAGCGGCCCATGCCCGTCTTCGCGCAGGACGAGATCACCAGACTCTTCACGGGAGGTTAGCGTGCCGCAGATCGGATACTCGCATCGTCCCCTCGCCCTCGGACGCCGGGGCATGGTCGCCGCCGCGCACCCGCTCGCCACGCTGGCCGGCGTGGAGGTCCTCAAGTCGGGCGGCACGGTGGTGGACGCCGCGGTGGCGGTCAACGCCGTGCTCGCGGTCACCCAGCCGCACATGTGCGGACTCGGCGGCGATCTCTTCTGCCTCTACCACGAGGCGGCCACCGGGCGCGTGCACTTCCTGAACGGCGCGGGACGATCGGGCTCGCGGGCCAGCCTCGACGAGCTGGCTCGGCGCGGCAAAGATCGCTTGCCGATGACCGGTGCGGAAACGGTCACCGTGCCCGGCTGCGTGCGCGCGTGGGCGATGCTGCTGGAGCGGTTCGGCACCCGACGCCTGTCCGACCTGCTCGGATCGGCCATCGCCTGCGCGCGGGACGGATTTCCGTGCACGTCCCTGCTCAGCCAGTACATCGACGAGTACCGATCAGTGCATCTGGATGCCGAATGGCACCGCGTCTACGCGCCCGGGGGCCGGGCTCCCGCTCTCGGCGAATTGCTGGTTCAGCCCGACCTGGCCGGCACCCTGCGGGACATCGTCAACGGCGGCGCCGAGGCGTACTACAGGGGACGGGTGGGAACGGCCATGGCCCGCCGTCTCTCCTCCGACGGCTTCGTGACCGCCGACGACCTCGCCGCGCACACGGGCGAGTGGGGCGAGCCGATCTCGACCACCTATCGAGGCGTCACGGTGTACGAGACCCCGCCGCCCACTCAGGGGCTGGCCGCCTTACTGAGCTTGAATCTGCTCGAAGGCTTCCCGCTCGCGCGCTACCGTGTCCACTCGGTGGAGCATCTGCACCTGCTGATCGAGATGGTCAAGCTGGCCTACGCCGACCGCGACCGTTGGATCGCCGATCCCACGGCCGTGTCCCTTCCCACCGCCGGGCTGCTCGACAAGGGCTACGCGGACCAGCGCCGGGCCGCGTTCGATCGGCGCAAGGCCCAGGCCCACGAGTTCGGCGATCCCGACGGCGACACCACCGGTTTCGTGATCGCCGACGGCGACGGCAACGTGATCAGCGTGATCCAGAGCCTGTTCAACGCGTTCGGCTCGGGGATCGTGGTGCCGGGCACCGGGGTCGTGCTGCAGAACCGCGGGCGGCACTTCAGCCTGGATCCCGCGCATCCCAACGTGCTGGCCCCGGGCAAGCGGCCGTTCCACACGCTGATCGCCGCCCTCGCCACCCGGGAGGGACGGCCGCTCTTCGGCTTCGCCACCATGGGCGCCAACGGCCAGGCGATGTTCCACACCCAGGTGCTCACCAACCTGATCGACTACGGCATGGACATGCAGGAGGCCATCGAGCGCCCGCGCTTCCTCATCGGCGCCTTCCTGCCCGACGATCCCGCCGACGCCATCCACATCGAGTCCCGCGTGGGCGCGCGGGTCCTCGCCGCGCTGGCCCGCAAGGGCCACCCGGTCAAGGCGGGCTCCGAGTTCGTCAACCGCGAGGGCCACGCCCACGGCGTCGCGTTCGTCGACGGCACCCTCACCGGCGGCGCCGATCCCCGCGGCGACGGCGTGGCGCTGGGGTTCTGACCGTGCGCACCCTCGCGATCGTCCTCGTCGCGGCCGCCCTCGTGCTCGACGTCGGAGGTGTCGCCGCCGAGCAGTGGGGCGGCATCGAGCCGGGCGAGAGCACGATGGCCGTGGTGAAAAGTCTGCGGGGCGCGCCCACCCGCACCGCCAAGCAGAAGGTCGAAGGTTACGACACCGAAGAGTGGGTGTACGAGGACGCCCGGGCCCCCGCGGGCATCCGCCGGCTGACCATCGATTTCGGTCTGGTGACGCCCGCCGGGTATCGCCCCGATCTCGTGCGCTCGCTGCGGCTCGACCCCAAGCCCGGCGCCTTCACCAAGGAGTCGATCGTCACCGGCTGGGGCGCTCCCGCCGGCGTCGGCAAGGAAGGCGAGGTCGACTTCTTCTTCTACAAGGAAGGCCTCTTCGTCTACTTCGCCAAGGACGGCCACGGCGTGGCAACGATGACCTTCACCCCGCCCCAGCTCCCGCCGCCCGGCACGCCGCTGCCGCGCTGAGGCGGCCGGGGCGGCCTCGGCTCAGAACGCGTCGAGGGCTGTAGTGATCGGCGCCTCGATCAGATTCATCAGGCCGCTGGAGTTCTCGACGTTGACCTCGAAGCGGTAGTAGATCCGGTTTCCGTCCTCGTCGTTGACTGGCAGGGGCTCGGGCAGATCGAACGTCACCGATTCGGCATTGGTCTTCACGCGACCCAACCGCATCCAGTTGCCGGACGCGGCGAGCCGCGACACGTAATACGTCCCGTTGTGCACGGTCTTGCTCCACGTCAGTCGCAGCAGCTTGTCACCGCTGGCCGTGATGGAGACCCGGCTCACCGTGGGCACGGGGGGCCGAGGGTTCACGATGTCGATCAGGCTGGCGAGCAGGACCCGCGTGGGCTCGGAGGCGGTGTCGGCCTTCACGACCGCTCCGGCCGCGTCTTCGTAGATGACCGCACGCACGTACACCAGACGATAGAAGAGCGGGTCCCCGTACGCCACGAAGGGATCGCCGGCAAAATCGTCGACGACGATCAGCGTGCCATCCGCGGTGGGCACGAGCGTGGTCGCGTCGACTTCCTTGACGAGCGCCATCGTGCGAACGGTGGTCGCGTCCAGGGCCGTGGTGGTCCGATACATGCGGATCTTCGCGATCGGATCCACGGCCGAGGGCGGCAGGATCTCGAACCGCACCTCCGGATTGCGGGCGGCCACCACGTCGTAGGGAACGGTGGAGATCTTGCGGAGCACCGGCGCCGCGGGAGGCGACAGGTTGACCAGCCGGACGGGGCCGTACACCTCGCTCGCTTCGCCGATCTTCATTTGATTGCTGATCTCGCGCACGGCGTAGAAGTACACGGTGTGAGGGTTCATCGAGCCGTCGAGGGTGAAATCGGTGAAGCGAATGGTCGGCGTCCCCTGGTCGAAGCGCAGCGCCATCGGGGCGAGGTCGAAACCCTCGTCGCCGGGCCTCAGCACGTCTCCGTTGTCGTTGCGGAACCTCTGCTTCTTGTTCGTGGGAACGTAGCTCTGATCGGAGCGGATGAGGCCGTAGATCAAGGGCTGTTCGGTCAGGGGCAGGAAGACGCCGAGGACGGCCCGCTTGATCTTGTCCACGAGCTGGTCGAGGTGCGTCGTCGCGTCGCCCTTGAACGCCGGCGCGTCCGGATGGGGCAGCGCGTAGCTGCCGCCGTCGAGGGGAAACGCGGTGAAGTCGATCGTCGCTGGGTAGCTGGCGAACTTGAAGACCTCCTCCCAGCGGTTGGCGAAGAACGCGTCCTTCTCGGGCGGGAAGATCCTGGCGCGAATGTTCTGGACGGTCTGGGCCGAGTACAGCGCGCGGAGCACGGTGAGGGCGTCGACGCGATAGAACACCGCCGCGAACGGCGCGTGCTTGAACGTGGTGGTCAGGGTAAACGACGACTTGCCCTCTGTGTCCGGCGGTGTCGCGTATTTCAGCCCAGTGGGCTTGTCGGGATCCTTTGGGGCGACGACCTCCAGCGCCGTCAAGAGTTGCGGGATTCCCACCGGCGAATGGTAGGCATCACCCGCGTCGTCGTGGGTGAAATTGTCGATCGAGCGCACGCCGAGCATCGTCATCCGGGACCCTTCACCGTCTGCTGGCATCACGGCCGTCTGGTCGAACCCATGACCCGGGTCGGCGTGGAGATAGATCTTGTATCCGGGGTAGTAGTTCACGAGCACGAGCTGGCCAGGTTTGGCGAGGACCGTTCCCGGCTCCCCAGTGTCGTCCGCCGCGGTCAGGGTGAGCATACCTTGGACCGGCTGGTCAACTCGGAGGACGGTCAACGCACGTCGGTCATCGAGGGGCCGATCGGCCACCGAGACACGGACGATGC
>DATHGT010000350.1:0-47681 GCA_035317605.1 Candidatus Acidiferrum sp. | reverse complement strand
CCTCCTCGGCGCAGGCGGCGGCCAGCCGCTCCGGATAGGTATTGTCCACGAGGGCCAGCCCGAGGAACGGGATCGCCAGATGCACCCCCATGCCGAAGCCCGCGTAGCCGATCGGGCGCTCGTCCATCATGTCCCACGAGATCGCCGCGATATCCTTCTCCCTGAACCACTCGAGACACGACAGGTGCAGGCCGGGATGCGGCGACACGCGCGGCACCCACTCCGGGTGCTCCCGGCGGAAGACCTCGTCGCCGCTGCGCACCACCACCACGTCGCCGGGCTCGATGCGCACGCCCTGGCGCCGCGCGGTCTCGTCCAGCTCCCGCGGCGTGACCGGATGACCGACGGTCACGTAGCCCTCCTTGCGCCCGGCCGCCACGTCGAGCAGCACCCCGCGCGAGGTGATGCCGTCGAAGAGCGGATCGATCGGGCACCACGTGGCCCCGGCCACGCTCAGGCTGTCGGCGAAGGGCCGACCGTTGTACAGCTCGCCGTCCCACGCGACGTGGCAGAGCGCGTCGATGTGGGTGATCCAGAAGCCGTGATAGACCATGTCGAACCGGTCGAGCACGACGTCGGCCCGCTCGCGCTTGGAGGGGAACGTCGCGCTGTACATGAACACGGGTTGGGGCGTCACGTCGCGCGCGAGCGAGACGGTTCGGCCGGTCTTGACCAGCGCCTGAGCGGCCTGTCGCTTGGCCGGGGTGATCAGGTTCACGGTGCCGCGCTGGTCGGCGTCGCCCCAGCGGCCCCAGTTGTTCAGCTCCTTGAAGTAGCCCTCGGCGCGGTCCTGCGTCGGCGGCGTCCAGTCGGCCATGGTCTCGACTCCTCTCCGGAGGTGATGGCTGCGCGATACTCCGATTTTACCGGTTGGGGGGCACTTTACCGGTTGGGGGGCCCCTTCGGCTCCCCCCAAACCCCCCCGACACGCTTCGCCCCGCCGGAGACGGGGCGTTTCCGCGATTTTGCTACGATACTCCAGCGCGAAAATTTCCCGTAAGGAGCTGCCGATGTCGGACGCCCTGCTGCCGTTCCACCTGCGCAAGATCGGCCACGTCGTGCTCAACGTGTCGGACCTCGAGGCGTCCGTGCGTTTTTACACGGAGCTGCTCGGGCTCGAAGTCAGCGACCGCTATCCCGAGAGCATGGTGCCGGGCGGCATGGTGTTCATGCGCTGCAACACCGATCACCACGGGATCGCGCTGGTGGGCGGCGCCGCCCGCGGCGAGCGGACGACCCTGAACCACTTTGCGTTCGAGGTGGGCAGCCTCGACGAGGTCTTCCGCGCCCGCGCCTGGCTGCGCAAGCACGGCGTGCCCCTTCACTTCGAGGGGCGCCGCCGCGCCGGCTGCCAGATCGCGGTGGAGTTCGTCGACCCCGATGGCAACAATCTGGAGATCTACTGGAACATCGACCAGATCGGTACCGACGGCTCCGCCCGCCCCGCCGACGAGTGGTGCCAGGCCCGCTCGCTGGAGGACGCGGTCGCCAACCCCGTGCCGGGCCAGCGCCTTCCCTCCGTCGACGAGCTGCGCAACTGACCGAGTGACCAACTTTGGGGGGCCTAGCCGCGGGCCCCCCAAGCCCCCCGGCCTTCGGGGCGCCCCGGCAAAGCCGTGGCGCCCCTCATCAACCAGGCACACGCGATCGTGAGACGGCACGTTAGAATCGCCGGGTGACCACGACCGATCGCTTCAACGCGGCGGAGTTCTTCGTCGATCGCCATGTGGCGGAAGGCCGCGGCTCGCGCGCGGTGTTCCGCTGCGCCGGCGGCGTCCTCACGTATGCGGAGCTCGCGGAGCGCGTCGGTCGCGCCGGGCACGTGCTGGCCGGGCTCGGGGTGGAGATCGAGAACCGGGTGGTGCTGGCCCTCGACGACTCGCCCACGTTTGCGGCGACGTTCTGGGGGACCCTCAAGCTGGGGGCGGTCGCGGTGCCGCTCAACACCGTGATGAGTGCGGACGAGTACGCGTTCGTCCTCGACGACAGCCGCGCCAAGATCGCGGTGGTCGAGGACCGGCTGCTGCCGAGGCTCGAAGGTCTGCGCGAGCGGTGCCGGTGGCTGCGCGCCGTGCTCGGCGTGACCCAGCTCGAGGCGTCGATGGCTCGAGCCCCGGGCGCGCTGGCGGCGACGCCGACGGTGAGAGAGGACATGGCGTACTGGGGCTACACCTCAGGCTCCACCGGCCGCCCCAAAGCGGCGGTCCATTCCCACAAGGACTTCCTCGCCGCCGCCGATCTCGTCGGCGTCGGCGTGTTCGGCCTGCGCCCCGAGGACCTCGTCTTCTCGGCCTCGAAGATGTACTTCGCGTTCGGGCTCGGGAACTCGCTGTATTTTCCGGCGCGCGTGGGCGCGGCGTCGGTGCTCGTCGCCGATCGATTGACGCCCGAGCGCGCGTTCGAGATCGTCACGCGCGAGCGTCCGACGGTCTTCTTCGCGGTGGCCACGCTCTACGCCCGCATGCTCGAGGTGCCCGACGCCGAGCGCTTCGATCTCTCGTCACTGCGACTCTGCGTGTCGTCGGGTGAAGCGCTGCCCACCGCGGTGTTCGACGCGTGGGGCCAGCGCTTCGGCCACGAGCTGGTCGATGTGGTGGGCTCGACAGAGGCGCTGCACGATTTCATCGCCAACCGCCCCGGCGCGGTGCGCCGGGGCTCGTCCGGCCAGGTCGTGCCGGGCTTCGAGGCGCGTCTGGTCGACGACGCCGGTCAGCCGGTTCCCGCGGGCACCGTCGGCCAGCTCCTGATCAAGGGCGAGACGCTGGCGCCGTACTACTGGAACCGGCTCGAGCGCACGCGCGCGACCATGCTCGGCGAGTGGGTGAGGACGGGCGACATGTTCCGGCAGGACGCCGACGGCTACTTCTACTTCGCCGGCCGCTCGGACGACATGCTGAAGGTCTCGGGCATGTGGGTGTCGCCGGCGGAGATCGAAGGCGTGCTGGTCGAGCATCCCGCCGTCGTGGAAGCGGGCGTGGTGGGTCTCGCCGGTCACGACGGGCTCGTCCATCCCCACGCTGCCGTGGTGCTCAAGGCCGGCCACCTCGCGGGGGACTCGCTGGTGGCGGAGCTCCAGGGGTGGGTCAAGGCGCGGACGGCCGGCTACAAGGTGCCGCGCACGATCGAGTTCGTCGACGACCTGCCCAAGACCGCGACCGGCAAGGTCCAGCGCTTCCGCCTGAGAAGCGCCAGCCGATGATTCGGAAAGTCTTGATCGCCAATCGCGGCGAGATCGCGGTGCGGATCATTCGCGCGTGCCGCGAGCAAGGGGTGCGGAGCGTCGCCGTATTCTCGGAGGCCGATCGCGAGGCCCTGCACGTGATGCTGGCCGACGAGGCCTACGCGATCGGCCCCGCGCCGTCGGCCGAGAGCTATCTCGCGGTCGAGCGCATCCTCGGCGCCGCCCGGACCTCGGGCGCCGACGCCGTCCACCCCGGCTACGGATTCCTCGCCGAGAACGCCGACTTCGCGGAGGCGTGCGCCCGCGCCGGCCTCACCTTCGTCGGCCCTCCGGGACAAGCGATCCGCGCCATGGGCGACAAGACCGCGGCGCGGCGGCTGGCCCGCCAGCTCGATGTACCGATGGTTCCTGGCGGCGTCGAGGCCCTCGCTTCCGACGCCGCCGCCCGCGCGGCAGCGCGCGAGATCGGCTATCCCGTGATGGTCAAGGCCGCGCGGGGCGGGGGCGGCAAGGGGATGCGCCTGGTCCAGCGCGAGCAGGATCTGGACGGAGCCCTGCGGCTGGCCCGCGGCGAGGCGGCCACCGCGTTCGGCGACGACGCGCTCTATCTCGAGCGCGCGATCGTGGAGCCCCGCCACATCGAGATCCAGGTCCTCGCCGACGCCCACGGCCGCGTGATCCACCTGGGCGAGCGCGAGTGCTCGATCCAGCGCCGGCATCAGAAGCTGGTTGAGGAGTGCCCGTCGCCCTTCGTCGACGACGCACTGCGCGCTGACATGGGCGAGGCCGCGTGCCGTCTCGCGCGGGCCGGAGGCTACGTCAACGCCGGCACCATCGAGTTCCTGGTCGACGCCGAGCGCCGCTTCTACTTCCTCGAGATGAACACGCGCCTGCAGGTCGAGCATCCGGTCACCGAGATGGTCACGGGGATCGACCTCGTGCGCGAGCAGCTGCGGATCGCCGACGGCGCGCCGCTCGGCTATGCCCAGGGCGACGTGGGGTGGCGCGGGGCGGCCATCGAGTGCCGCATCAACGCCGAGGATCCGTTCGCCGGTTTCCTGCCGTCGCCCGGCACGATCACCGGGCTGCGGCCGGCGGCGGGGCCGTGGGTGCGTGACGATTCCGGCGCCTACGAAGGCTGGACGGTGCCGCGCTTCTACGACACGCTGGTGGCCAAGCTGATCGTGTGGGGCGCCGACCGCGAGGCGGCGATCACGCGCATGCGCCGGGCGCTCGGCGAGTACCGCGTGGCCGGCATCCGGACGACCATTCCGCTGCTCCGCCGCCTGGTTGCCCACGCCGACTTCACGGCCGGCCGGCTCTCGACCGCGCTCCTCGAGCGCCTCCTGCCCGAGCTGACCGCTCCCGAGACGTCGGCCGAGACCCTGGCCATCGTCGCCGCGGTGCTGGCCGAGCACGACGGCCAGCCCGGCATCGTCCCCGCGCCGGCCACCGATGCGTGGCGGCTGGCCGCGCGCCAGCCCCGGGCCGACCGATGACCACGCGGACATTCGTGGCGACCGTCAACGGCCGCTCGGAGAAGGTCCAGGTCACGGGGAGCGACGGGCGGTACCGCGTGACCGTGGGCGAGCGGACGCTGGAGGTCGACGCGAGACAACCGATGCGTGGTCTCTGGTCGCTGCTCGTCGATGGCGCGTCGCACGTGGCCGACGTCGCCCCCGGCGAGGGCGGCCGGCGAGTCGACGTGGACGGCGGGACCTCTCTCGTCGACGTCGAGGAGTACGCGCGCCACGTCATCCGGACGCAGGGCGGGACGGGGGGCGGTGCGGCCGGGCAGATCATCAAGACGCCGCTCCCGGGCAAGGTCACCCACGTGGCGGTGACGGTCGGCGACCACGTCGCGCGCGGCGATACGGTGGTCGTCATCGAGGCCATGAAGATGGAGAACGAGTTCAAGTCCTCCGCGGCGGGCACCGTCACCGAGATCCGCGTCCACCCCGGCCAGGCCGTGAACGCCGGCGACGTTCTCGTGGTGCTGAAGGGGGTTGAGCCATGAGCCCGTGGCGCGGGCTGTTCCTGCCGGTCCTCCTCCTCCTGGGGACGACCTCGCTCGCGGCCCAGCATGCCGAGATCGCTCCGACCGACAACCTCGTCATCGAGCAGGTCCCCAGGATTCCGGCGGCCCTCGCCGCCGATGTCGATCGCTACACGAACTTTCGCCGGGCGAGCCTGTCGAGCTGGCATCCGACCAAGCGAGAGATGTTGATCAATACGCGCTTCGCCGACACGGCCCAGGTCCACCACGTGAAGTTCCCCGGCGGCGATCGAACGCAGCTGACGTTCTTCAGGGACGGCGTGTCGGGCGCCTCCTACCAGCCGGCCAGCGGCGACTACTTCGTGTTCAACAAGGACGTCGACGGCAACGAGTTCTATCAGAAGTTCCGCTTCGACGTCGCCACCGGCGCCACCGCGCTGCTGACCGACGGCGCGTCGCGAAACACCGGCGGTGTGTGGTCGAGGTCCGGCGACCGCCTCGCGTATGGATCGACCCGCCGCAACGGTCAGGACGTCGACGTCTGGATCATGAATCCGGCCGATCCCACGTCGGACCGCCTGGTCGCGCGACTGGAGGGCGGCGGTTGGGGAGCCTTCGACTGGTCGCCCGACGATCGGACGCTCCTCGTCCGGGAATACGTCTCGATCAACGAGGCTCATCTCTGGCTGATCGACGTCGCGACCGGCGCGCGGACACGCCTCACCGAGAAGGACGGAGCGGAGCCGGTCGCGTATTTCGGCGCCCAGTTCGGCCGGGACGGCCGCGGCGTCTACGTGACGACGGACCGTGGATCGGAGTTTCGACGCCTCGCCTACGTCGACCTGGCGACGAAGCGGCACACCGTCCTCACCGCTCACATCCGCTGGGACGTGGACGAGTTCCGCCTGTCCTGGGACGGCCAATGGATCGCGTTCGTGACCAACGAAGAAGGCGGCAGCGTCCTGCACCTGCTCGACCTTCGGAGCGGAAGCGAGCGGCCCGTCCCCAAGCTTCCCCTCGGCCTCATCGGCGGACTGCTGTGGCACCGGGTTCACCCCGAGCTCGGCTTCACGATGACCTCGGCGCGCTCGCCGGCCGATGCCTACTCGCTGGACGTGAGCACGGGGCGCGTCGAGCGCTGGACCCACAGCGAGACGGGGGGCATGAGCACGGAGAGTTTCGCGGAGCCCCACATCGTCCGCTGGAAGAGCTTCGACGGCCTGACGATCTCGGGGTTGCTCTACCGTCCACCGAAGCGGTTCGCGGGCAAGCGGCCGGTCATCATCGACATCCACGGCGGCCCGGAAGTCCAGGCCCGGCCCGGCTTTCAAGGCGCGCGCAACTACTTCCTGAACGACCTGGGCGTGGCCATCCTCTACCCGAACGTGCGCGGGTCGGCCGGCTACGGCAAGACGTTTCTGACCCTCGACAACGGATTCCTGCGGGAGCACGCGTATCGTGATATCGGTGCGCTGCTCGACTGGATCGCCGCCCTCGGGGACCTCGACGCCGAGCGCGTGATGGTGACCGGCGCGAGCTACGGCGGCCACATGTCGCTCGCCGTCGCGACGTATTATCCCGACCGCATCCGGGCCGCCCTCGACGTCGTCGGCCCCTCGAACCTCGTCACGTTCCTCGAGACCACCGCGCCCTACCGCCGGGACCTGCGCCGCGTCGAATACGGCGACGAGCGCGATCCCCGCATGCGCGAGTTCCTGAACCGGATCGCGCCGACCAACAACAGCGCCAAGATCGTCAAGCCGCTCTTCGTGGTGCAGGGCGGCAACGATCCGCGGGTGCCGCGCTCGGAATCGGAGCAGATGGTGGCCGCGGTGCGCAAGAACGGTACCCCGGTCTGGTATCTGATGGCGAAGGACGAAGGACACGGCTTCGCCAAGAAGGCCAACCGGGACTTCCTGCTCTACGCGACCGTGCTGTTCGTCAAGGAATACCTGCTGAAGTAACATGTCCACGGGATGACCACGTGAGCGAGCCGGCCATCGCGTTCAAGGGCGTCAACAAGTGGTTCGGCAAGCTCCACGTGCTCCGCGACGTCAGCGCGGAGGTCGCGCCGGGGGAGGTCGTGGTGGTGTGCGGGCCCTCCGGCTCCGGCAAGAGCACGCTGATCCGGTGCGTGAACGCGCTGGAGCGGGTGCAGCAGGGCGAGATCGTCGTGCTCGGCGAATCGATCACGGGGAACGGGGTCAACCTCACGCGTCTCCGGACGCAGGTCGGGATGGTCTTTCAGCAGTTCAACCTGTTCCCGCACATGACCGCCCTCCAGAACATCATGCTGGCCCCCGTGCGGGTGCGCGGGCTCTCGCGCGACGAGGCCGAGAAGACCGCGCGCGGACTGCTCGAGCGCGTGGGCATTCCCGACAAGGCGGCGAACTATCCCGCCAACCTCTCCGGCGGTCAGCAGCAGCGCGTGGCCATCGCGCGAGCGCTGGCCATGGAGCCGCGCATCATGCTGTTCGACGAGCCGACGTCCGCCCTCGATCCGGAGATGATCAACGAGGTGCTGGAGGTCATGACCGATCTGGCCAAGAGCGGCATGACCATGATGGTGGTCACCCACGAGATGGGCTTCGCGCGGCGGGTCGCCCATCGCGTGGTCTTCATGGACGAGGGCGCGATCGTCGAGGCCGACACGCCGCAGGCCTTCTTCGACGCGGCCCGAACGGACCGCGCGCGGCAGTTCCTGTCCAAGATCCTCTCTCACTGAATGGAGGTCGCGATGACACGCTTTCTCGCACTCGCCCTGGCCGCCGCCCTCGCCTTCGGCACGGCGGCCCCGGCATTCGCCCAGTCGGCCACCCTCGACAAGATCGGCCAGAGCGGCACCCTGGTGATCGGCACCCGAACCGGCTCGCCGCCGTTCGCCTACGTCAACAAGGACAACCAGTGGGTGGGATTCTCCATCGACTTGGTCGAGCAGGCCATCCTGCCCGGGCTGTCCAAGAAGCTCGGCAAGGAGATCAAGCTCGAGAAGAAGGAGTCGACGCCGCCCACGCGCATCCCGCTGCTCAGCTCCAACGCCGTCGACCTGATCGCGGGGACCATGACCGACACCCGCGCCCGCCGCGACAGCGTGGACTTCAGTATCACGTTCTTCGTGACCGGCTCTCAGTTCCTGGTCAAGAAGGGGAGTCCGATCAAAGGCATCCAGAACATCGCGGGCAAGCGCATCGCCGCTCAGCAGGGCTCGACTCAGGCACGGATCCTCCGCGAGCGCGCGCCCAACGTCCAGATCCGGGAGTTCCCGGACCAGCCAGCGGCGTTCCAGGCCCTGGCCCAGGGTCAGGTCGACGCCTTCACCAACGATGGCATCCAGCTCGCCGGGCTCAAGGCCAAGGCACCCAAGCCGGATGACTGGGTCATCGCCGGCGACTTCTACTCCTACGAGCCGTACGGCATGGCCATGCGGAAGAACGACTCCGACTTCCGCGCGGTGGTGAACAACGGGCTCATGGAAGCGATCGAGTCGGGCAAGTACTTCGAGATTTACGACAAGTGGTTCGGACCGAAGGGCGAGGTGCCGTATCCGCTGACCCCGGAGAACAGGCGGTTCCTCCAGCTGCAGGTCGTCCCGAAGTAACGCCGCTCGCGTGAAGTACCAGTTCAACTGGAGCGTGCTCTGGAGCGGCCAGACCGGTGGCTGGCTGCTCCAGGGTCTGCTCGTCACTCTCGAGATCTCGGTGCTGGCCTGGGTGCTGGCGGTGGCCCTCGGCCTCCTCTCCGGCGCGCTGCGCACGGTGCCGTTCCGCCTGCTGCGCGCGCTGGCCACGTGCTACGTGGAGTTCTTCCGCAACGTGCCGCTGCTGGTGTGGATGTTCTTCTGGTACTTCGGGGTACCGCCGCTGCTGCCCGAGGGCATTCGGAACTGGCTGCTCGATCACGGCGCGGAGTTCTGGGCTGCCATGTTCGCGCTCGGCGTCTATCACGGTGCGCGGTTCTCCGAAGTCATCCGCTCGGGCATCCAGGCGATCCCGCGCACCCAGTTCGAGGCCGCGCAGGCGATGGGGTTCAGCACGTGGCAGGCCTACCGGCTGGTCATCCTGCCCGTCGCCCTCCGGCTCATCGTGCCGCCGGGCACCAGCGAGTCGCTGAACTTGTTGAAGAACTCCTCGGTCGCGCTCACGATCAGCGTGGCCGAGCTGACCTTCCAGACCCGCCAGATCGAGACGTACACCGCGAAAGCGATCGAGGCCCTGACCGCGGGGACGCTGATCTACCTCGCGCTCTGTCTCTCCATCGCCACCATCATGTCCAGGGTCGAGCGCAAGTTCGCGATCCCCGGACTGATCGTGCGAGTAGGCTGATGCTCGATCTCGGCGTGATCGCCGCGAACTTCAAGTTCCTGATCGTGCAGGGACTGTTCGGGCTCGGCGGTTTCGCGGGCGGCACCCTGCGGCTGGCCGTTCCCGCGATCGTGCTCGGCTTCGCGCTCGGCATCCTGGTGGGGCTCGCCCGGCTCGCCTCGGCCCCGTGGATTCGCCTGCCCGCGACGGCCTACGTGGAGTTCTTCCGCGGCGTGCCGCTGGTCATGGTGATCTTCTGGATCTGGTTCATCATTCCCCAGGTGCTGCGGCTGCCCGTGCCGGAATACGGCGTGGCCCTGACCGCGTTCGTGATCTTCGAGGCCGCCTACTTCGGCGAGATCGTGCGGGCGGGGGTGATGTCGGTGCCTCGCGGCCAGGTCGAGGCCGCCCACTCGGTGGGCCTCAGCGGCGTGCAGACCATGACCACGGTGGTGTTGCCCCAGGCCCTGCGCAACATGGTGCCGTCGCTGGTGACCCAGATGATCGTGCTCTTCAAGGACACCTCGCTGGCGTCGATCATCGGCTACGTCGACCTCACCAAGGCCGCCCAGATCGTCAACAACCGCGAGATCCGTCCCTTCGAGCTGTATCTGTTCATCGCCGTCGTGTACTGGCTGTTCGCCTACTCGATGTCGCGGGTGGCGCGGCGGTTCGAGCATGGCTCGGCCCGGGCCTGATAAGCTCGGAGCATGGTGAACGCTCCGAGCTTCTTCGACACCGTCAACACCTACTTCGAGAAGGCGGCCGCGCTGACCGACTACCCGCGCGGCCTGCTCGATCAGATCAAGGCGTGCAACAGCGTGTACGCGTTCCAGTTCCCGCACCGACGCGCGGGAGGGACACTCGAGGTCATCTCGGGCTGGCGCGTGCAGCACAGCCATCACCGGCTCCCGGTGAAGGGCGGCATCCGCTTCGCCCCCGAGGTCAACGAGGACGAGGTCAAGGCCCTGGCCGCGCTCATGACCTACAAGTGCGCGATCGTGGACGTCCCCTTCGGCGGGGCCAAGGGCGGCGTGCGCATCGACACCAGGCACTACTCGGTCGAGGAGCTGGAGCAGGTGACCCGGCGCTACACCGCCGAGCTGATCAAGAAGAACTTCATCGGTCCCGGCATCGATGTGCCCGCCCCCGACTACGGGACCAGCGCCCGCGAGATGGCCTGGATCGCCGACACCTATCAGGCCTTTAACCCCGGGCAGATCGACGCGCTGGGCTGCGTGACCGGCAAGCCCATCAGCCTGAGCGGGGTGCACGGTCGGGTGGAGGCCACCGGCCGCGGCGTCTACTACGGGCTGCGCGAGGCGTGCGACGACGCCGACGATATGAAGGCCCTCGGGCTCTCGCGCGGACTCGACGGCAAGCGCGTGGTCGTCCAGGGACTGGGCAACGTCGGCTATCACAGCGCGAAGTTCTGCGAGGAGGGCGGCGCCGTCATCGTGGCCGTGGCCGAGCGCGACGGCGCGGTCGTTCGTCCGGAGGGGCTGGACGTGGACGCCGTGCGGCGTCACCTCCACGAGACCGGCTCGATCCGGAACTTTCCGGGCGCTCAGACCCTGACCTCCAGCGCGCTCGCCCTCGAGCTCGAGTGCGACGTCCTGATCCCGGCGGCGCTGGAGAACCAGATCACCGCCGACAACGCCCCGCGCATTCGCGCCCGGATCGTGGCCGAGGCCGCCAACGGCCCCACGACCTCCGGCGCCGAGAAGATCCTGCTCGACCGCCGGGTGCTGATCATCCCCGACATCTACCTCAACGCGGGCGGGGTGACGGTCTCCTACTTCGAGTGGGTGAAGAACCTCTCGCACGTGCGCTTCGGCCGCCTGGCCAAGCGCTACGAGGAGGCGTCGTTCGGCCGGATCGTGGCCGCGATCGAGCGGAGCACCGGCAAGCCGTTCGCCGAAGCCGACCGCCGCACGATCGTCCACGGCCCCGAGGAGATCGACCTCGTCAACTCCGGCCTCGAGGAAACGATGGTCGCCGCCCACCGAGAGATCCGCGACCTGGCCCGCCGCGACCCCCGCATCTCCGACCTCCGCACCGCCGCCTTCCTCAGCGCCCTGAACAAAGTCGCCACCGCGTACCTGGAGATGGGAATCTTCCCGTAGGGGGCGGGGCGCGACGGCTTGACGCCTCCCCTGGCAAGATGTATAGGTATGTAGACGAGCCGGAGGAGGCACGATATGGCGATGCGATCGGCGGTGGCGTGGCCCAATGGGAAGGCGTACCTCTTCTTCGACGACAACACGTACAGTCGTTACGATATGGCCACCGGGCGCCTCGAGGAGGCCCGCGTCGCGGTGGTGCCCCGGTGGCCCGGGCTCGTCGGGAGCCCCAAGCCGTTCGTGTGGTGGGGGTTCGGAAAAGCTTACGCGTTCACGGGCCCGACGTACGCCCGGTACGAGGACGGGACCAACGGCCCCGAGGGCGTCGAAGCCGCCTATCTGCCGCCGAACGTTCCCTTCACCATCGCGGCGCAGTGGGCGGGGATGCCGCTGACGTGGCTCGCCGGGATCGATGCCGGGGTGAACTGGGGCACCGGGAAGCTCTATTTCTTCCGTGGCGGCGAGTACGTTCGATACGACGTCCCGACCGATCGCGTCGATCCAACCTATCCCAAGCAGATCTCGGGCAATTGGCCGGGACTGTTCACGGACCGGATCGACGCGGCGCTGTACCCCGGCGGACGCCATGCGTATTTCTTCCGCGACGAGGAGTACCGGCGGTACGACGTCGACGCGGAGCGCGTGGACTTCAGCGGCCGGCTGGCGTCGTTTGCCCTCGACCCGACACCGGGCGGGGGCGTCACGCCGGCGCGGATGCTGACGGCGGGCCAGGCGGCGGCGATCGTCGCGGACCTGGTCGCGCGGGGCCGCGTGTCGATTTCCGGACCGGCGGCCCCGGCGCCTGGCGCGCACCTCGTCCTCAACCCGGCGACGATCGACGGGACCCGCCTCACCAACATGGCCAACCCCGCCGCCGGCATCACCGACAACGTGGATCAGCGGATGGTTGTCGTGCTCGATCGACTGATCGCCTGGCTCAATGCGTCTGAACCGGCCGTCAGCGAACTGCTGCACATGGGGATCGGCCATGGGGTGGGACCGCCGAACGACTGCCACAACCAGGGCCGCGCCCTCGATCTCGCCGGCTTGAGCGGAACGTCCCAGGGGGCGCCGTTCAAGAAGATGATCGATGCGGACTGGGGCTCACTCCCCGCCCGCGCCGGCAGCGCCGTGCGCATCGATCCCTCCGTCGATGCGCTCGCCCACCGGCTCTTTCTCACCGCGTATACCTTCGGGTCGTACGAGTGCGAGTCGAACGCGATCGGTGCCCTGAACCGGTATTCGCCGCCGTCCCTGGGGGGCGCCGGGTTCGTCATCTACCCGGACTACGGGGGCGACGCGACGCTGCGCGCGCAGCACCGGAATCACATCCACATGCAGATTGGACCGACCAAGGCGTGACACGGGGCGGGGCACGCCCCCTTCGACGCGGCCCGCAGGGGGCCGCGTCGCTGTGCGACCCCTATTTCACGGCGCCCGCGGTGAGGCCCGAGACGTAGTAGTCGAGGAAGAAGACGTACAGGATCACGATGGGGATGGAGCCGAGTACGGCGCCGGCCATCAGGGAGCCCCAGAAGTAGATGTCGCCGCGGATGAGCTCGCTGGTGACGCCGACGCTGGCGGTGATCTGCTCGGAGGACGAGGTGAAGGTCAGCGCGTAGATGAACTCGTTCCACGACAGCGTGAACGCGAAGAGGGCGGCGCACACCAGACCGGGGATGGCGATGGGCAGCACGATCTTCGTCAGGGCCTGGATGCGGGTGGCCCCGTCGACCATCGCGCACTCCTCGACTTCCTTGGGCACGGTGCGGAAGTAGCCCATCAGCAGCCACGTGCAGAAGGGGACCAGAAAGGTCGGATACGTGATGATGAGCGCCCATTTCGAATCGCTGAGCCCGAGCCAGTTGATGACCTGGGCCAGTGGCAGGAAGAGGAGCGACGTCGGCACGAGATAGGTGATGAAGATTCCCGTGCCGAAGCTGGCCACGCCGAAGAACTTCAGCCGGGCCAGCGCGTAGGCCGCGACGGTGCCGATGACCAGCGACACCCCCGTGGACAGCACGGTGACTATCAAGCTGTTCTTCGTCCAGGTCAGGAACGCGGTCTCCCACAGGAGGTAACGGTAGTGGTCGAGCGTAGGCCCCTGCTTGATGATCAGCGGGACGGAGTAGCGGTCGTACAGCTCCTTGTCCTGCTTCAGAGAGGTCAACGTCATGTGATAGAACGGGAACACCGCGAAGATCAGGAACGGCACCAGCAGCAGGTGCATCATGATCTTCCGTCCGAGCGGGCGGGCCTGGACCGTCATCAGTAGGCCTGCTTCCGTACGAACCGCAGCTGCGCCCACACCACGAACATCAGCACCGGGAACAAGTACAGCGAGATGGCCGCGCCCTGCCCGATCTGCCCGGACTCGAGCCCGACCTGGCGCGAGAGCGTGGCGAAGAGGTGCGTGGAGTTGATGGGCCCGCCGTGGGTGAGCACGTAGACGATGTTGAACTCGCTGAACGTGAAGATCGTGGAGAACAGGATCACGATGGCCAGCACGGGCTTGAGCATGGGCAGCGTGACGTACCAGAACCGCCGCATGGCCCCCGCGCCGTCCGCCTCGGCGGCCTCGTAGAGCTCTTTGGGAATGGCCACGAGCCCGGCCAGGATCGTGATGGCGAAGAAGGGCAGGCCGCGCCAGATGTTCACGAGCACGACCGCGGTCATCGCGTAGTACTTCTGGCCGAGCCAGTTCGGCCCGGGCGGATCGAAGAGGCCGAGCGCGATGCCGGTCCAGTTGACCACGCTGTAGAGCGAGTTGAACATCCACCACCAGCCCAGCGTCGAGAGCGCGGTGGGGATGACCCACGGGAGCAGCACGGCGCCGCGGATCGTCCGCTTGAACCAGAGCTGCTGGTTCAGCAGCAGGGCCAGCGAGATGCCGAGCACGATCTTGAACAGCACCGCCGCGCCCGTGAACACGAACGCGTTCTGGAAGGTCTGGCGGAAGGCGTCGCTGTCCCAGAGGGTCACGAAGTTCCGGATGCCGACGAAGTGGCTCGGCCGCCCGATGAACGAGTTCGACATCGCGAAGTAGAGGGCCATGCAGAACGGGTAGGCCACCAGGAGCACGAGCAGGAGGAGGGCCGGGGTGACGAAGGCCGGGCCGAGGATGTGCTCGCGGTCGAACCACTCACGCAGGCGAACGCTGGTGGCGGCACGCTGGGGCGCGGCTTCAGCGCGGACGGAGCCGATGGCCACGGTCTACGCGGCCCCCACGATCTTCTTCATCTCGTTCTCCGCCCACGCGATGGCGTCCTTGGTGGACGTGCCGGTGACCGCCTTGGCGATCATGTTGGGCAGGATGTACGAGTTGGTGATGAGCTGCACCTTCTCCGACCCCGGCGCGGGCCAGCCATACGCGTGGTACTGCACGCCCTCGCCCTTGAGCGCGGCGTACTTGGGATCGGTCTTGAGCACGGGGTGATCCGCCAGCTTTTCGTAGGCCGGCAGGTTGAAGGCGTCGCCCGACATGATGTACTCGTCGTAGGTCTCGCGCTTGCCGATCAGGTAGCGGAGCCACTCCTTGGCCGGCTCGACGTTCTTGCTGAACTTCCAGATGCCGATGAAGCGCGGGGTGTCCGTCTCGTGGCGGCCGTGCGGGCCACTGAGGCTGCGGTGGTGGTTGATGCCGTCGGCGGTGACGAGCTTGCGCTGCTTGGCGATGATGTAGGCGCTGACCGGGTTGTGGATCCAGCCCGCCTTGCCCTGCTGGATCGACTCGTTGTTGCTGGCATCCGACCACGAGAGCACTTCCGGCTCCATGCAGTCGCGGTACATCTTCTTGTACCACTCGATGGTCTGGGCGGTGCCCGGCGAGTTGATCCGCACGGTCTTGCCGTCCTTGTCGACTTCCATGCCCCCGAACGACCACAGCACGGGACCGGCCGTGGAGATCGAGTCGTAGTTCTGGGAGATGGGGATCCCCACGGGGTTGCCCATCTTCTTGAGCTCCTTGCCCGCCACGTAGAGGTCTTCCCAGGTGTCCGGCACCTTGAGGCTGGCCTTCTTGAAGAGGTCCTCGCGATAGGTGCAGACGAACATGCCGTGGTACTGCGGCACCGCGCGCCACGCCCCGTGCGGCTGGCCGCACTCGTAGGCCGAGGGGATGGCCTTGCCGTACTTCTTCTCGATCTCGGTCACCACGTCGGACACGTCGACGAGCTGGGGCTCGTAGAGCCAGGGGAAGTGCATGCGCATCTCGACCAGATCGTGGCCGGCCTGGGTCTGCACTTCGGAGGCGTACTTGGCCTGCTGCGGACCCATGTGCGAGATGTGATCGATCTTGAGCTTGATGCCGGTGTCTTTGGTGAAGCGCCCGGCGATCTCGCCGAGCTTCTTGTCCGAGGCCGGCGCGAAGTTGTTCCAGCAGAGGTACGAGATCTCGCGCTGCTGGCCGCGGGCGGGCGCAACTCCGCTGGCCAGGATGCCGGCGAGTCCCGCGGTGGCTGTCACGAATTGTCGACGTGTGACCGGTTCCATTGAAGTCCTCCCCCAGTAGTCAGAGCGGCCAGGGCCGCGTGGTTAGCGTGAAACAGGGCGTGACCGACTGTAGACATGGGCGCGCATCCTGTCAAGGAAACCAGGCAGATACTTCAGGGTTCCGCAGGCAGGGCGTAGAGCGCCCGGGCGTTGTCGGAGAGGATCGCCCGGGCGATGCTCCCGGCCTCTCCGGACTCCAGGTCGCCGCGCTCGATCAACCAGCCCAGCGCCTCGCCGAGCGCGGCGCGACCCCAGTCGGCCGAGAGCGCGAACAGCTCGGGCAGCGCCGACACGTCGGAACCGTACATGAGCTTGCTCGACGGGGCCAGCGAGAGGATCTCGATCAACGGGTTGACGGCGCCCGCGCCCAGGAAGGGCAGCGCCAGCGAGAGATCGAGGTGGACCTGCGGCCACACCGCGGTCATGAACGCCGCCTCGCGCGTGTACGGATAGGCCATGTGCAGCAGCACCAGGCGGGTCGACGCCCACCGCGGATCCTCCAGGATCGGGCGCAGGTGCAGGGGATTGGCGCCGACCAGGTCGATGTCGGGATCGCCGAACCCCGCGTGGATCTGGATCGGGCGTGCGGTCTCGCGCGCGACCTCGAGCGTGATCTCGACCAGGCGGTCGAGCAGCGGCTTGTCGGCGAGCCGCGGCCGGCCGTCGGACGGGATCGCGGCGACCGCCCGCGCGTACGACGCCCGGCACTCGTCGTCACTCCACGGGTGCACGGCGAGCCCGGTGCGATACGCTACGATGGTCTTGAACGCGACACACCGGGACGCCGCGTCCAGCAGCTCTCGGCGGAACGCGTCGACGTATTGGTCGAACGGCAATCTTTGGACGAGCAGGCGCTCGGCGCACGTCTCGATCCTGAAAATTTCGTGGACCGCGCAGCCGAGCCGCCGGCGCATCTCGTCCAGCGGCATGCTGCCGTCGGGCGGATAGCCGGTGTCGATCAGGAGCGCGGCGATTCCGGCCGCCGCGAACTGAGCGCGCGCGGTGTCGGGTCCGAGCTGGCGCCGCCGAGCGTCCAGCACGGCCTCCGCCGTCGCTTCGACGGCGAGCCGTTCGGCCAGCGCCCGGAGCGCGCGCCGATAATAGCCGGTGTGCTCGACGTGCTCGCGCATTGTGCCCGCGCGGCCCTCGCTGAAGAGATCGAGAAACGTCTCGAGCGAGACGTCCACGGGATCGTGCCGCAGCGGATGGCAGTGTCCGTCGACGACGGGAACGGCGGAGAGGTCGACGAAGCTCACGCGACGATGATAGGACACCACGGTGGCTACGGAGAGTCCGCGGCGCCGTCTGGAATGGTCCCTTGACTACGCCAGTGACCCTTGGTGTAATCGGGGCCTGAGCGCTCCTCCGCGCTAGTCGGGCCTCAACCCCCTCGACTAGCCAAGACTGGTCGGCCACCGCCGGCCAGTTCTTGTGTCGGCCGACCCTCTCCCCCCCATCTTCGAAACTTCGCGCTCAGGCGTCCCAGCGCCCCAGCCGCCCCTCGCGCGTTGACTGCCTATTCCCATGACTGACGAAGCTCCGCCCCGCTCACTCCTCACCGCCGCCGCCCAGCACCGCAGACCAAGACGGTCGCCGCGTGGTCGTCCGTATCGCTCGAACGACGCAGGCCGATTCTAGGATCGACTCCACCGTGCAGGCGGCTCCGGAACTTCGCCGGCATCGACAGCAACACCTCGGCCTTGATTAGCTCGGGCTGCCGGAAGGGGTTCAGCACGCTGCGAAGATTCTACGCCGAAACGGCGCACGCCCGAGGGCGGCCTCGGGCGTGCGGTTGTGGAGGGTGCGCCCTACTTATTATCCCTGTTGGCCTGGATATTCGACGTCCCGAACGAGAGATTGTCCAGCGAGGCGTTGCTCATCCGGTGGAAGAGCACGGCCTCGCGCCCGGTCACTTCGAGACCCCAGTAGCCGGTGAAGGAGAACTGCTGGGGATTCGGAATCACCGGATTGGAGGTCACCGTCTGCACCTCGAGCTCCGTATACCACACCGGTACCGTGTGGGCGCCCAGGTTCACCGGCGCTGTGGAATAGAGGCTGTCGATGCTCGCCACCGTCGTCGTGCTCAAGCATGCGCACGGTACGAGAATGTCCTTGGGCCCCGACTCGTCGTCGTTGTAGATGCGACCCCTGAGCACGGTCACGTTGCTCCCGTTGGCGACGTTCCGCGACGGGAACCCTGTCGAGGCATCTCGGTTTGCGATGAACGGGAAGAGGTTGGGGTTGAATATGCCACTCCTGTTAGCCAGGCTCCCCGGCGGGTTGGGGCCCTGGATATCGGCCGTCGGGCAGATCAGGTAGATCGAGGCCTTGAGCGAGGCGCTCTCCTGCGGCGTGACGAAAGTCGCGGCGCTGCGCATCGGGCTCCAGCAATAGCCGTTGACGAAGGTCCCGCACAGTCCGAAGGACGCGTTCGCGCCGGGATTTTCGACCAGCGGCAAGAACGCCGGACTCAGCGTGAGGAACGTGTCGAGGATGATCGGCTCGAGCTCGCGCAGCCGACCGGTCTTGGCGTCGATCCAGTGCGTCCGCGTGTGGATCGGGAAGTTCAGCGGTACCAGGTCGTTGCCCTGGAGCGTGTTGCCGATGGCCGCCAGACCGTTGAAGGTCAGGCTCAGCGGCGACGCGCTCGTGATGAAGGCCTTGGCCTGCTTGGCCGTCTCCACGTCCGCGATCGACTTGTTACGCACGCAGGTGTCCGTGAAGAACACCATGTGCAGCGGGTTGGTGAAGTCGAACGGCGGCGTGAACCCTGTGGTCGTGGGCACGACGGGCGAGACGATCTCGAGGATCGACACGAACCCAGCCGCGGGATCGCTGAAGAACGGGAGCAGCACGCCGGACGCGGCGAGGCTCAGGGGATCCGCCGTCTGAGCCGAGGCCGGCGCGACAACCACCAGCAGCAGGCACACCACCGTTACCCCCAGCATCATTAGCCTCTTGACGTCTGCCATAGCGCCTCCGTTGCGCGGTCAGTGAGCTTCTCGTGTCAGCCGCGGGTAGTCTTACATTCTCCGTCGATCGCTGGCAAGTCATTTACGCCCCCCCCCCGGGGGCGGCGCCGGCCCCGGCCCGGTCAGCGAGTAAGATTCCGCGGTTCTCATCCGGCGGCCTCCATGAGGCTCCGATTTAAATGGATCCACTACGGCCGGCCTTCCTGCTTTGACCCGCCCCCACGGCGTGTGCTGTCCTTGGCTCACGTCGAGGCCGGAGAGGACGGAATGCGGACCATGAGCACGCGCGAGGAGCCCCGGATCCGCCCTGCTGATCGGCGGCCGTGCTACCGCGAGTCGCCACTGAAGAACCCGGTGAACGACGTGCGCGCGATGGCACAGAGGTTTCGCGAGCTGGGGTTCGCCGTCTTCGTCCACGAAAACGCCGCTCCGTACGCCTATCGGGTCGCCCCTGTAACTTGCCCTTCGTGAAATAGGGGATCGCGTCAGGCCGTTCCCGCGAGGTCCAGCTCTTCCGCGCGATGGCAGCGGACGGCGTGGCCGGCGACCTCGCGAAGCGTCGGCGGCTCCACGCGACAGCGGTCGATGGCGAAGGGGCAGCGCGGGTGGAAGTAGCAGCCGGGGGGCGGATCGGCGGGGTTGGCGACCTCGCCGGCCAGCGCGACGTCGCCGCTGGGCGCGCGCGGGTCGGGAATGGGCACCGCGCGGATCAGCGCCGCGGTGTAGGGGTGCCGTGGACGCGCGAACAGCGCGGCGGTCGGGGCCTGCTCGACGAGCTGGCCGACGTACATCACGGCGACCCGGTCGCACACGTGTTTGACGACCGATAGATCGTGGGCGACGAACAGCATGGTCAGCCCGAGGCGTCGGCGCAAGTCGAGCAGCAGGTTCAGCACCTGCGCGCGCACGGAGACGTCGAGCGCCGAGACGGGCTCATCGGCCACCACCAGCCGCGGCTCCGTGGCGAGCGCGCGGGCGATCCCGATGCGCTGGCGCTGGCCTCCGGAGAAGGCGTGGGGGAAGCGGTGCATGGACTCGGGACGCAGCCCCGTCAGCTCCAGCAGCGCGGCGACGCGGTCGAGCCGCGCGCGTCGCGAGCGCATGCCGTTGACCAGCAGCGGCTCGCCCACGTTGTCGAAGATCGTCATGCGCGGGTTCAGCGACCCGAACGGATCCTGGAAGATCATCTGGATCTGAGGCCGTAGCGGGCGTAGAGCCGCGCGTGACAGGGGGGCGAGGTCCACGACGCCGCCGTCGGCGGCGCGAAACAGGATCTCACCGCGCGAGGGCGCCATCGCGCGCAGGATGCAGCGCGCGGTGGTGGTCTTGCCGCAGCCCGACTCGCCGACCAGCCCGAGCGTCTCGCCGGCGTCGATCGTGAACGAGACGTCGTCGACCGCGCGCACCGTCGCCACCACGCGGCGCCGGAATCCCCGGCGGATCTCGAAGAACTTTCCGAGGCCACGGACGTCGAGGACGGGAGCGCTCACGGTTCGACCGGCCCTTCGCGGAGCGGGAGGCGCCGGCTCAGCGTGCGCGCGTATCGATGGACATCAGCTCGTCCGCGAAGACGATGTCGCCGTCGAAGATCCGGCGCACGTCGCCGATGCCCTTCTCCATCGGCCCGTGAGTCGCGAGGTGCGGGCCCACGTGCACGAGCACCAGACGCCGGACGCCGGCCTCGCGCGCCATCTCGGCGGCGCCGGTGGTGCCGCACTGGCCGAGGTTCTCGCCGTTGGCCGCCATGCGCTCCTGGTCGTCCCAGCACATGCAGAGCATGGTGTCGGCGCCCCGCGCCAGCTCCACCACGCTCCGGCAGGGCTGGGTATCGCCGGTGAACACGATCGCGCCGTCGTCGGTGTCGAGACGGTAGGCGAGCGAGTCGAGATAGGGCTGCACGTGCTCGGCGGGCGCCGCCGTGACCTGCCAGTCCGATCCGCGATGGATGAGGCCCGGCCCCACGTCCCGCGCGGCCACCACCGGCGGCTTGCGCGGGAGCGATCCGCCGCGGTTGACGTGCACGCGCTGGCTCAGCGGATGATTCACGCGCGCCTTCCAGTCGTGAGCGAACGCCCCGTTCTCGCCGATGATGCGCTCGGTGATGGTCTCGGTGAGCGTCGGCCCGTAGACCTGCAGCAGCTTCTCCTTGCCGACGGACTGATCCCAGCGACAGAGCAGGAAGCAGGGGTAGTCGACGTCGTGGTCGAAGTGATGGTGGGTGAAGAACAGATAGTTGACCGCGGTCGGGAAGATGCCGGCCTTGACGAGCTTGTGGGTGGCGGCGGGACCGCAGTCGAACATCGCGTACTCGTCGCCGAGCTTCACCGCGTAGGCGGAGCCGAACCGGTGGGCGGTGGGCGTGGGCGTCCCCGCGCCGAGGACGAAGATCTGGCTCATGGTTCGCTACTTTCGCAGGCCGATCTTGCCGGCCATGTCCGTGTAGTACGCGGCCTGCTTCTCCACGAACGCCGTCATGTCGGCGGCGTTGAGGTAGTCGAGGTTCATCCACAGGCGGTCGGTGCCCGCGCGGAACGCGGGATCCTTGACCATCTCGGCGAGGGCGGCCTCCCATTTCTTGACGATCGCGTCCGGCGTGGCGGCCGGCATGGAGATGCCCGCCCACCACGACACGCTCACGCCCTTGATCACGCCCTGCTCCTCGGCGGTGGGGACGCTCGCGATGTACGAGACGCGCCGCGGCGCCAGCACGGCGAGCAGCCGGATCTTGCCGCCCTCCGCCATGGACTTGGCCTCCGCCACCGAGTGGATGGCGAGCACGACGTGACCGCCGGCCAGCTTGGTCATGGAGTCGGCCGCGCCCTCGGTGATGACCATCTTGGTCTTGAGGGGATCCACGCCGATCTGGCTGAACCAGTCGAAGGCCGTGTAGCGCGACGGACCCGACGGGCCGACGCTGCTCCACACGAGATCGCCCGGGTTGGCCTTGACCCACGCCGACAGCTCCTTCAGATCCTTCCACGGCGCGTCGGCCTTGACCGCGAAGACCATGGGATCGAGCACGATCCGTCCCGCCCACTTGCGGTCGGCCAGGGTGAGCGGCGGCGTCTTCCACGCGCCGATCATCATGGGCGCCGTGGTGTGGATGTCCATCAGCACCGTGTGGCCGTCGGGCCGTCCCTCCTTGAGCGCCGCCCGCGCCCCGATGACGCCGCCTCCCCCGGGCTTGTTCACCACCAGCTGCGGCTGGCCCCACTTCTTTCCCAGGTAATCGGCGGTGGCGCGGGCGATCAGGTCGGTCCCACCGCCGGGCACGAAGGGCACCACGATCTCCACGGGCCGTGTCGGATACGGCTGAGCGGCCGTCTCTCCGGCCAGCCCGGCGAGCGCGGCGAAGGCGGCGGTCAGCCAGGGGAGAAGCGTGACGGCATGAACGCGCATGGCTCGATGACCTCCTGCGTCGTTCATGATAGCTCGGCGCCTTCGGCGGCGGCCAGCTCGACGCGCTTGACCGTCGTCCGCATCAGCCACAGCGACAGTCCCAGCAGGGCCAGCGCCGCGAGCAGCAGCGACAGCGTGATCCCCCGCTGGACGAAGATCCGCAGGCTGCCCCCGCTCATGGAGAGCGCCTGGATCAGGTTCTTCTCCAGGAGGGGTCCCACGATGAAGGACACCACCATCGGCGCCACCGGCCAGTGATACTTGCGGAGCACGTAGCCGGCCGCCCCCAGGACCAGGCTCACGGCCACGTCGAACATGCTGTTCCGCACGCTGTAGGTTCCCAGAAAGCACAGGAGCAGGATGAGCGGACCGAGGATCCCGTAGGGGATGCGCGTGATGCGGACCCAGAGGCCGATGAGCGGCAGGTTCAGGATCAGCAGGATGACGTTGCCGAGATAGAGGCTGGCGATCACGGTCCACACGAACTGCGGATTTCTCTCGAACAGGAGCGGGCCCGGGCTCAAGCCGTAGACCGTGAGCCCGCCGAGCAGCAGGGCCAGCGGCGGCGAGGCGGGAATGCCGAGCGCCATCAGCGGGATGAACCCGGCCGCGCTGGTGGCGTTGTTGGCCGACTCCGGCGAGGCCACGCCCTCGATGGCGCCGTGACCGAAGCGCTCGGGCTGCTTCGCCACCTTCTTCTCGACGTCGTAGGCGACGAACACGGTGACGCTCGGGGCACAGCCGGGAAGCAGCCCGAGGAAGAAGCCGATGCCGGTGCCGCGCAGGATGGCGGGCAGGCTGCGCCGGAGATCGGCGCGGCTCGGGAGGAGGTTGGTGATCTTCTGGGTGATCGCCACGCGAGCCTCCTCGATCCCGAGGAAGACCTCCGAGAGCGCGAAGAGCCCGACGATCAGCGCGATGAGATCCACGCCACCGAACAGGTCCCCGAGGCCGAAGGTGAAGCGCGGCTGAGCGGTGGCGGGTCCCAGGCCCACCAGCGAGAGCAGGTATCCGCACAGCGCCATCGCGATCCCCCTCGACAGCGACGCGCCCGAGAGGGAGACGATCGCGGTGAAGGCGAGCACCATCAGGGCGAAATACTCGGGAGGGCCGAAACGCAGCGCCTGGTCGGCGAGCACCGGCGCGAAGAACGTGAGCGCGACGACGCCGAAGGTGCCCGCCACGAAGGAGCCGATGGCGGCCACGCCGAGCGCGACCCCACCGCGTCCCTGCTGGGCCATCGGATAGCCGTCCCAGCACGTCGGCACCGAGGCCACCTCACCCGGGATGTTGAGCAGGATGGCCGTGGTGGACCCGCCGTACATCGCGCCGTAGTAGATCGCGGCGAGCATGATGATGGCGGGCACGGGCGGGAGCACCGCGGTCAGCGGGAAGAGGATGGCGATGGCCGCCGTCGGACCGAGGCCGGGCAGCACGCCCACCAGCGTGCCGAGCAGCGAGCCCAGCAGGGCCATCGTGAGGTTGAGCGGCGAGAGCGCCGCCGCGAAGCCGCCGGCGAGATGGCTCAGGACGTCCACGTCACATCCCGATCCAGCCGGTCGGCAAGGGCTCGAGCAGCCACACCCGGAACATCAGGTAGAGCGCGCCCGTCGTCAGGCCGGCGATGAAGACGGCCACGGGCCAGCGATAGCCGCCCATGGCGCGATAGAGCCCGGACGAGACCACGAGCGTGCTGACGGTGTAGCCCAGATAGGGCGTGATCACGTAGTACGCGGCGAGAGCGCCCGCGGTGGCGAGGAGCTGACGGCGCGCGGGACGGGCGGGGAAGGACACGCGCGCCTCGGGCCACCGGGCGACGAAGAGCACGTAGAGGCCGAGCAGCAGCAACGAGCCCCCGATGATCCAGGGGAAGGTATCGTCGCCGACCACCGCTCCCGCCACCATCTCCTCGCGAAGCGCCCTGAGGCGGCGGGCCTCGATGAGGGCGACCACGCCGAGCATCACCAGCACCGCGCCGGCGACCCGTCGCTCGTTCACGACGCTTCCTCGTCGCGGTGGTAGAGGAAGCACGCGGCCTCCCCCGCGCCGGCGATCGGCCGGAGCGCCGGCGCCGCGCTGTCGCAGAGTCCCGTCATTTTGTCGGGGCAGCGCGGGTGGAACGCGCAGCCCGGCGGCCGCCCGAGCGGATGGGGGATCGAGCCCGCGATGGTCGGCAGCGCCGATTGTGGCGTCGCCAGCAGGCTCGGGATCGACGACAGCAGCGCGCGCGTGTACGGATGCTTGGGCGCGTGGAAGATCTCGTCCACCGGACCCCGCTCCATCACGCGCCCGAGGTACATCACGACCACGTGGTGGGCGATCTGCGCGATCACGCCGAGGTCGTGGGTGATGAACACGATGGCCGTCCCGCGACGACGCTGGACATCGCGCAGGAGGTTCAGGATCTGGGCCTGGGTGGTGACGTCGAGCGCGGTGGTCGGCTCGTCGGCGATGAGCAGGCGCGGCCGGCACGACAGGGCCATCGCGATCATCGCGCGCTGGCGGAGGCCGCCCGAGAGCTGCCACGCGTAGGCGTCCACTCGCTCGGCCGGCATCGAGATGCCGACGTCGTGGAACAGCTCCACCGTCATCTGCCGCGCGTCGGCTTTCGTCAGCGTCGAGCCGTCCGGCCGCCACTTGCGCCGGTGCAGGCGCAGCGCCTCGATCACCTGATCGCCGACCGTGTGCACGGGACTGAACGCGGCCATCGGCTCCTGGGGGATCAGGGCGATCTCGGCCCCGCGGATCGCTCGCATGGTCGCGCCGCGGGGATCGAGCCGCGCGAGATCGACGACGCGGCCAGCTTCACCATTGAACAGCATCGCGCCGCCGACGATCCGGCCGGGAGGCTCGACGATCTGGAGCACGGCCCGCATGGTCACGCTCTTGCCGCAGCCGCTCTCGCCCACGATCCCCACCACCTCGCCGGGCGCCACGTCGAACGACACGCCGTCCACCGCGCGCACCAGCCCCTCGTCGAGGACGAAGTGCACGCGCAGATCGCGGACCGCGAGGACCGGCTCCATCACGACCCGTAGGGATCGGCGGCGTCGCGCAGCCCGTCGCCGACCAGGTTGAAGGCGAGCACGGCGAGGATCACGACCAGACCGGGGACGAGCAGCCACGGCGCCAGGGCCAGCGTCTGGATGTTCTGCGCCTCCTGGAGCAGCACGCCCCAGGAGATCGCCGGCGGCCGGATGCCGAGGCCGAGAAACGAGAGCGCGGTCTCGTTGATGATCAGCACCGGGATGGCCAGCGTGCTGGTGGCGATGATGTGGCTCAGGAAGTTCGGCACCATGTGACGGACGATGATCCGGGCGCGGCTCGCCCCGGCCAGCTCGGCGGCCAGCACGTAGTCCTCCTCGCGCAGCGCGAGGAAACGCCCGCGCACCTCGCGCCCGAGCCGCGTCCATTCGACCAGCGAGAGGATCACGGTGATCGCGAAGAACACCCGCAGCGGCGACCAGTCGCGGGGGAGCGCGGCGGTCAGCGCGAGCCAGATCGGGATCGTGGGCAGCGACTGGAGCAGGTCGATCACGCGCTGGATGATCGTGTCGGCCAGCCCGCCCGCGTAGCCGGAGATGCCGCCGAGTATCACGCCCAGCACGACCGACAGCGTGACCGCGGTGAGGCCGATCGTCATCGAGGTCTGGGTGGCGTGGGCCAGGCGCGACCACTGGTCGCGGCCGAGGCGATCGGTCCCGAGCAGGTGCAGGCTGCCCCCGGCGCCCGGCGCCGCCCCCATGAGGTGCAGGCGCGTGGGGATCACGCCGAGCACGCGATAGGAATAGCCCGTCACGAACAAGCGCACGGGCACCCGGCGCGACTCATCCAGCCGCCACTCCATGCGCAGCGTGGTGGGATTGCGCTTGCCGACGATGCCCGGCACCCACGGCCGCGGCGTCCAACCGTCGAAGAGCCTCACGCGCTGCACGGGGATGAACGCAAGCCGCGCGTCCGTCGCTTCCGGGTCCTGCGTGCTGAAGAAGTCCGGGCACAGCACGATCGCGTAGAAGCCGAGCAAGGCCAGCGCGCTGGCCATGGCCAACCGATGCTTGCGGAATCGCCACCACACGAGCTTCCAGTTGGAGGCGAGCGAGATTCGCTCCTCGGCGCTCGTCACGCCGGAGCGCTCGTCGGTCAGGGCGTCAGGCATCTTCGACGCGGATGCGCGGGTCGAGCCAGGCGAGCAGGACGTCCGAGATCAGCGTGCCGACCACGGTGAGCACGCAGTAGATCAGCAGGATCGCGCCGGCCAGGTACATGTCCTGGTTGATCAGCGCGCGCAGCAGCAGCGGGCCGATGTTGGGCAGGTTCATCACGGTGGCCACGATGAGGCTGCCCGCGAAGAGCATCGGCAGGTACCAGCCGATCGTGCTGACCAATGGGTTCAGGGCCAGACGCACGGGATAGCGCCACACCAGCCGCCACTCCGAGAGTCCCTTGGCCCGCGCGGTGGTCACGTAGGGCTTGTGCAGCTCGTCGAGCAGGTTGGCCCGCATCACCCGGGTGAGCCGCGCGGTGCCGGCCACGCCGAGCACGACAGCGGGCAGCCACATGTGTGCGAGCAGGTCGAGCACGCGCCGCCCGCTCCACGGCGCCTCCACGAACTCCGGCGAGAAGAGCCCGGTGACCGAGACCCCGAAGTAGGCGAACGCGCCCCACATGAGCACGAGGGCCAGCATGAAGTTCGGGGTGGCCACGCCGACGTAGTTGAGGACGGTCAACACGTAGTCGAGGGCCGAGCGCGGATGCGTCGCCGAGTAGATCCCGGCGGGAAGCGCCACGGCCCAGGTGAACACGAATGCGAACAGCGCGAGCGCGACCGTGAGGGCGAGGCGCTCGCCGATCAGCTCGGCGTTCGGCCGCTGGTACTCGAGCGAGAGCCCGAGGTGGCCCCGCGAGAGGTTCTGCATCCACTTGAGGTACTGGACCCAGATCGGCTGATCGAGGCCGTATTCGGTGCGCAGGGCCGCGACCTGCTCGGCGGTGATCGAGCTCCCCGACGAGGCCAGTGTCGCCACGTACGTCGTCAGGAAATCGCCCGGCGGCGCCTGGATGATCGCAAACACGGTGACGGAAAAGACGATCAGGAGCAAGGGCAGCAGCAGCAGCCGCTTGAGGATGAACCGGGTCACGCCGCGAGTATAGGGCCGTCTTCGCGCGACGCGCACGCTCGACGCGCCGCTCTCGACAACGCCGGCCGGGCTCCTCTAGACGTTGCGGGTGATCTTCACCGACCCGCGGGACTCGAACGCATCCTGGGGCAGTCGCTCACGCATGACACCTTCAGAGAGAGGCCGCCCATGTTCCTGACGCGCTTCGCCCTCGTCCTGACCTTCGCGCTCGGCTTCGCCGCGCTCCTCGATGACGGCGTCCGCCCGAGGGCGGCCTGGGCGCAGGACGAGCTGTTCGTCGCCGACTCCGGCCACAACTCCGTCACCGTCTACGGCCGCACGGCCAGCGGCAACATCGCCCCCATCCGGAGGTTGATCGGGGCGGCCACGGCGTTGAGCGGCCCCCAGGGCCTCGGCGTGGACACGGTGAACAACGAGCTGGTGGTGACGAACAACAGCAGCCACTGCGTCACGGTCTACTCTCGCACGGCGAGCGGCCCCACCGCCCCCATCCGGACGCTATTCGGGGCCACCACGGGATTGAGTACCCCGGTCGGTGTGGTCGTGGACGCGGTGAACGACGAGTCTGGTGGTGCCGAACGCCGGGAACGAATCCATCACGGTCTATCCGCGCACGGCGAGCGGCAACACGTCCCCGGTCCGGACGTTGGCCGGGGTCGTCACAGGATTGAGTGGCGCCGAAGCCGTCGTCGTGGACACGGTGAACAACGAGCTGGTGGTGCCGAACAACAAGAACAACTTCATCACGGTCTACCCGCGCACGGCGAGCGGCCCCACCGCCCCCGTCCGGACCATATCCGGAGCGGCCACTCAGTTGACGTTCCCCCTTGCGGTCGTCGTGGATACGGCGAACGACGAGTTGTCGCTGGACCTGACCGTCACCAGTGCGGCGGGGGTGTCGGGGGCGGGAAGCGGGACGGCGGCGATCGCGACCAATCCGCTGACCATCAACTACTCGGCGTCGGGCTGCAGCGGGCGGGAGATGTTCGTGATCGTCAGCGCTCCGCCGCTGGGCATCCCGCTCTCGTACTACAGCGGCGGCGCGACGCACCCGCTGCCGGACCCGCTGTCGCTGATCACGCCGTTCGTGACCGGGGGACCGCTGACGACCAACGGCACGCACACGCTGTTCAGCGGCAGCCTGCCGGCAGGCAACTACACCGTGGTCGTGCCTGCGACGCCACCGTCAACGGCCACCTCGACGTCACGTTCCCGCCGCTCTGCCTCAACGGCGCGTTCGACGTGCTCCCGCTGACCGTGCCATAGAGGAACAGCGAGTATCGGGCCGTATTCGCTCGGCACGCTGAGGCGCCCGTCTCGGCGAACGGTTTTCACCTGCAGATCCGGCTTTCCCTCTCGCGGACGTCTATGCCAATATGGTCCTTCGCTGGCCTGTTCTCTCGGCGCCGTCGAAAGTTCATCTCATCTTCGCTTGTTGTGTGGGGGACTCCTAGCGTGAATGACTTGTTTCGCAAAGCGCGAGCGGCCCATCGGGCCGGTCATCTTGGCGCCGCCGTCAAGGCGAAGATTTGGCCGTACCTGTCCGGCGCTCGGTACACCGTGTTGCCCTCCCGTCGCCGCCCTGTCGTCATTCACTGCCCCGACTATCGCGCTCCCGATCCGGAAGAATCGGGGCTCGTCGAGAGAGTGCTCCGAGCGTATCGGAGGATGAAGAACGATCAGCCGCGGGTCGCTGCGGAGTACCGTCCCTCATCGCTCTGGCAGGGCATCTTGGACCGGGCCTATGCCCCGCTCGCGGATGCGGCTCGGGCGGACGACCTCGCGGGCTTTCACTTCTTCCTCGCGAATTTCGGCGCCTGGAAAGACTATCTGGCCATCGAATCGAGCACGCTCATCCAGGAGTACGCTCGCTCGCCGCTCAAGCGACGATACCTTCAGGAGGTCGTCTTCGGCCGTCAGCTTTCCATGTGGCAGTGGTTCCACGGGGGCCAGACGTCTCTCTCGCGACTCAGCTATCCGACGTTCGGGAACCAGAGCGGCGCGTTCATCGATGGCGTGTTCGTCGGGCCGGGCTCGTTCGACAACGAGATCTATGGTTCGCTCTTGACGGGAATCGTGGATGGGCAGACGCGGCCTACCATCGCGGAACTCGGCGCGGGCTACGGCAAGCTGGCCTACTTCTTCCTGCGAGATCTTTCCGCGTTCACCTACGTCGATTTCGATCTTCCCGAGGTGCTCTCCGTGGCCGCGTACTACCTCATCCGGTCATTTCCCGAGCGCCGGGCGTTGCTGTACGGAGAGGCGCCGTACACCCCGGACGTGCACGTCGACCACGAGCTCGTCTTCATGCCGTCGTGGGAGATCGAACGGCTGGGGGCCGACTCGGTGGATCTCTTCGTCAACAAGAACAGTCTGGGTGAGATGACGAGAGCATCGGCCGTCCGATACGTGAACGTCATCTGTGGGTCCACCCGTTACTTCTTCCACATCAATCACGAATGGATGCGAAACCTCTTTGGCGGCAACGAGTCGTCGCTCCTCGCGAGCGAGTATCCCGTGCCTCCGGAACGGTTCGCCCTCCTCGTGCGATATCCGGATTTCGGGCACCTGTTCTGGAGGGGCTACCTGGACTTCAAGTCGGATATCTTCTTCTATCTCTACGGCCGCCGGTCAGGCGGTCAGGCCTGACCGGCGCGCGACGCTCAGTCCCTCCGGGCTAGCGCGCGAAGAAGAATTGCTCCGGGCGCGCGTTGCCGGGGCTGCGCAGGGGCCAGTCGTTGCCGAGCGTGGTCGGCACGTTGCGGAACTTCGAGTTGACCACCACCACGCCCTGCACCATCGGGGTCCGGCCGATGGTGCCGATCTCCCAGAGGTTGTCGACCCAGATCTTGAACAGCTCCTGGGCGAGCTTCGCCTGCTGCTCGGTCCCCACCGTCTTGGCCTGGTCGACGATCTCCATGATGCGCTTGATCGACGGCGGTGGCTCCACGCCTTCCTTGCCCTGGGTCTGCGCCCAGCGCCCGTAGAGCGGGCCCAGCGTGAGGATCGGCGAGTTGCGCGGGTCGAACTTGGCGTTGCCGGTGAACGGGAAGCCCGTGGTGTCCTCGTTCCACATCTCGGTCATCAGCTCGTTGTTGTCGCGCATGCGGAAGTGCAGCGCGCGCTCGCGGAGCTGGACCACGGTCTTCACGCCGACCTTCTCCCAGTCCTTGGCCACGAGCTGGGCCACGTCGGGCCACGCGGCGAAGGCGGGGACCACCGACAGCTCGAGCACCACGCGCTTGCCGCCGGCCGTCATCCGCGTGCCGTCGCCGTCACGCTTGGTGAGGCCGAGCCCGTCGAGCAGCTTGTTGGCCTCGTCAGGTTTGTACTCGACGTACTTGTGGGCGACCTGGTCGCCGGGATAGTAGGGATGCCCGGGCGAGGGCACGCCCTGCCGGGGCTCGCCGAGGCCGAGGAAAACCGACTCCTTGATCTGGTCGCGGTTGATGGCGTGTGAGAGGGCGACCCGGAACTCCTTGGTCGCCATCAGCTTGCCGATGTCCGGGTCAGCCTTATAGGTCTGGTTGAGCTGGATCACCGCGTCGGCCCCGCCGAAGGTGGGCCAGGTGATGACCCGGTACTTCCCGGTCTTCTCGTTTTCCTTGAAGACGGGATAGTTGGTCATCTGGATGTGGCGCTCCTGCATGTCGAAGTCGCCGGCGATGGCGGCCAGGTTCAGGGCTTGAATATCGGCGAAGAACGTGAAGCGAACTTCATCCAGGTACGGCAGCTGGTTCCCGCTGGGATCGACGCCGACGAAATAGGGGTTTCTCTTCAGCGTGAAGACCTGGTCGCTCACCCGCGTGGCCGGCGCCCACGCCGCCATCGTCGGCCGCTCGGGATTCTCGGGCGGCGCGTTGCGGGCGGCGAACAGCTCCGTCCACGTCTTGAAGCCGGCCGCGGCCACGAGCTTGTCGAGCTCGTCCTTCTTGGCGTGGCCGGCGTGGAACTTCTTGAGATAGTGCGCGGGCAGGAAGGCCGCGTACGTCCGGTCGCCGCCGTCGGAGTTGGCCAGCGCGGTGAGCACGAGCGTGTTGGGCTGCTTGTAGGTCCAGCGCGCCGCCGTCGGGCTGACCTTCTCGACCAACGCCGGGGTGCCGTCCGCGTTCTTCATCCACGAGGGCAGCGCCGGGACCAGGTCCTTGTTCAGCAGCACGTCCTTGTACCAGAACACGATGTCGTCGGCCGTGAACGGCGCGCCGTCCGACCACTTCGAGCCCGCGCGTAGCTTGATCGTCCACTGCTTGAAGTCCTTCGACGACTCCCAGCCCGCGGCGATCTTGGGCTCGATCTTTCCGCCGTCGGGCGAGAACCTCACCAGCGCGTCGTACACCACCCGCACGTAGTTGTTGGCGTCGGCCGGGCCGAGGAACGCCCGCCGCCACACGCCCCCGTACTGCCCGGCGCGCTCGACCACGGGGACGACCAGCGGCTCGGACGGTAGCCGCTTGTCCACCGACGGCAGCTTGCCCGCCTTGACCTGCTCGGCCAGAAGGGGCGCCTCCTTGTACTTGGATTGCGCCAGCGCGGCGTCGCCGAACGGCGCGGCGATGAAGGCCATGATCAGGAGCGTCGGGGCGAGCCAGCGGTGGATCCGCATGAGGACTCCTCCTTGATAGTGGCGAGAGCCTAGGGTGACGCCGGGCCGCTCGTCAAGCGGCAACCCGTGACGCTACAATCGCCCCATGCGCCCCATGCGACTTCTGACGTGGCCACTCTGGATCCTGTGTGTCGCCCTCAGCGCCGCGGTGAGCGTCACTCCCGCGTCGGCTCAACTGACCATCACGGCCAACCAGACGGTGTTCCACCCGGGCGAGAACGTCGAGGTCACGGTCGGACTCGACAACGCGGGGCCGGGCTTCTTCTCCGACGTCTACGTGGGCGCGCAATTGCCCGATGGCTCGACGGTGCTCCTCACGAGCCTGTCGCCACTGGCCGGCGCGGTCGTGTCGCTGAGCGGCGATCCCCGGTCGTTCCCACGGTTGTTGACCGGGTTCCCGGTCCTCGAGGGCTCCGACCTGACGATCCTCGCCTCCCTCTCGTTTCCGTTCTCGGGCCCGTTGTCCCGCGGAGACTACGGCTTCTTCGCGGCGCTCACCGGGGCGAACGCGCTTCAGGACGGCCGCATCGACCCGGGAGACCTCATCGCCGTCGCCGTACAGACACTGACCTTCGCCGACCTCGGAACGGGCCTGAAGACCGCCACCATCGGGATCAGCCCCTCCGCTCCCACGCCGGGCGACACCCTGTCCATCAGGCTCTCGGGCCAGTGGCCGGACAGCTGCCGACCCCAGAACCCTCAGCTGCGCGTCACCGGGACGGAGATTCGAATCGACACCTTTGGGGGGGCCCAGGGCGCGGTGTGCGCCGCGGTGGTGACCCCCTGGGAGCTGACGGCGCCCGTGAGCCCGCGCCCCGCCGGCACCTATCGAGTGGTCGTGGTCAATTCGTCCCAAGGCCAACTCCTCGAGCTCGCCCAAACCGACCTCGAAATCGAGTAATCCATCATGCGCGATCCTGCACCTGCACCAACTGCACGCGCACCTCGCGCTTCTGCTCGCCGCGCGCGACCGTGAGGGTGACCGTGGCCCCGATGCCGGCGGCCTCGAACACGTCGCGCACGTCGTCTTCCGATCGCACGGCCTTGCCGTCCACGGCCAGGATGCGATCGCCCAGCACCACCCGACGCCCTCGCGTGATCTGCGCGCCGGCGAGTCCCGCCCGCGCGGCCGGGCCGTTGGGGACGACCTCGGCGAGGGCGGCGCCCTGGATGCCGAGCTGGCGATTGTAGCTCTCCGGGATGAACGTGGCGCCGATGCCGGCCTCCAGCGCGCGTCCGCGCTCGATGAGCTGAGGGATCAACCGGTTGACGGTGTCGACGGGCACCGCGAAGCCGATACCCGCGGAGGCACCGCTCGGGCTGAAGATGGCGGCGTTGACGCCGATCAATCGTCCCGTCGAATCCAGCAGCGGGCCCCCGGAGTTGCCGGGGTTGATCGCGGCATCCGTCTGGATCACGTCACGGATCCTCCGGCCGTTGGGCGATTGCAGCTCGCGACCGAGCGCGCTGACGACTCCGACGGTGAGCGAATGGTCGAGCCCGAAGGGATTGCCCACGGCCAGCACCCGCTGGCCGACCAGCAGTCCGCGCGAGACGCCCACGGGCAGCGGGACCAGGCGATCGGCCGGCGCGCTGATCTTGAGGACGGCGAGATCCTTGGCCGGCGCCACGCCGGCAACCTTTGCCTCCCACTCCGACTGGTCGGAGAGCGTGACCGCGAAGGCGTCGCCCTCCTGGATGACGTGGAAGTTGGTGACGATGTGCCCGCGACGGTCCCAGACGAAGCCGCTGCTGGTGCCCTGGGGGATCTGCTGGACGTCGAACGAGAAGGGGCTGCGCCGGAGCGCCAGGCTGGTGATGAACACGACCGACCCCTGAGCGCGGCGGAACACCTCGATGTCGCGCTTTTCCTCGCCGCTCAGGCCCTCGGGCAGGGGCCCCGGCGGGGCCGCGGGAACGGTGACCGGCGGGGCCGAAAAATCGGTGGCCGGCGGGCGCGACCGGCCCGGCACACCCTGTCCGGCGGCGAATCCGACCACGAAGACCAGGACCATCACGATCGCGTCACGCCATCTCATGCCGCCCTCCGCTCTCCGCGACGTCTGCCGCCGCCCGGCGGCTATGCTAAATCGAGTTGCGCGGCCGCGACGGCGGGCGCAAAATCGGCACGCCATGGCTACGATGATCGACTGGATCGAGTGGACGAAGTGTCCGACGTGCGGGTACGCGGAAAAAGAGGTGTTCCAGAAGCCGGACGACGACGCCTCGCCTGATCGCCCGGGCCCGGGTCTGCCCTGCCCACAGTGCGGCAACCACGCCCGGCGCATCACGTTTCCGGTCTTCGAGATCGAGACCATCGACGTGTCCATGTCCGGCGACGCCTTCCGCGACGAGATGGAAGACTGGTAGCACGACTGGAGGGACTCCCATGAGCGCACCCAAGGAAATCGGGCATCTCGTGCTCAACGTCACCGATGTCGAGCGATCCACCCGGTTCTACCGCGACGTGGTGGGGTTCCAGGTCTCCAGGTCTCGGCCCGACGGGTCGGGCGCGTTCCTCACGTGCGGCGTGGTCCATCACAATCTCGCCCTCTTCAAGGCGCCCCCGGGCGCGCGGCCGCGTGAGAAGGGGCAGATCGGCCTGAATCACTTCGCGTTCAAGGTGGAGAGCTACCGGGCGCTGCAAGAGGCGCACAGGCGGCTGGTCGACGCGGGCGCGCCGATCGATCACGTCACCGACCACGGGATGACCCGCAGCGTCTACTTCCTGGATCCCGACGGCATCATGATGGAGCTCTTCGCCGACGCCTTCGCCACCGAGGAAGAAGGCCTGGCCTACATGAGCGCACCCGGCCGTCCGATGGCGACGCCCATGGACATCACCGCCCCCGAGCCCTCCAGGCCGGAGATCCCGAAGGCCGAGTTTGCGAAGGTCGGCTAGCCCTTCACGACGGACGATGTGTTGCTCGCCGGGTCATCGACCTCGAAGGCGGCGTCCGTGTCGGTCCGGCCGGTTCGTCGGCGGGTTGACGGCGGTCACGCGCCCACATAGCATCGTCTGCAGCCGGGCTGGCGCGGTCGGCGCGCGGGGAGGCCGTCATGGACGCCGTGCCGACGGCCGCAGCGGGCGAGGCCGGGAGCTGGTGAGTCGATGAAGCAGACGGTCGCAAAGATCGAAAAGCCCGCCCCACGCGGTCACGAGCCTCAGTGCGCAACGCGGTCCAGGAGCGCCCCGGCCCACCCCATCATCGCCCTGCAGCGAACCGTCGGGAACCGGGCGGTTCAGCGTCTTCTGCAGTCCACTCCCGTTCAGGCAACACGACACGTCACGCCCCCCGCCCTGCAACGAGCATGTAGCAGGTGCGAAGGCCAGGGCGTGTGTCCGAGATGTGCCGAAGAGCGGAAGGTAGTGCAGAGTGCATTGCCGCAGCGGCGGGCGGTCGCCATGTCTTCGGACTCCACGGCGTCGCGGCAGGCGACGCCACCTGAAACAGAGGGACCGCGGGAGGAAGATGAAGACGTCATCAGTCGAAAGGTGAATGACTCAGTCGAGAGTCGTTTGAGTGCGTCGACGGGAGGCGGGGCGGCCTTACCCGAACATGTGCGAATACCGATGGAGTCCGCAATCGGCGCTGATTTCAGTGGCGTTCGAGTGCACACGGATCAAGATGCGGTACACATGAACCGGGATCTGGGAGCACGGGCTTTCACCCACGGGAAGGACATTTACTTCGGCCATAACGCCTATAGCCCTTCGACGTATTCCGGGAAGAAGCTTCTTGCTCATGAGCTCACCCACGTGGTCCAACAATCCGGAGGTGAGCTTCGGCCTCACGCTCGGGCCGATGCCGAACAGGACGCCGTCAAGCCGATCTCGAGGAGAAATATCGTTCAACGCGTTCCTAACGTCACTGCGCTCAACGGCCCTGCGGAGATGGCGGCGGGGACTGGCAAGCGCGTGACGTTGAGAGCCACCGCGCCCCCCGGCACGGCGATCAACTGGGGTATCACCGCGGGTGGAGGCACGGGTGCGGTCCTGGGGGCCAGCACGGGAAGAACGAATACCCTGACGGCGCCGGCCGGCAGCACGGGGGGCGTCGTGACCGTGCAGGCCACGGATGCCGCCAACGGGGCCGATTTCAATCCCGTTCCATATAACATTACCCTGGTCGAAGTTCAGCAACCGACCTTTGCGTTCGCGCCTGCCATGCCGGCATTCGCCCCTGCCAACACGATGGATGCCTCAGTGTGCAACAACAATGCAACGGCGGCCGCCGTCACCGTTCCCGCGGCACGGCCGGTGACCTGGAGCATCGTCGGAAACAGGCGGGGAGCGACCATCGATCCGGCCACGGGAGTCATTGTTCCTTCGGCCACGGAAACCGGCAACATGCGGGTCAGGGCCACGGATAATGCGCTTCCGGACGCCCGCAACGAGCAGACCCTGACCATCCAGGCGCTTCCGACCGGTATTTCTCAAACCCAAATTGTCGCACCGGGGGGCTTCCCGCTTCCGGCCGCCGCGGGGGGCCCATACGGTGCATTTTACACACATACCTTTAAGAGCTCTGGGGGGAGTATCGCCAACGTCATGATCACCGAGCGCGTCTTCAGTGGCAACAATCCATTCTTGTTCGGCGGCTTGCCGGTCTTGCCTGGCGCGCTGAATGCCCCCGCGGGCACCCTGCAGGACCTCATCGGTTCGCCCGCAGGGATGATCGACGTAAACAACTTTTTACCCAGCCCACCCAATCCGGGGCTGCCGCAACTACTGGACACCCCGCAAATCCTGTATTGGCGCTCCGATCAGTGCTCGCCCGCTCCGCTCGCACCACCCAATGCGGGAGCGGGCGATCATTGGGTGCCGTTCGTCAATGTGGCGATCAAGGCGAGCTTGCTGCAAGTCGGGGCGAACTTCTTTTTCCGAACGAGTGACAATGGCGTTCCGACCCCGCTCGAGGCGTATATCGGCCCCGCGTTGGCGGCCCCGGCTGCGCCGGCCGCCTCCGTCTGTGGTGCTGGAGAGGGGCTTTCGAACATCAGCTTCAGCCCCGGCGTCATTGGGGCCGACGGCAGCGCCCTCACCACCACCGCCGCGACGGTCACGGTGCGTCCGGGAGGCAACCAGGTCACATGGTCGTTCCCCGGTCCGAACCTCGGGGCAACCATTGTCGCCCAAGGAAACCCGGCGTTGTTCAACGCGGGGAATCTTGCCGGGCGAGCGAGGGTGAGGGCCGCGTTGACGGCGACCCCCGGCTGCTTCACCGAGGGGTGGTTGCGCATGGAGGAGGTGGAGATCGGGCCGGGAATCAAGTTCAGCCCGAAGACCGTCCGCGCGGGCGCAAACACGAGGGCGACGGTATCTACGAAGCCAGGGAGCCGAATTGTGACGTGGACGATCCAGCCTCCCGCCCTGGGGGCGGTGATCGCTCCGAATCCCGACAATTCTGCGACGATCACCGCAGGACCCCAGGTCGGGAGGATCACCGTTCGGGCGACCGATCAAAGAGACGCGACCAGGTTCGCTGAAGCCTCGCTGGTCATCAACTAGCGTAGGCGGCTAGAACGGACAGCCGATCGTGTCGCACAATGCATGACCAAGATCTTGCGCCTGGCAATGGCCGGCATTCCCGTCACTGAGACTGTGAATATGGAGACCGCGGACGGCACTCGGGAGCTGGAACTGAGTATTCGGACCGAGAAATCCAGTTACGCGATCGGCGAACCGGTGTTCCTGGAGATCGGTCTGCGGAACACCGGAAGTAGACCGATCAAGGTCTTGAGGTACTTCGTGTTGCCCGCGGACGATCCCAACAAGAACAACGTGGAGATTCACATATATGACCCGGCGGGGAATCGTGTTTCCCGTGTCAGCCATGTGTTGACCGGCCGGGCGTTGTATCAGCCACAGACACACTCGATCGGTTCGGGCGAGACCTATCGCGACTCTCTGCGAGTGGCCGGCGCATTTGCTCTGAGAGATAGTGGCACGGAGCGTACGCAGGCGCTGTGGAGCCTTGGTGAGGATCCTGAGATCACGGCGGCGAGCGAATATCCTCGCGTGACCCGAGGAAGATTCACGGCACGGGTTGTGTACCGCGTCGATGACAACCACTTGATGGGCTTGACTGAAGCGGAGAGCCGCACGGTATGGAAGGGGCAATTGACGTCGAACACGATCGAAATATCCATGGTGTGAACCCGGGCCTTGCCGCGGCCGCGGCGGGTCCAGAATGGTTCGGTCCCGCCTCGCAGGAGGCCCCGTCCCCGGGGCGGAGAGTCGCTAGAATTTGTAGAAGTGGTGCTCGATCTCGAAGGCGGCATCCTTGCCGTGGAAAGCGCTCACCTCCGAGCGCTTGACGATCACGTACTCCTTGGCCAGGCTCTCCCCGAGCGCTTCGCGCAGCACCTCGTCACGCTCGAGGGCGTCGAGCGCTTCGCCCAGGGACTGCGGCAGGCGTTGAATGCCGCGCCGCCGCCGCTCGGCGTCGGACAGCGTATCGGGATCGACCAGCGTGGGCTCGCCGGGGTCGCGCTTGTTGGCGACGCCGTCGAGTCCGGCGGCGAGGAGGGCACCCAGCGCGAGGAACGGATTGCTCGACGGATCCGACGGCTTCAGCTCGAAGTTGGTCGACTCCATCTGCGCGCCCCGGTAGGGCGTGGGCAAGCGGATCGCGGCCTCCTTGTTGTCCGGTCCCCACGCGGTGTACGCGCTGCACCAGAAGCGCGGCTGCAGCCGCCGGTACGAATTCACGGTGGCCGCGGTCAGGGCGACGAGCGCGGGCAGGTGGGCGAGGACGCCGCCGATGAACGCGCGGGCGGTGTCCGAGATGCCGTGGTCGCCGCGCGGATCGTGGAAGGCGTTGGTGTTCGTCTCGGCGCGCCAGAGGCTGAAGTGGATGTGGGCGCCGTTGCCGGCCTCGTCGGGGAAGGGCTTGGGGGCGAACGACGCGTAGAGGCCGTGGCGCCAGGCCACCGAGCGCACGGTCTCCCGCACGGTGATCTGGTTGTCGGCCGATCTCAAGACGTCGGCGTAGCGGACGGGCAGCTCCTGCTGGCCCGGGCCCAGCTCGGCGTAGTACTGCTCGGGGTGGACGCCCTGGGCCGACAGCGCCTCGATGATCTCCGTCATGACCGGCCGCGCCGACTCCATCCCGATGGTGGAGAAGCACGGGCTGCGGTCGATCGGCACGTACCGATCGTTCTCGCGACGGGCCAGGCTGAACTCGTTCTCGATGGCGGTCTTGAAGACGAAGCCGCGGGCGGCCGCGCGGTCGATCATCCGCCGCAGGAAGCTCCGCGGGCAGGCGTTCCACGGCTCGCCCTCCAGCGTGACCATGTCGCAGAGCATGCGCGCGGTGCCCGGCGCGTAGGGGAGCAGGGTGAACGAGGCGGGATCGGGCACGAGGCGGACCTCGCCGACGGGGCCGAACGAGCCCTCGGCCACGAGGTGGTCGAGCATGTTGAAGGACTGCATGGCCACGGTGAGCCCGATGCCGGATTCGAGGAACCCCGGCAGGAAGCGCGTGGCCGCGGCCTTGCCGCGGATGATGCCGTCGTTGCCGCAATAGAGGAAGCGCACGAGCTGGACCTTCGCGGCCCGGCACTCGCGCACGACGCGGCGCAGCTCGCGGGCCCGGTTGCGCTCGGCGGCGGTGGGATCGGCGGGCGGGATGGACATCGTGAAGCCTCCTACGGCGCGGGCGTCCAGGCCTTGTAGCGCTCGCGCAGCACCTTCTTGTCGAACTTGCCCACGCTGGTCTTGGGCACGGCCTCGATGATTTCCACGGCGTCGGGCAGCGCCCACTTGGCGAGCTTGTCCCGCAGGAAGTCGAGGATCTCGTCGGGCTCGAGGGCGACGCCGGGCCGGGGGACCACGCAGGCCAGCGGGCGCTCCACCCACTTCGGGTGGGGCACCGCGATGACCGCCGCCTCCAGCACCTTCGGGTGGGCCATGATCATGGTCTCGACGTCGATGGACGAGATCCACTCGCCCCCGGACTTGATGAGGTCCTTGGTGCGGTCGGTGATCTGCACGTAGCCCTCGGGGTCGATCACGGCCACGTCGCCGGTGCGGAACCAGCCGTCGTCGGTGAAGCGCTCGGCCGAATCCGGGTTGTCGTAGTACGAGCGGATCACCCAGGGGCCGCGCACCTGGATCTCGCCCATCGACTGGCCGTCCCACGGCTGCTCCCGCCCGGATTCGTCGACGATGCGGAGATCCACGCCGGCCACCGGGTAGCCCTGCTTGGCCCGGTAGGCGTAGCGCTCGTCTTCCGGGAGGGCCTCGATGTCGGACTTGAGCCGGCACACGGTGCCGAGCGGAGTCATCTCGGTCATGCCCCAGGCGTGGAACATGCGCGCGCCGTACTTCTTGTCGAACTTCTCGATGAGCGTGCGCGGCGCCGCCGAGCCGCCGATGGGGATGCAGCGGATCGACGAGATGTCCCACTGCGGCTCCCCCTCGAGGATGCCGTCGATGGCGATCCACACCGTGGGCACCGCGCCGACCACGGTCACCCGCTCGTGGTGGACGATCTCGATGATGTCGCGGGGCTGGGGATTGGGGCCGCCGAAGATCTGCGTGGATCCGTTGAGCACGGCCGCGAACGGCACGCACCACGCGTTGGCGTGGAACATGGGCACGATGTGGAGGATCACGTCGCTCTCGGAGATGGCCAGCACGTCGGCCATCGAGGAGGCGAACGAGTGCAGGAAGATCGCTCGGTGAGTATAGACGGCGCCCTTGGGATGGCCGGTGGTGCCCGACGTGTAGCACATGCCGGCGGCGTCGGTCTCGGCGATGCGCGGCCAGTCCGTCATCGGGCGCGCCTCCGCCACCAGCGCCTCGTAATCGAGCGTGCCGGGCGGGATCTCGGCGCCCGGCGTGTCGCGCATGACGATCACGTGCTCGACCGAGGTCAGCTGCGTGCGGATGGGCGCCAGGGTCGGCCAGCAGCTCGCGTCGACGATCAGCACCCGGTCGCCCGCGTGGTTGATGATGTACGTGATGTCCTGGGCCGAGAGCCGGATGTTGACGGTGTGAAGGACCGCGCCCATCAGCGGCGCCGCGAAGTACACCTCGAGATGGCGGCTCGAGTTCCAGGCGAAGGTGCCCACGCGATCGCCTTTGCCCACGCCGAGCGCTGCCAGCGCCCCCGCGAGCCGCGTGGTGCGGTCGGCGAACTCGGCATAGTTCGAGCGCACGAGCCCCACGCCCGGCACGCGCGTGGCGAGCGTCTTCTTCGGATACAGCCGCCGCGTCCGCTCGAAGAAGTGGGTGAGCGTGAGCGGATAGTTCATGATCAGGTCGTTCAGCGGCGCCGCCATCGTTCAGTACCCTCCCAAATCCTCCGAGGTCGCGCAGCGGAAGCCCACGAAATGGTGTCCGGCCGCGGCGCCACGCCGCTCGTAGAAGAGGCGGCGCGTCACGCTCAGCATGTGCGCGGGATCGTCGTGGCTCGCACCCCGCACGACGACGGCCTCCGTGCCCGACCAGCCTTCGCGTCCATCGGTCGTCTCATATGGATACGGCCGGAAGACGGTCGATGTCCACTCGCGAAGATTGCCCAGCATGTCCTCCACGCGATACGGACTCGCGCCGCGGGGCCGAGCGGCCGCGGGGGCGGTGGCGTTGTAGGACCGGCCGAAGACGGCGGTGTCTACCGACGGCGGCGCCGTCCCCCAGGGATGGAGACGCAGGTCGTCGCCGCGGGCGGCCTTCTCCCATTCCGCCTCCGTGGGTAGCCGCCGTCCCTTCCACCGACAGTAATCGCGGGCCCCGAACCACGAGACTTCCACGACCGGATGATCGTCGAAGCCAGGGTCGGGCGTCCAGCGGCGGTCGCGGACGTGAATGCGCGCGTCCGGATCGTCCTCGTCGTAGCGGCGCTCGGCGCCCGGCGGCCGGAGCCCCGTCGCGGTCAGGAACGCCGCGAACTCGGCGTTGGTCACCTTGTGCCGCTCGATCCAGAAATCCCGCACGAACACGCGGTGCAGGGGCGCTTCGTCGGCGGTCCCGTCGTTGCGTCCCATCCAGAAGACCCCCGCGGAGATGAGCATGAGGCCGTCGGCTCGTGCGTCATTGGGCGCGGCCAGCGTCGCCAGCGCGATCACGATCCACGAGCCGAGCCGGCGCGGCATGCCGCGCACTCTAGGAGCAGCCACCGGCCCTGTCAATCGAGGCTCGCGCGCGCGGCGCCGGGCAGAGCAGGCGCGATGCCACCCGACGAATCGCCACTGTAGTTTTTACGCGCGCCGTGCGGGCATGCACGTTGCTGCCTACTTCTACCGATCAGGAAGGGAGAGGTGAAGTCATGCGAGTCAAGAACGTGATGACGAAGGACCCGAAGTTCTGCGTGCCCTCCGACACGGCGCAGCACGCGGCCGGCATCATGAAGGACGAGCACGCGGGCATCGTTCCCGTGGTCGAGAGCGCGCAGAGTCTCCGGATCGTCGGCGTGGTCACCGATCGTGATCTGTGCATGAACGTGGTCGCGGAGGGGCGCGACCCTGGCGCGGTCCCGGTCGAACAATGCATGACGACCAAGGTGGTGACGTGCACGTCCAACGACTCGGTGGATCGGGTCACCGAGCTGATGCGCGAGAACCAGATCCGCCGGGTGCCCGTGGTGAACGAGCAGCACGAGCTGCTGGGCATCGTGGCGCTGGCCGACGTGGTCGAGCGGGCGACCCCGAAGGCCACCCAGACCCACGAGACCCTGAAGAAGGTCTCGGCGCCGACCGAGGACCCGAGCAAGCCGCGCGCGCAGTCCAAGAACGTGGCGTGACGCGGATCGCCGCGGCGCGTCGATGATCAGGAAGCTCGGCTCGGGTCAGTACCGGCTCTACTCGCGGAAGAAAGATCCGCGGACGGGCCAGCGCCGCAATCTCGGGACATTCGCGACTCGAGCGGCCGCCGAGCGGCACGAGCGGGCGGTCCAGTTCTTCAAGCGACAGGGCTGACCGCCCGCTCGCGCCGTTGTCGTTTTTACTCCCGTCCACGCTCCGTCCACACTGTGGATGTCGCTGTTCCCGTACATGGGCCCGACCACCCCGGCGTCTACCCCCGTGACATCGAGGAGGTCACAACCATGAATCCGATGAATCCGTGGAAGGTCGCGACCGTTGGTCTGCTCCTCATCGGCGTCACCGCGCTGTCGACCGGCGTGACGACCGCGTACTTCATGCGTCCGAACGTGGCCGCGCCGACACCGGCGGCGTCTCTGCCGGCCGCGGGGCCGGTGCCGTCCGAGGCGATCCAGCTCGCGCCGCCGGCGCCCGCCGTGCGCTACGTCGCCGCGCATCCGGCGCCGCGCCCGGTCGTCGCCCGAGCGCCGCGGGTCGTGCGCGCGTCGAGTGTCCCCGTGGCCGCTGATTGCTACTCCACCGGCGATCGCGTGTGGCGCATCGCCAAGCCCGGCGCGATCGGTGGTCTGCTCGGCGCCGGTCTCGGCGCGGCCGGCGGCGCCATCGCCGACGGCGGCAAGGCCGCGGGCAAGGGCGCGCTGATCGGCGGCATCGCCGGCGCCGTCCTCGGCGGCGGCTACGGCGCCTACAAGACCCACAACGAATGCGGCAGCGTGTTCGGCACCACCGCGGGCAGCCCGATCTTCGCGTCCCGCTGAGTCGAGCGCCAGAGCCTTACGCTTACCCGCGCGCCACGCGTCGGGGGGGTACGGCCCGATCGCGGGCCACCCGTCCAGCGGGGGGCGGCCCGATCGCGGGCCACGCGTCGGGGGGGTATGGGGGGAGCCGCAGGGGCCCCCCATCTCCATGTTATAAATCCCATCGCGATGCGATCGCGATGGGACGAAATCGAAGCCGGCAAGTTCTCGGAGCTCGATCTCCTCGTCTACGCCTCGCGATTGATCGGCGCCGAGACGTCGCTGGTCGTCTGGGGCGGCGGCAACACCTCGATCAAGACCGTCGAGCGCGACCACCGCGGACGCCAGATGCCGGTGCTGCGCGTGAAGGGCAGCGGGTCCGATCTCAAGTCGATCCAGCGCAAGGACTTTCCCGGCGTGCGCATGGACGACATCCTGGGCCTGCTCGATCGCCAGGACATGGGCGATCAGGAGATGGTCGACTACCTCGCCCACAGCCTGGTCGACCTCGGCGGCTCGCGTCCCTCGATCGAGACCCTGCTGCACGGCTTCGTAAACGCTCACGCCGTCGTCCACACCCACGCCGACGCGATCGTGTCGCTCACCAACAACGACCGCGCGCGCGAGGTGGTGGAGGGGGTGTACGGCAAGGACGTCATTCCGCTCGCGTATCGGCGCCCGGGCTTCAAGATCTCCAAGGACGTCGCCGACACGATCACCGCCCATCCCGAGGCACGAGCGCTGCTGCTCGAGCGGCACGGCACCATCACCTGGGGCGCGACCGTACGCGAGGCCTACGAGGGGACCATCGAGCTGATCAGCCGCGCCGAGGACGCGATCGCCGAGCTCAAGCGGGGACGACGCATCTTCGGCGGCGCGCGTGTGCCCGTGAGGGAGCCCGGCGAGCGCCGCGAGCTGGCGCTGGCCCTGGCCCCGCGACTGCGGGGACTCTTGAGCCGTCCGCGACGGATGATCGTCAGCTTCGACGATTCGCCCGCGGTCACCGAGTTCGCCTCGTCGATCGACGCGCCGAGCGTCTCGCAGGTGGGCCCGGCCACGCCCGATCACACGATCTATACGCGGCGGTTGCCCTGCTACGTCGACGTCGCCGCGGATGACGACGCGGCGGCGCTGGCGGGCGCCGTCGAGCGCGGCCTCGAGTCGTTCGCGCGAGACTACACGGCCTACGTCGACGCCCACCGGCCGCCGGATCTCACGCTGTCGGACGCGCTGCCTCGCGTGGTGCTGCTGCCCGGCCTCGGCATGTTCACCGCGGGCCGCGACCGTCGCACCGCCGGCATCGTCAGCGACATCTATCACCACACGATCGACGTGCTCGGCAACGCCTCCGCGTTCGGCCGCTACGTGTCGCTCTCGGCCAAGGACGCGTTCGACGTCGAGTACTGGCCGCTGGAGCTCTACAAGCTGACGCTGGCCCCGCCCGAGAAGGAGCTGGCCCGGCGGATCGCGCTGGTCACCGGCGGCGCCTCGGGGATCGGCCGCGCGATCGCGCGGCGTCTGGCCGCCGAGGGCGCTCACGTGGTCGTGGGCGATCTGGATGCCGCGGGCGCCGCGCGCACCGCCGACGAGATCACATCAGCCGTGGGCGGCGGACGCGCGCTCGGCCTCAGCATGGACGTGACCAGCGAAGCCTCCGTGCGCGCCGCGTTCGAAGCGACGGTGCTGGCCTATGGCGGCCTCGACGTGCTCGTGTCGAACGCGGGGACCGCGCATTCCGCGCCGGTCGCCACGATGGCCCTCGACGACTGGGAGCGGTCGTTCGCGGTCAACGCCCGCGGCCACTTCCTGGTGGCGCGCGAAGCCATGCGCGTGTTGATCGCGCAGGGCCTGGGCGGCGCGCTGGTGTTCATCGCCACCAAGAACGTGATGGCCCCGGGCAAGGACTTCGCGGCCTACTCCGCGTCCAAGGCGGCCCAGGCCCAGCTCGCCAAGGTGCTGGCTCTCGAGGGCGCGCCGCACTCGATCCGCGTGAACATCGTGAACCCCGACGCCGTGTTCCAGGATTCCAAGCTGTGGTCCGACGAGATCCGCCGCCAGCGCGCGGCCGCCCAGGGCATCGCGGTGGACGACCTGGAAGACTTCTACCGCAAGCGAAATCTATTATCGGTGCGTATCCTGCCCGAAGACGTGGCCGAGGCCGCGCTGTTCCTGGCCTCGGACCGCTCGGCCAAGACCACGGGCTGCACGCTCACCGTCGACGGCGGCGTGCGCGAAGCGTTTCCCCGGTGAGCGAGCCGCTCACGTGGTGAGCCTCGCGTTCGGCGCGTCGCTCTCGCTGCATCCGCCGAAGGAGCAGTTCGAGCTGGTGCGGCGGGTGGAGGCGCTCGGCTTCGATTCGGTCTGGTGCGGCGACCACATCTCGTTCAACCTGCCGCTCTACGAATCGCTGACCCTGCTGGCGTCCTACGCGTCGATCACCGAGCGGATCAAGCTCGGCTCGGCCGTGTACCTGCTGGCCCTGCGTCCGCCCGCGGTGGCCGCCAAAGTCACGGCCACGCTCGACGCGCTGTCAGGAGGTCGGCTGATCTTCGGCGTCGGGGTCGGCGGCGAGAACCCGCGCGAGTTCGCGGCGGTCGGCGTGCCTCACCGCGAACGCGGCGCGCGGGTCACCGAGGCGATCGAGGTCGTGCGCGCGCTCTGGCGCGACGCGCCGGCCCGCTTCAAGGGACGCTTCACCGAATTCGAGGGCGTGTCGATCGATCCCAAGCCGGTGCAGCCCGGCGGCCCGCCGATCTGGATCGGCGGGCGCTCGGACGCGGCGCTGGCGCGCGCCGGCCGCCAGGGCGACGGCTGGATCTCGTACGTCGTCGCTCCCGAGCGTTACGCCCAGAGCCTCGACAAGATCCGCGCCGCCGCACAGGCGGCGGGGAGATCGCTCGACGGGTTCGTCCCCGCGCACCTCACGTTCATCACGCTCGGACGCGATTACGAGACCGCGCGCGACAAGTGGGTCAAGCGCCTCTCGCTCCGCTACGCCCAGGACTTCGGTCCGCTCGCCGGCCGCTACGGCGTCATCGGCACCCCTGATCAGTGCGTGGAGCAGCTCGAGCGCTTCCGCGCCGCCGGCTGCCGCTACTTCGTGCTCAGCACCACGTGCGAGACGTCCGAGGATCGCGACCAGCTCGAGCAGATCGCGGCCGAAGTCATCCCGCGCCTGCGCGGTTGATGTAGCAAACATTGGACATTCCCGTGAGTTTCTCGCGGAACTAATATGCCGCGCATGGGACAGTTCAGGATGACCGCGCAACTCACCGGCCCGACCGGTCGAAGCGAAGAAGTGGACTTCCTCGTCGATACGGGATCAATGCTGATCGGCCTGCCCAAGGCCCTCGCCGATCGGCTCGAGCTGGTGCCGCAGCTGAACCGTCGTGTCATGCTGGCGGACGGAACGATGACGAGACTACCCGTCGCCGATGTCCGGTTCACGCTGCGCGGTGAGAGTGTCATGACGCCCTGTTACATCGCCCCGAAGGGCACTCCGTTGCTCGGCGCCGTCGCGCTTCAGAGCCTCTTCTGGGGTGTCGATCCCGTCAACGAACGGCTCGTTCGCATCGTGGCGCGTATCTGACCACGAAGCCTCTAGCCTGCTCGGCGCGCGTCGCGACGGTGCGCGTCATCTCCGCCGAGATCCTCGAAGTCGATCTCGACCTGCGTGAGCCCACGGACCTTCCCTTCGAGGCCGGGCAGTGGATTTCGGTGCCCTTCGGACCGAAGAACGTGCGGGCCTATTCGATCGCGTCGACGCCACTTCCCAAAATCGGCCCCGGGTTGAAGGCGACGCTGGCCTCCTATGGCATCGAGACCGCTGCCGATGTCGCGTCCCGGACGGTCTCTGCCGTTCCGGGATTTGGCGCAACCCGGACCAAGGAGCTCTTGTTGTGGCGACAGA
>DATHGT010000349.1:0-16171 GCA_035317605.1 Candidatus Acidiferrum sp. | reverse complement strand
GGTGTCGAGCAGCGAGAGCGCGTCGCGCAGCGAGCCCTCGGCGGCGCGGGCCACGATCGGCAGCGACGCCGCGTCGAACTTCACGCGCTCTTCCTCGAGGATGCGGGTGAGGCTGGCCACCAGCGCGTCGGGGGCGATCGGACGAAAGTCGAAGCGCTGCACGCGCGAGAGCACGGTGGCTGGTATATCGCGCGGGTCGGTGGTGGCGAGCACGAACACCACGTGGGGCGGCGGCTCTTCCAGCGTCTTGAGCAGGGCGTCGAAGGCGTGGGCGGTGAGCTGATGCACCTCGTCGACGATGTAGACCTTGTAGCGTCCCCGCGACGGCGCGTACTTCACGTTCTCGCGCAGCGCCCGGATCTCGTCGATCCCCCGGTTCGAGGCCGCGTCGATCTCGATGATGTCGACGGTGGCTCCGGTCTGCGCCTCGCGGCACGCGACACACGTCCCGCACGGCTCCGCGTCCGTCCGCTCGGGGCACAGGAGCGCACGCGCCAGCAACCGCGCCGTGGTCGTCTTGCCGACGCCCCGCGGTCCCGCGAACAGATACGCATGCGCGATGCGTCCGGACACCAGCGCGTTCTTCACCGTGCGGGTGATCGCGTCCTGCCCCACGACCGCCTCGAACGTCTGCGGCCGCCACTTCCGCGCGAGAACCTGGTAGTCAGTCACTGATTGCCGATCGCCGCGAAACGCGAGAACTGCCACGGCCGAGCGGTACGCCGAGAAGCAAGGATCGCCACGGCGAAACCGTACGCGAACGCGAGAACTGCCACGGCCGAGCGGTACGCCAAGAAGCAAGGACCGCCACGGCGAAGCCGTGGCGAAACGCGAATTGGGGGGTTTGGGGGGCCATCGGGGCCCCCCAAGTTCATGATCGTGCACCCGCCCTCGAACGGGCCGTCCTGCGATCTCCCCACAGGACCTGCTCCGGTCAGGTACTCCCACGGCACACGAGAGGGTCGCCTTACCGTTGCTCCCTTCCGGGCCTGGCGGGGTTCGACGATTCTCGTTGCGTGGGGCCCAACCTTCAACGCCGCCCCATGAGGCTCATTCAACACGACTCGCCCTCAGGCGGGAATTCGACCCCGCTGGAGCGGATTGCGGGTTACAGGGCACCGCTACCTCCCCGTCTAGCACGACCACATCGAGAGTGTACCCCACGCCGATTACGCCGATGACAACGACCGCCACGAAAGCTGTGGCGCCACAAACGAGGACCGCCACGGCGAAGCCGTACGCCAAGAAGCAAGGACCGCTACGGCGAAGCCGTAGCGCAACGCGAATCGGGGGGAAATGGGGGGCCCGTGGCCAGGCCCCCCATTGTCCATTGGCGGAGGGGGTGGGATTTGAACCCACGGCACAGGGATTACCCATGCACGGCATTTCCAGTGCCGCACCTTCGGCCGCTCGGTCACCCCTCCGGAGGAAGCGAACACGAGGAAGCGGAAAAATTGGCGGAGGGGAGAGGATTTGAACCCCCGAGGGACCGTTTAAGCCCCTATCCGATTTCGAGTCGGACGCCTTCAACCGGGCTCGGCCACCCCTCCGCACCAATGCTGTTCCCTCACTACGCCGGCGCGAACGACCAAGTCTACCCCAGCGGCTACGCGACCGGAAGCTTAGACGCGCCGGTTCACGGCCGCCATCAGCTGACGCCGCTGGCACGGCGGTTGCCCTAGAGAAGGAAGCGCTGTCACTGGGAGGTGACCATGACCGAGAAGACACCGAACGCCGAATCCGAGGTCCAGGCGGAAGACGAGCGAGCGGCGATCCGCAAAGCCATCGACGAGACCGAGGCACCGACCCGAGCCGAGGTCAAGCAACCCGCGAAAAAGCCGGGCGTTGCAAACGCTCCGGCCCCTGGCGGCGACCGCAAGCGACGCGAGGGCTCACCGCCCGCGAAGTGACGCGTCGCCGAGGCTAGCGCTTCGGCGGCGGCGAGGCCGCTGCCTTGCTCCGCATCGATTCCTGCAGATAGCGGACGGAGACGCGGGCGAGCGGGATCGCGTCGGGCGCGAGGCCGTCCGGATTCCGGTGCTCGAACGGCGCGTCGCGGCCGCCGAAGTGCTTGGTCACTACGAGCCGGCGCCACTGGATGACCTCGGCGTCGGTGCCCGAGAGCTTCTCCGGCGTGTCGTAACGCTGGTGCAGCATGACGGCCTCGTCCTGCCGCGAGAAGTTGTATTCGATGATCCAGCGCCGCAGGCACGAGTACGCGATCCGATCCCACACACGGCGCGTCGCGTTGAGCGGCCGTGTGCAGTGGTAGTACCAGACGCGCGTCAGATGCTCCTCGACGGGCACGCACATGCGGGTGTAGAGGTCCCACCCGAACTCGGCGCGGAACATGCCGGGCAGGTGATGGCCGCTGCACCAGCGCGCCGAGCGCGGGTGCGGAATGTTGCGCCGCGCTCGATTGGCGAGCGGCCGCGTCAGCCACGTCCAGAGACGGCGGCGATTGGTCTTCGGCCACTTCCAGCCGTTGGGATAGATGTCCTGCGTCGGGCTCCGGCGCATGTAGTTGCTCTCGGCCACGTCGCCGCCGAAGCCGTTGCCCACGAAGATCGGGTGCTCGCCCTGGGCGCCGCGAGCGATGAAGCCGGAGCGCGCGGTCACGATCGCGTCGCGGTGGACGTAGTTGACGTGCGAGTCCATCGAGTTCTCGAGCGCGACTTCCCAGTTGCACTTCCAGTAGACCTGGCCGACCTGCACGAGCGCGTCGTCGTGGAAGAACTCCTCGGGCACGTCCTCCTCGATCGGCGCCGGCTCGTCGTCGCCGATCCACACGAACACCACGCCCTTGAGGGTTTGGGTGGGGAAGATGTGGGCCTCGGTCCCGGGTTTGCCGCACACGCCGGAATCCGGCCCTTCGGAGAGCACCGCCACGTTCTTGCCGCTCTCGTCGAAGACCCAGCCGTGGTAGGGGCAGGCGACGGTCCCGCGGTAGTGGCACTTGCCCTCGCTCAGCCGCGCCCCGCGGTGCGGGCACACGTCCTGGATCGCAGAGACGTGGCCGCTTCCTCCGCGGAAGAGGCAGATCTCCTCGCCGAGCAGCGTGACCTTCACCGGCTTCCGCCAGCCGACCTTGCCCTCGACGATGGCGGGATACCAGTAGTTACGCAGGCCGAGCTTGGGGATGAGCGGCCGGATGTCACCGCTCAGCTTCGGGATCGCGGCGTCGCTCATGGTGTGGCTCCTCCTCACATGGGGACCACGTGAAAACGTCAGCAGTATACGATTTTCTTCGCGCGATCCGGGGGCGGGGTGCTAGCGTGAATCGCAGAGATGGACCACATCTGCGGGTTCCGCGCGGGCCCCGGCGTTGAGCGAGCAGCTGCCCGATAGTCCCCTTGTTGCCCGCGCCTGGTGCCCCGGCTGTGAGCCGCTAGCCGATCCGACTCTCCAGATCCTCGACCTCCGCTACTGCGATCAACACCTGCCTGGCCGAGGCGGCGTCGACGACGCCACCGTGGCCTCGGAAAGCTATCTCTCCGGCAGCGCCGAAGCCGGTGGCGACGCCAACCGTCTTTGGTGCGAGCTGCTCCACCGCGGTACCCCGCGCATCGATCGCGCCCGCTCCCGCTGACCGCGATCCGCTAGCCCCCGGCGGTATCATCCGCGTATCCCGAGCGACACGGAGACGACCATGACGACGCTGCCTTATACCGGCAAGGAATTCCTCGCGAGCCTGGACGACGGGCGCGAGGTGTGGATCTACGGCGAGCGCGTGAAGAACATCACCACGCACCCGGCGTTTCAGAACACGGCCCGCATGCTGGCGCGACTGTACGACGCCCTCCACGAGGACCACCGGGCGGGCCGGGGCGTGCTCACCATGCCCACCGAGTGGGGCGGGTTCACCCATCGCTACTTCCGCGCACCGACCACGGTGGAGGAGCAGGTGGCCGCGCGCGACGCCATCGCGGCGTGGGCGCGTCTCACCTACGGCTGGCTCGGACGCTCGCCCGACTACAAGGCCGCGTTCCTGGCCACGCTCGGCGCCAACGCCGAGTTCTACGCGCCCTACGAGGCCAACGCGCGGCGCTGGTACCGGTTCGCGCAGGAGCGGATGCCGTTCATCAATCACGCGATCATCCATCCGCCCGTCGACCGTCACATCGCGCCGGGGGCGCCGGGTGGGGCGCTCGACGTCTACGCGCGCGTGGTCAAGGAGACCGACGCGGGGATCCACGTGACGGGCGCCAAGGTCGTGGCCACCGGCTCCGCGCTGACTCACTTCACGTTCGTGGCCCATCACGGGCTGATCCCCGTGCAGGGCAAGAACTACGCGATCGTGTTCATGGTGCCGACCAACGCCAAGGGCGTGAAGCTCATCTGCCGGGTGAGCAACGAGATGCGCGCGGCCGTGCTGGGCAGCCCCTTCGACTATCCGCTCTCGAGCCGGCTCGACGAGAACGACGCGATCTTCGTGATGGACGACGTGTTCGTGCCGTGGGAGGACGTGTTCGTCCACGCCGACGTCGAGAAGGCCAACAACTTCTTCCCGCGCACCGGGTTCCTGCCGCGCGCGCTCATCCACGGCTGCACGCGCCTGGCCGTCAAGCTCGACTTCATCACCGGACTCCTCATCAAGGCCACCGAGATCACGGGGGCGCGCGCGTTCCGCGGCGTCGAGGCCAACATCGGCGAGGTCATCGCCTGGCGCAACATGATCTGGGGGCTGTCGGACGCGATGGCCAAGACCCCCGATCCGTGGGTGGGCGGCTTTCTCCTGCCCGGCATGGAGCCGGCGGCGGCGTATCAGGTGCTCGCCCCCGAGGCGTACGTGCAGATCAAGAACCTCATCGAGAAAACCGTGGCCAGCGGGCTCATCTATCTCAACTCGCACGCGAAGGACTTCGCGGCGCCCGAGCTACGGAAGTACCTCGATCTCTATCTGCGGGGATCGAACGGGGTCGACGCGGTCGAGCGCGTGAAGCTCATGAAGCTCCTGTGGGACGCGGTCGGCACCGAGTTCGCCGGCCGGCACGAGCTGTACGAGATCAACTACTCGGGCAGCCACGAGGAGATCCGCCGCTACGCCCTCTTCGGCGCGCTCGCCTCCGGCCAGTACGACCGCTTCAAGCAGTTCGCCGAGTCCTGCATGTCCGAGTACGACCTGAACGGCTGGACCGTTGGCGACCTCGTGGACTCGAGGAAGGCGAACGCCTGACGATCAGCGCGCGTGGCGGACGCGCTGCTCGTCCTGGAGCGTCGTGATGTGCTCGGCCGAGCGGTTGAAGATGTCCGGGACCGGCCAGCCCTGCAATCCGGCGTAGGCGTCGATCTGCGAGCGGTGGTGCACCTCGTGCTCGATCATCATCATGAGAATGCGCCAGCCGGAGAGCGCGGCCCCCGGCGTGTCGATCATTTCGACGCGCCGGGTCAGCCACTCCGCGGGCGTGTCGGCGAGCCGGGCCGTGAAGCGCTCGGCCGACGTCCGGAGCCAGGGCAGCCACGTCCGCGGGTCGTCGGCGTCCATCACCGTCTCCGTCCGCGTCCAGAGCCACCCCTCACCACGGTAGGCGCTCGCGAAGTAGAGCCGAGAGCCGCCGAGGTGGTCGATGATCTGCCCGATGGACCACTCGGACTCTCCGGCAATCGCCGGAGGACGCCACGCCGCCGCTTCCGGCGGCAATGCCGCCACGTCGCGCTCGGTCCGCCGGCGCACGCTGTCGAAGAATTTCAGATACGACCCGATGTCGGTGATCATGCCTGTCCTCCCACGCGCCGCTCCCAGAGCGCGACGAGCGCGTCGCGGTCGATCTTGCCGTTGGCGTTCTTGGGAATCGCCTCGACCACGAGCACGGCCTGGGGCACCTTGAAGGCGGCCAGCTTGCCGCGGCAGTGCTCGAGCAGCGCGCTCGGGGTGAGGACGCAACCGGGCCGGGGCGCCACGAAGCCCACGGGCACCTCGCCGTAGATGTCGTCCTTCATCCCTGACGTCGCCGCGTCGGCCACGTCGGGATGCTCGAGCAGCCGGTTGGTGATCTCGAGCGAGGCGATGTTCACGCCGCCCTTGATGATGATGTCCTTCTTCCGTCCGGTGATGTAGACGTAGCCCTCGGCGTCGCGGCGGGCGAGGTCGCCGTTGCGGAAGCCGTCCTGCGGGATCGGCGAGAGCGTGCCGGGACCCTGCCAGTACGCCGAGGCGAGCTGCCGGCCGCTGACCACCATCTCGCCCTCCTCGTCGACGCCGACCTCGCGGCCCGCGTCGTCGAGCAGCCGCACCCGCATGTTCAGGGTGGGGCGGCCGATCGAGCCGAGCTTGCGCTGGCCCGGTGAATTGCCGCACATGAACCCGGTCTCGGTACCGCCGGCGAGCTGCACGATCGGGATGTCGTAGGTCCGCTCGAACTCCACGTGCTTGTCGACGGACAGGGGCGCCGTGCTCGAGGTCATGAAGCGGAGCTTCGGCAGGTCCGCCCTCGTCACCGCGACCGGCCGCGAGAGCAGCATGTTGATGACGGTGGGGATCCCGACCGCCACCGTCACGCCGTGATCGGACAGCCAGTCGAAGAACCGCGCCTGCGAGAACTTCCGCGCGAGCACGAGCGTGGCTCCGGTCAGCATCGCCGGCCCGATCGAGAGGATCTGCGGAGACGACCAGCTGAAGTGACGGTAATCGAGGATCGTGTCGGCCTCGGTGATCGCGAGCCGGTCGATGGTGGACTCGCACATCGCGTAGTACGCCTCGTGAGTCCAGATGGCGCCCTTGGGCGTATCGGTCGTCCCCGACGTGTAGTCGATCAGCGACCAGTCCGTCCGCGCCGGCGGCGCCGCCACCGGCGCTGACGAGACGCCGGCCAGCCGCTCACGCAACTCGTCCAGGCGAATCCACCGCGCATCGGGGGGGACCGGCAGCTCTCCGCTCCAGAAGACGAGCGTCGGCGCCACCGCCTCCAGGATGTGGGTGACGTGCTGGGCGCGGATCTCGACGTTGACCGGGTTCACGATCACGCCCGCGCGCAGGGCGCCCCAGAACGCGACGAGCGCCTCGAGGGAATTTTCGGACAGGATCGAGATGCGATCGCCGCGGCCCACGCCGGCGCCGGCGAGGAAGCCGGCGAAGCGGCGGGTCAGCGCCTCGAACTCGCCGAAGGTGAGGCGCGCGTGCTGGTCCGGACTCTCGACGAAGACCTTGGCCGGGCGGAGGCGCGCGTGGGCCTCGAGCAGCGTGTTGCAGTCGGTGTAGGCGTTCGAGCCCGCGGGGTCGGACGTCACCTCGTCGACTCTCGCCCGCTCACTTGAACGCGGGCATCACCTGCTGGGTCATGATCTGCAGGCTCCGCATCTCCTGCTCGAATGGCAAGAGCCCGCCCGGGTTCAGCTCGGCCGCGATGCCGCTCAGGTGGAGCCGGTCGCGCAGCTCGGTAAGGCGATCGACCAGCGCCGGCGGGGTGCCGAACGCGACCTTGGTCTCGAGCATGTCGTCGTACGAGAGGGCCTTCAAGCGCGCGGACTGCTCGATGCGCCGCTCCGCCGGCCCGGTCCCCGGGCGCCCCAGAGGCTGGCGGGTGAGATCGGCCTGGCGCTGGAAGTAGTAGGTGATGGTCTCGTGCGGCTCCTCCCGCGCGGCCTCGGCGGTCGGCGCGGCGTAGAGCGGAACGCGCAGACACACGTCCCCGTCGCCGGGGTGTCCAGCCTCGCGCCAGGAGTCGCGATAGACCTTCAGATGGCCCTCGAGCTCGGGGATGCTCATGCCCCGCAGGCCCACGAAGATCGGCAGCCCCAGCTTCGCCACCCTCGGAAACGTCTCGGCGGTCGTGGCGGCCATCCGGAACGGCGGGTGCGGCTTTCGGTACGGTCGCGGCGCCACCGCCACGTTGTCGAAGCGATAGTGCTTGCCGTGGTAGCTGAAGGGCTCGCCCTTGAAGGCCGTCGTGATGACCTCCAGCGCCTCGAAGAATCGGTCCTGGCTTTCCTCGTAGGCCACCCCGAGCGCGTCGTAGGCCCGCGTTCCGCCGCTCCGGCCGATCCCGAAATCGAAGCGGCCCTTGCTCAGATGATCCAGCATGGTGACCTCGCCGGCCACGCGGAGCGGATGGTTGAGCGGCAGCAGCTGCACGGCCGTGCCCGTGCGCACCCGCTTGGTCCGGGAGGCGATCCAGCTCGCCATGAGCAGCGGGGCCGAGAGCACCGAGCGGGCGGGGTTGACCATCATCTCGGCCAGCCAGACGATGTCGAGCCCCCAGGTCTCCGCGTTTTCCGCGAGCGCGAACATCTCGCGAAACGCGTCGTCCTGAGTGTTTCCGCGCCGCATTTGCTCCAGGAAGATTCCGAAGTCCATGGCGTTCCTCCGCTCGATGTCGGTGCTCCTGCCCCGGGAGGCAGGACGAAGCGATACTGCTCCGGCGACGACCGTACCGTCAAGGAGGGGGATAGGGTATCTTTGACCCTCCAGGCCCGGGGAGGGCGTGGCGAGACGCGCAGCGGATGCGGTAGCGATCGAGAGAGGAGAGAGCGAATGCGCTCACACGTCAAGGGACTGCTGTTCGGGGTGTCGATGCTCATGGGGTTGATGTGGGTCAGTGAGGCGGCGGCGTTCGTCCCGTCCGGGGGCAGCCGGCTCCTCATGTATTTCTCCAACAAGAGTTTCGTGTCGGGAGCGGGGAACAACACCGGCTTCACGGTGGCGCTGATCACGAATACCGACAACTCGGTCGCCAGCAAGGTCGCGGTCAAGTACTACCGAGGCTCGGATTGCGCGTCCACGGCGGCCACCATCTTTGACATCGCGGCCGGAGAGACCTTGCGGTTCGACACCTCCTCGACGGCGGCGGCCATCCAGGAAGGCGTGATCGAGGCGTACTTCGTCAACGGCGCGGGGCAGCCCGTGCGCAACGACGCCGGGGTCGGGTCGACGATCGTCGTGGACTTCCTCCTGCCGGGCGTCGCGCGGATTCCCGCGGCGGTTCTCCACTCGGACGACCGTGTGGGGACCAAGAATTCGCTCATCGCGGACAACGGTGACGGAACGACCTTCGCGCCGCTGCTGCTCAGCGCTCAGTTCGTCGATCCGGCGATCGTGACGACCCGTCTCGCGCTCTTCTCTCCCGGGACTGTGCCCGGAACGTCGGGCGCCGACACGACCGCCTCGATCAACTTCCGTCTTCCCAACGGCGGCGGGGCGGCGACGACAACCCTCGACTTTCAATGCGGTCGCACGGCGACCCTGGCCTCCGTCCGCGGTCTGAGCGCGGCGGGCTTCCTGGCCGCCTATCCCGCGGGAGGCGTGGTGGCGCCGACCGTCGATGGTCAGCCGAAGGGCCTCGTGGGCTGGACGATCGAGACGATCCAGATCACGTCGCCGACGGTCAACCTTCTCTTCGGCACGAAGCTGGAGGGCATCGGGACCGCGAGCCTCGACGCGCATCCGTAACGTCTGACGCCGTGAAGTCGCGGGAAGCTCCTCTTTCCCTGTGGCCCGGCGTCGCCGCGTTTCTCGGCTGGGGGGTGGTCCTCTCCTTCTTCCAGTGGGCCGGGGAGCGGAGCGCCCCGGTTCTGTGGTTGACCGAGCGTTTGGCCGCCGGGCTCGGGTACGGGCTCGGCGGCCTGGTCAGGCTGCCGGCACAGGTCGACGGGACGGTCGTGAAGCTCTACGGTTCGGCCCAGGAGATCACGCCGAACTGCTTCGGCTTCGCGGCCGTCACCTTCCTGCTCGCCGCCGTCCTGGCGACGCCCGCCAGCGGGCGCGATCGCCTGAAGGGCGCCGGGCTCGGGTTGGTGGCGATCGCGCTCGCCAACGTCGTCCGTCTCGTCATGCTGGCGTGGTTCTTCGCCTATGCGCCCTTCGCGTTCGGCTTCGTCCACATTCCGATGTGGGGCACCGTGGTTCCGCTCTTCCTGGTCGGCGTGTGGGCGCTCTGGGTCGTCCGTGACCTCCACTACTTTCCCAGGATCCCGCTGCGGTTCGTCGGTCTCGTGGCGATCTTGGTCGTCCTGCTGCTCGCGGGTTGGTACGTGCTCTTCGATCGGTACCTCGTGGCGCTCGTCTACTCCGTCAACGCGGTGCTCACGACGCTCGTCGGGATACCGATCGAGACCCTGCGTCTGACGGCCGCCGACCTTTTCCGCCATCTCGACGTCGGCCTACCATCCGGAGGGTTCCGCCTCGAGGTCGCGGCGCAGACCCTGAACATCGTCCCCTTCCTGGCGCTGATCCTCGCTTCGCCGATCGCGCTCGGCCGGCGGCTGCGCCTCGCCCTCTGCGGCTTGGCCGCGCTCTTCGTGCTCCACAGCGCCGCGACAGCTGTCGTGATCATCTTGGGGTGGAGTGCTCGGGGGCTCGTCCCGGTATTCCAGATCGCCAACGACTTCCTGTCGCTGGCCGCCGGCCCGAGCCTCTGGCTCTTGCTCGCCCGACCCTCTCGGGCGTGGTTCGCGACGCCGGCCGGGGAAGCCCCGCTGCGAGTCACTCGCGAGAGAGCTGAAGCGCGCAAGGCCGGCCCGGCGGCTCGGCCTGCGCAGTGAACCCGTTCGTCGAGAATCGGCCCTTGAAGACGATCTCGAACAGCTTGCCGGTCGCGCCGACGCCGGGTCCGCGCAGCTCGACCGAATCGTCGTCGGCGATCCTGCCCGAGCGGTGGAACGGCCGTGGGCGTCCGGGCACCGTCATCTCGATCGTCATCTCGCCGTTTTGAACGGCCGCCCGCTGAGGGCGCTGGATGCCGGGCCGGCCGCGCCACTCCGGGCAGTTCATCTCGCCGACCCAGGCGCCGTCGAATCGCGTCTGGCGCGCGCGCGGCGGCGCGGGCGCGACGGCGTCCGGCGTCGGACGGGTCTCCGTCCGCTTCTTCGCGGCGTCGGCTTCGAGCTTGACGCGAGCCGCCTCGGCCTCGGCCCGAAGACGCGCGGCCTCCGCTTCTCCGGCCTTCAAGCGCGCGCGCTCGGCTTCCACCGCCTGCCGGGCTTCGGCGAGCAGCCCCGAGATCCGCTCGCGCGCCTCGGGGGCGTGAGCGCCGTCGGGGTGCGCGGCCAGATAGCCCTCCAGCGCCGGGACGTCGCGGACCGTACGCACCGTCTTCCAGGCCGCCGCTTCCTTTCGCGCACGAGCGCCGAAGTCCGGGACGAACCCGCCGACGTAGGCGCCGGCCGCCGCCACCACGAGCCCGCCGCCGATCATGGCGGCCAGCACGCCGCGGCGCCGCCGGCCCCCGCGCGTCGTCGCCGTCCGCACGGGAGCCGGCGCCGCGGGGCCGCGCAGCACGAACGCCCGCACCGGGCGCGCGATGTTCTTGAGCGACTGCTCGCCGATGTCCTGGAAGCGCAGCGAGAGCTTTCCCTCGATCTGGTCGAAGATGCTCGACGAAATGCAGATGCCGCCGGGCTCGGCCATGGCCTGGAGACGGGCCGCCACGTTGACGCCGTCCCCCAGCAGATCGTCGCCCTTGATCATGACGTCGCCCAGGTGAACGCCGATGCGGAAGTGCATCCGCTTCGGCTCGGGAAGGCTTTCGTTGCGGGTCCTGAGCGCGTCCTGGATCTCGCCGGCGGCGCGCACGGCCTCGACCGGGCTCGCGAACTCGGCGAGCACGCTGTCGCCGGCGGTGTTCACCACCCGCCCGTCGTGGAGCTCGATGATCGAGTCGACGACCGCGCGGTGGGCGGCGAGCAGGCGCAGCGTCCCTTCCTCGTCCGCTTCCATCAGTCGGGAGTAGCCGGCGACGTCGGCCGCCAGGATCGCGGCCAGCTTGCGCTTGATCGGCGTGCTCACGGGCGCGGGCCCCTCATGACGGGGTAGGATACCCGAGACGAGATTCGGCGGCGGCCCCGAGGCCGAGAGCGTTCGAGGGAGGACATGGCGATGGACAGCAAGCCCCGCGAGAAAACCACCGCATCAAAGGTGCGTCCACGACCGCTCGTGATCGCCGCGTGCGCGGCCGCGATGGCGGTCATGACCGGGCTGTTCGTCGTGTCGAGCGGAGAGCCGGCGGCCGACGAATGTCATCCGCGAGCCAAGCGAGACGTCAAGCACCCGGACTGCGGCGTCCACAACATGATGGTCGTGGGCCGGCAGGCGATCTACCTCTCCCACCTGCCCATGTTCGACGGCGAGCACCGCTTTCAGGTGATCCTCGAGGCCACCCTCGCGAAGGGCGGGCAGAGCGTGAGCAAGGTCTACGTCGACGATCGGCGGGTCCATCCCGACGTCACGATGTACACGCTGGCGCCGCGCGACGTGTTCGTGCTCTCGCGTGTGTTCGGCACCGACCCTCCACCCCGGCGGTCGTTCGGCGGCACCCTCTTTCGCGGCCACCTGGAGCGGGGCGGAGTGCAGCTCGACCGGCTCACCGGCGTCGAGGTGACCATCACGCGCGTGATCTACGCCCAGGAGATCGGCGACAAGGCGGCGAGTGTCAAGTCCGACACGCTCGACTACATCCTCTTCGGCAAGGGCTCGGAGTTGTTCCTGGCCCACCGGATCGCCCAGCCGCCGGACTTCGACCAGCTCGTCGGGGTCAAGGTCTCCGGCCATGCCTTCACCAGCGAGGAGCTCGGGCGTGGCGTCTCGATCAAGATCCTCGATCGGGGGAACACGCCGGACCGGCGACTCCTCGCGAAGGACAAGGTCGCCGCGCAGGGCCACGTCACGGGGGCTCACATGTTCCTGCCGCTGACCGTCGAGGTCACCACCGAGTTCTACTTCGAGGAAGGCGAGCTGGCCTCGCCCGCCACGTTCGAGCCGACCGCGCTGGAGAAGGACGCCGGGTTCTGACGCTTCGGTTGACGGAGTCGGCCGGCGAGGGTGCAATGGGCGTGCAGTATCTGAAAGGAGACGCCATGAGCAAGCACCCGACTCCGGCGGCGTGCCTGGTGATCGTGCTGGTCCTCGCGGGCTGCGTCGTGCAGCCGCCCCCGCCGCCCCCGCCCGTGGCGGTCGCGCCGCCGGCCCCCGAAATCGTGGTGCCGTCGTATCCGGCTCCGCCTCCGCCGCAAACCGAGGTCATCATCGCCCAGCCGAGTCCCGCTCACTTGTGGGTCGCCGGACACTGGACGTGGCACCGGGGCCGCCGCGCTTACGTGTGGGCCCCCGGGCACTGGGTCGTCCCTCCCGGCCCGCGGCGCGTCTGGGCCCCCGGCCACTGGGCCGCCCGCCCAGGAGGCTACGTCTGGGTCGAGGGCCACTGGCGCTGAGTCAAATGCCTCGATCGGCGAGGAACTTGGCGTAGTCGCGCTGGCCCGCCTTGGCCTTCGCGATCTGCTCGGGTGAGTAGAACTTGGCGAGGTCGACGACCTCGATGTTGTAGCGGGCGCGCTCGAAGGCGTCCTTGTGGATGAAGGGGCGGGTGGCGTCGATGCCCATCGCTCCCGAGAAGCGGATGTTGGCCTGGGTCCACTGGCGCTCGCCGGCCGAGCTGCGCTCGGCGGGCTGGAAGGTCTGGCCGAACCCGCCCTCGCAGACCGTCAGGATGTCTTCTTTCGGATTCACCCGCGTGGTCAGCGCCCACAGCACGTCCTCGACGTTGTAGATGTCGACGTCCTCGTCGACCACGATGCCGAGACGCGCGCCCAGCGAGATCGCGAGCGCCGCGGTGAGGATGTTGCGCTGCAGGCCCTCGTCGCGGCCGCGGCGCTTCTTCACCTGGAAGATCACGCCGCCCCAGTCCGTCATGCCCATGGGGATGTGGGTGTCGACGCAGAGTCCGGGCACGATGCGCTCGGCCAGCTCCAGGAAGCACGCCTCGCGCATGAGCCCGTCGATGAAGTGCTCGTCCATGCCGTGCACGATGAGCCCGTAGTAGAGCGGCCGGTCCGCGCGGTGGGTGACGGCCGTCGCCTGGAATTTATAGGTTCGATACGCCTTGCCCATGTAGCCGGACCACTCGGGATGGAACGGATACTTGCCCTGCTCGTCGTCCTTCTCGGCCAGCGGGCTCTCCCAGACCTTCTGGGTGGTGTCGAGGTAGCCCTCGATCACGTACTCGGCGCTGGCGATCGACCACGCGTCCTGGGTCCGCGCCTTCACGACCTCGACGGGATAGCCCTGGAGCGCGCCGGCCACCCCGAGCTCGTCGCAGCCGCGCGGCAGGATCACGTAGGTGAACCCGGAGCCGGCCATGGCCGTGCAGGCGGGCGGCACCCCGATGTTGACGGTCACGGGGATCGGTCCCTTGCGGAACCACTCGGTGGCCACCTGGTCCATGTGCGAGCCCGGCGAGATCTGAAAGCTCGAGTAGTCGGGGCCGCGGAAGTTCATCCGGTTGTAGCCGATGTGGGAGCCGCCCCAGAAGTACTTCCCGCGGACCACGGTGGTGCCGGCGCCGAGCGTGCGGCCGGGATCGCTCTTGGCGTGCGAGATCATCGGCACCACGTCCCACACGTCGAAGTTCTTGGTGAGCACGACTTCCTGGCACGGCCCGTCCTTCACTTCCACGGGCGGGATGGGTTCGCGGATCGCCTCGACCGCCCGGTGCTTGAACAGCCGCGGATCGTCGACGCCGAAGAGCCGGCTGATGCGCTCGGCGCTGGCGAAGAGGTTGTTGCAGATCCGCGCGTTCGGATAGCCCTTCACCTTGTTGAAGAGCAGCGCGGCCCCCCCGTCGAAATGCTTCTGGATCGCCGCGACCTCGAGATCCGGATCCACCTCCACGTCGGTGGTGACCAGCTCCCCGATCGAGTCGAGGTAGTCGAGAGTCGAGCGCAGACTGGACACGTCCTTCTTCATCGCGATCCTCCGTGAAAGCGACAGGGGGGTTTGGGGGGCCCGTGGCTAGGCCCCCCATGTCGGTCATCGGTCAATTGGCGAAGCAGTAGTACAGGCCGTTGCCGCCGGTGCTCTTGAGGTCGTTCTGGCTGCAGCCGCCGTCGGGGCCGCGCGATGGGTGCGAGGAGTTCCAGGACTTCGACGCGTCGTCGTCGCGCAAGCCCTGCCGATCGTGATGGCCGACCATCGCCGCGCCCTGGCCGCTCTTCGCCCAGTTGCCACACGTGCGGTCGTCGCCGGCGGCGAACGCGGTGCCGTCAGGCTGGGAGCCGGTCAGGATGTCGTGCATGTTGGGTGTGTCGCCCCGGCCGTTGACCATGGCGCCCTTCTCGGTCAGCGCGGTCTGCTTGCTGATGTTGTTGGTGCCGTGAAGCTCGGCGACGTCCTTGGCGATCGTCTCGCCCTTGGCGTTCTTCCAGGGGCCCTTGCCGATGCGGTCACGCGCGTTGACCGCGCCCGCGCCCTGCGTGCTCAGGTACGCGCGCCAGGTCTTGCCGCCCGCGCCCGCCGACTGCGCCAGCATCTGGCAATGCTGGTCCGCGCCGGCGAGTCCGCCGAGGTCGGCGCCCTTTCCCGAGCCCGCGCTGGTCACGAAGAAGCTCATGTCGCCCTGCGCGTACACGACCGCGCTCCCGCCGAGTGACAACATCGCCACCGACACCAACACCACCCAGATCGTTCGGTTGTTCATGACGTCCTCCTTGTGTGGACCTACGGTACGAGATCGGCGACCGCGATGCGGCCGCCCGGCAGCGCGAGCGGAACGATGACCGACGGAGCGCGAAACGTCCGGATCGACCGATACCCGGTCCCGCGCTCCGGCCGAGGGAGCCGGCCCGGATCGCGACGAACCTCGACTTCCGAAGCCCTGAGGTTGACGATCCAGTAGTCTTCGATGCCGGCCCGAGCGTAGATCGCGCTTTTCCACCGGCGATCAACGGCGAGGCGGCTGTCCGAAACTTCCACGGTCAACGCTGGTCGCTGGGGAGCCGCGCGGAGATATTGACGGGGCGATCCGTGCACGACGTACACGTCAGGCTCGGGGCGCGACAGGCGGCCCGAGGCGAAGTGCACCTGCGTCCGCACGAGCCATCCTTCGCCGAACGCACGGCGTAAGGCTAGCGCCACCAAGTCGACGGCGACCGCGTGACGCTCCCCCTGAGGCTCCTTGACGACCAGCACGCCGTCGAGCAGCTCCAGACGATCGTCCTCATGGAAGATGCCGCGATCGATCGCCCGCTCGTACTGGAAACGAGTCCACCGCTTCGTCTTGAGGGGAAGGGGAGGCGGCACGAGACAAAGGCTAAACAGCTCAAGGCCCTCGGTCAATGTGTCCTCATAGATACAGTTGCCGTCAGCGCGACGATGCGATCCGGCCCACGAGCTGGAACCCGTCGGCGGACGTGGGCTTGAGCACGACCGCTTCGGCCTGATTCGGCAGGAAGCCGACGAGCGGCTGAA
>DATHGT010000348.1:0-19641 GCA_035317605.1 Candidatus Acidiferrum sp. | reverse complement strand
CGTGGAGTTCACGCTCAAGCCCGAAGGCAACATCACGATGGTCACCTGGAGCATGACCGGGCGGAATGGGTTCATCGCCAAAGCATTCTGCCTCGTCATGAATATGGACAGGATGGTCGGCGGCCAGTTCGAGAAGGGCCTCGCGAACCTGAAGTCGGTGACGGAAGTGGCGAAGAAGTCATGACCCGCGCAGCCGCCATGAAGCCCTACTACAGCTGGGTCATCGTCGGCATCGTGGTGACGTGCGTCGGGATGGGCGCGATGAAGTCGCTGGCCGTATTCCTCCAGCCGATGTCGCACACGATGAGCTGGTCGCGCACGGGCTTCGCGGCGGCCGCGCTCCTCAACTTCCTCTCGATGGCGGCCGAGCCGGCGCCGTGATGATCTCGTTGACGTTCCGTCCGCCGAGGACCGCATCTGTCGTCCTGGCGACGCCAGCCCGGCGCACTGAGCCGCGCTCGCCCCCGCCCCGCCCTTTGACCGTGGCCTCCCCAACGCTTTACACTGATTTTGATTAATCAAAATGTCGGGAGGAAAGCGAATGCCCAAACGCGCCATGACCACCACCATCCCTGCCTACGTGGCGCGCACTCAATTGGGCTCGCTCCTCGAGCAGGTGACGCAAAAGAAGACGCGCTTCGTCATCACCAGGAACGGTAAGCCGACCGCTGTTCTCATGGGGGCCACCGACTTTGACGACATGCTGGAGGAGCTCGACCCCGAGTTCCAGAAGAGCCTCAAGGTCGCCGCGAAGGAGGTCCGCGCGGGCAAGAGGATCACTCTTCAGCAATACGTGAAGGAGCGCTTCGCCTCACGCCGCGCCAGCTAATGCATGCCGGCCCGTTTTAGCGTCATCTTGTCGCCGGGCTTCCGCCGCGACCTCGAAGACCTACCCGCCCGTGTTCACGACGAGGTACTTGAAGCCGTCAAGATCCTGGGAGTAAGCCCCAAGGGGCCACACTCCAAATCAAGAAGCTCAAGGCCAAGGGGATTGGCCAGTGGCGCTTGGAGGTCTGGCCCTACCGGGTCCGCTACGACGTGGTCGGCCTCGAGGTCCACCTCTACCGGGTCCGCCACCGGAGGGAGATCTACCGCGATTGACGCGCGCCGTCTCGTACATCGGCAGCACCGCCGTCGGCGGCGTGCTCGCGACGATCACCACGGGGTGCCAGTGTCATTCCCACTTCGCCCGTTCGAGCAACGTCATGAAATTCCGCTTGGGCTTGTGTGCCGCGCGGACCGACTCCAGGTATAGGGCGAAATCCGCCCCCCGCTTCAGACGAAGCATCACGCTGCGGACCTTGCGCAGGAGGCCGATGGCCGCCCGGTAAGCCTCGTTGTTCTTGTGATCGAGCGTCGACTCGACCTGACGCTGATAGATTGGGAGAACGTCCGCCGGGTGATCCTTCTCCCGCTTCGCGGCGAGTGCCATCCAGAGATCGTTCGCGCAGCCGCCTTCCTGAGCCTCGCGCCATGCGGCGTCGACGTCCTTCTCCCAGAGAAAGACCCTCACGAGTTCAGACTGGTCTACTCGCGCCGACCAGCCCCACCGATTCTTCGACGCCGCTCGTTTCGCCTCCGCTATCTGCTCGCGCATGTAGGCGAGTGCCTTGTTCCGCCACGCCGGCCACTGGACGACCCGATCCGCGTGGCGCTTCAGGTTCTGGAGCTGAGCCAGGGACGGCGATTCGGTGAACTCGGCCCACATCAGGGCCATGGCCTCTTCGTGACGCTTCCGACGGTGGTACTCGTCGGCGAGGAACTCGCGAAGCCTCGAATCAGTTCGCTCGGGAAAGGCCTGGAGACCGCGTTCCGCCCAGTCCAACGCCACATCGTGCTTCCCCGCCTGCTTGTAGGTGTCGGCGATCTGGAGGTACGCGTATGCGGAGGAAAGATCTCTTTGCTTGACGGCGACGACCGCCTCGACATCGCCGCTTCGACGGGCCAGCGTCTCCATGATGTGAGTGATCCGGAAGCGCTTGCCGTACGTCTCGGGATCCTTCTGCCCCGGCTCCAGCGCTCGCACGCGCGCCCACTCGGCCTCCGCGAGCTCGCGGTAGACCGCGAGTCCCTCCTTACCCAGGGCGCGCGCGTACTTCTCCGCGGCGCCGAAAAACGTGTCCCACTCCGTCCGCAGCTCCCAGTCGAAGAGCCGCTTGGCCAGCGTTGCCGGGTCCGGCTTCGCTTTCGTGCACGCGGCACGATGGATCACCTGTAGATGCTCCAGGATGCCACCCATGTGACCGTCCGAGTCGTCGACGGAGCCCATGGCCTCCTCGACGGCGGCGAGGGCATGCTCAGTGAGATCGATGACCTCGAGGGCGTAGCCCACCTTGAGGAGCTCCTCGATGGAGTCGACCACGTCGTCAATGCCCTGCGCGTACTCGTACGCCGAACGGTAGTCGACGAACTCGCCTGCATCGACAGCGCTGTCGATGGCTGCGCGATACGTTGCGAGATCGAGCCCCTTCGGAGTCTTCCGTGACGCCTTCAGCAAGAGCCGCTGACGCAGGCGGTCATCCTCCATCGCGCGCTCCACGAGCAAGTCGACCAGTGCCTCCTTGCCTTGAGCGGTCAGATGGGTGCGAACGTCATCCATCGTGACTGATGGCGTCGCCGGTTTCTTGGAGGTTGCTCCGCCCTCGCGACCTTGTCCGAGCCACGCCAAGCCGACCGCCACGCCGTGCTTGCAGAACGCTCCATCGGTCCCCACGGGGCAGGTGCACGAAAACTCGAGGTCCCCGTTCTCGACCCACAGCTTCACGCGATACTCGCGTGTCCCGAGAACCTTGGCGGTGATGACGTCTTCGTGCTCCCCAAGCGCCCGGACCTGGCCGCCGGCACAGTAGTCCTCGCCGCGTTCGAACGCACGCGCGCCAGCCATCCGGCGCAACGTGCGCCGGTCTATCAACCTCCCCATCGCGCCACCGTACCGATCTTCGCTTCGGCCCATGCGCCGGACTGTATCAGGGGTTGGCTCTGGCGCCTGAAGCCGGCGTGCACTTCCGTGACGCGGACCTCGTTATCCTGCATTCTGTACGACATGAAAGGTGTGCCCGTCCGCGCGCTGCGGCGCGAGATTCGCGCGATTCTGGACCGCGTCGAGAAGGGTGAGTCTCTGGAGATCACGCGTCGCGGGCGTCCGATCGCGCGCCTCGTCTCTGCGCGGCCCCTCCGTGCCGAGGTGTGGCCGGACCTCGATGCTCGGGCGCGAAAGGTGCTGGGGTCGGGACGCGTCACTCCACCACCGAGCCAGCAGCTCGTCGCTGATCGCGGCGACCGATGATGCTCTATTTCGACTCGAGCGCGCTCGTCGCCGTGTACGCGACCGCAACGCACTCGGCGCGTATCCACGCGGCCGCATCCTCGATCGCCTGAAGGCCGCTCATCTCCCTTTCGTTGGGGTTGGTCGCCACAGATAGAAGACGAGAACCGCGACGAGCGGAGCCGCCCCGGCAAGCAAGAGAGCGAGACCCCGCCGGCCCCACGTGGTGTGGACGACCATCGCCGACATGACGAACCCAAAGACGACCGATACGAGGTGAATGAAAAGCCAGAACGAGTGCAACCCTTGTTTGGAGAGCACGCCGTAGGCATGCTGCTGCGCGAGGTCGAGTGACGACCAGAGGACGCTGAAGTTCTCGCCCACGTCGCGCGGAGGCGGGGCAGCCTTGGACATCTGCTCGATGAGCGCCACCGAACGACGGCGATGCAGGCGGGATCGCTCGTAGAGCTTCTCGCACATCAGCAAGGCGAAGCCCGAGAGGTACATCTGCAGAACCGTGATGGGAAGGACGTGCGGGGCCCAACTGGTGTTCACCCCGACGGTGGCGACCCCTGCCGTCAGGGCCATGGCGAACGTCGTCACGGCCGTCCGCTGTAGCTCGTGGTGGCGAAGCTGCGTGCGCTGCTCCGTGTAAAGTACGAGCGCCGCGTTGAACCAGTCCTCGGTGCCTGAGGCCATCCTCCCGGCCGCTTACTTCGGCAGCATCGCCACCAGGGGGTCGAGGTTCTTCGGGTCGGGCTTGAGGGTGCCGGGCGGGACTGACGTGATCAGCTCCACGACCTTGTCGTTGAACGGGGTCGGGATGCTGACCTGGCGGCCTTGCTCGGAGACGTAGCCGTTCAGGTACTGCACCTCGGTGCGGCGGCCGCGGATCACGTCTTGGAGCAGCGACGGCCGGCCGCCGGCCAGCTCCTTCGCGCGCTCGGCCATGTCGCGTTCCACGTCGGCCATCCCCTGCCCTTCGGACGCGTCGACGAAGCGCTGGGCGGTGATACCCCAGATCGGCTCCACTTCGTGGCCGCGGGCGCGGCCGACCTTGATGGTCTCGGCGGCCAGGTGAATCGCGACGCGGCGCACGCCGTCGCGCGTGCGGACCTCGGCGGAACCCAGACCCGAGAGACCGGCCAAGCCGTTGGCCATGCAGTTCACCGAGAGCTTCGACCAGCGCTCGCCCCACAGGTTGGTCGTCACCTTGGTCTCGGCCACGTCGCACATGATCTTGGCCAGCCGCTCGGCGCGCTCGGTCACCTTGCCGTCGTGCTCGCCGATCTTGAAGCCGACCTGACCGCGGTCGGTGCGGATGGCGTGGCCGGGCTCGTACATGCCGGCGCCGATCGTGATGACGCATCCGAGACACCGCTCTCGCCCGGCTACCGCAGCGACTCGATCGTCGTTGACGCCGTTCTGGAAGTCGACGACCACGCCGTCGGGCTTCTTCAAGTACTGGAGCCCGAGGGACACCGCCCACTCCGTGTCGTACGACTTCACCGAGATGAACACCGCGTCGAACGGCTCGGCCACGGACTGCAGCTCGTGGATCAGCAGCGCCTTCACGGGGATCAGGTGCTCGCCGCACGTGCCCGACAGCCGCAGACCGATCTTCCGCATCGCGTCGACGTGATCCGGCCACTGATCGATCAACGTCACGTCGTGACCGGCCTTGGTCAGCATCCCGCCCACCACGCTGCCGATCGAGCCGACTCCGATGATGCCGATGCGATAGCTCATACGTCCTCCCCCGGCGTCTGCCGTCAGATGCCGAATTCCTCGCGGAAGTCGGCCAGCACCTTGTCGCGCGTTCGCGTCTGCCAGCGCGTCCGCTGGCCGATCGGAACGTTCTCGACCTCGGGCACGATCTTGAGGGCGACGAAGACCGGCCCGGGCTGGGCGAGGATGTCCGCGAGCTTGGTCTCGAACGCGCGCAGATCGTCGAAGGCGAACGCGCGCGGGTAGCCGCAGCCGCGCGCGACGACGTCGTAGGCCACGTTCTTGGCGTTGGGCACCGGCTGCCCGCCCGTCGTCGCGTAGCACTCGTTGTCGAGCATGAAGTGGTAGAAGTTCGCCGGCGCCAGCTCGGCCACTGTGGTCAGCACCCCCAGGTTCATCAGCAGGTCGCCCTCGGAATCGAACAACACGACCTTGTCCTTGGGCCGCGCCAGCGCGACGCCGAGCGCGAAGCCGGCATGGCCGCCCATCGCCGGGTCGCCCATCGGCAGGTCGCGGCCGGGCTGGGTCGAGATCTTCGCCCAGTGGCGGCCGCCGCGGCCAGGGACGACGATGGCGTTCTCGCGAAGCGCGTGAAAGACGCGGAGCACGTCGGCGGTCTGGATCATCGCCGTCTCCTCTACCGGTTGAACCCGTGGTACTCGTCGGCCATCAGCACCGCCACCGGCCGGCGCGTGCGCCGCGCCTCCTCGAACGCGATCGAGATCCGCGGCGCGTCGGCCGAGGTCTCGCAGAGGTAGTAGTTGATACCGAACGCGTTGAGAAACCGCTCGGTGTAGGTGGCGGCGGTGTCCGTGTTCACGCCGTGCCGCGTCCACCCGCGGTACCCCACCATCAGCACCACGGGCACGTTCAAGCCGATCGCCCAGCCCCGGAGCGAGTCGCCGGATTCCATCAACCCCGTGTTCTGGATCAGGATGATCGGCGTCTGGCCGCCCGTCGACAGCCCGGCGGCGACGGAGAACGCGAGCCCCTCGCGACTCACCGGCACCAGCCGCAGCGAGGGCTCGGCCTGCATGAGCTGGTACAGAAAGTTGGTCTCGCTGTCGGGGAGCCACACGACGTGCGTGACCCCGTTCTTCGTCATCTCGGCGAGGACGATTTCGGGACTGAGCTGGCCTTCCGTCGTCTCGGGCATGAGGCATCGTACCGCACTCCGCGCGCCTCCCGTTGCCGGAGCCGGGGGAGTTGGTCTACTGTGAGCCAACCCTGAGGACAGGAAGGTGGGACTTTGACGAGCACGAAGCTCCCGTACGAGCGGCGGCACTTCGAAGACGTCGGCTTCATGACCTGCATGACCCTCACCCTGCTCGGCAACTACGCGCAAACCGGTCATTTCGGCGGGCCGCTGGCCTACACGCCGTACAACGTCGCCGCGCACCTGGCCGGGCCCGAGCTGGGCGGGCTCCGCTACGACTACCGGCGCCCCAAGCATCCGTACGGTGACAAGTTCATGCTGGCGGCGGGACACTGCGCGCCCACCTGCTACGCGCTGTGGATGATCCTGGGCCAGGCGCTCTACCGCAAGCATCAGGCGACGGGCGACCGCCGTTATCACGTCGATCCGGATGTCGCGATGCTGCCGGTCGACGCGCTGGGATTCCGCCGCGGCGCCGGCGCGCTCAAGACGCTGCTGTCAGACCAGGGCTTGACGGATCACCCGCTGTTCGCCCAGGCCAAGGGACGTGGCATCCGTGCGCTGCAGGGTCACATCGAGTCCACCGACCTGACCAACGACGTCAACGGCGGCCCCTCGGGCGTGGGGATCGCGACGGCGGCGGGCAAGGCGGCGTTCTGGGACGTCGTCGGCGCGCCCATGGGGACGCCGAAAATCATCGCGTTCGAGGGCGAGTTCGCGATGACCGAGGGTCACGCCCAGGAGCTGAAGACCCAGGCCATCGCGATGCAGGTCGGCAAGCGGCTCCGCATCTTCCTGTCCGACAACAACGCCGGCATCGACGATTCGCTGATCGGCGGGGTCGTGGCCAAGAAGTTCGACGGCTACCGCCTGATCGACCAGTGGACGTCCTACGGGTGGAACGTCTTGCACCTGACCGACGGCCACGACTACGACCAGATCGTCGGCGCGCTCCGGACGATGGAGGAGTGGGACCCGGCGGATCGCCGCCCGATGATCGTGATCGGGAAGACGATCAAGGGGTACTGGCCGGGCGCGGTCAACGGCAAGATTCCCGGCGCCGGCGATCAGGTCGTGGGCTATCCGAGCCATCCGTACGGGATGAAGATGAACTCGGAATACTTCGTCGCGCTGGCCCGCACCTTCGAGGAGCGTTACGGTGTCGAATTCCAGGGGATCAGCCAGGGGGCGGTGACCGACCCTCGCGAGCGGCTGATCCAGTTCAAGACCAACATCGACGTCGTCATGTCCGTGCTCGACCGCAACGGCCTCGGCGACTGGCTGGCCGATCACCTCGTGCGGATCGGCGACACCGTCACCGACCATCTTCCGCTCCGCGTCGACGTGAAACACGATCCCTTCCTGGACGATCGTCTCCGCGTGGCCAACCTGCCCGAAGAGCCGCAGACCCTCACCGTGAGGAACTCCGTCTCAGGCGCGGAGAAGCAGCTCAAGGTCTCGCTGTTCAGGAAGTCCGGCGAGACGGCGGGCGCCCGCCGAGGAATCTCCGAGATCGTCAAGTGGCTGAACCACGTCACCGACAACCGCCTGCTCACGCTCGCCGCCGATCTCTCGGAGTCGATCAACCTCGAGCACGGCAGCATCTGGGGCCACTACGACCCCGAGACCAACCCGCTGGGGACACGGCTCAAGGCCGGGATCCAGGAGGCCGGTAACGCGTCGAGCGCGATCGGGCTGGTGGGCCAGAGCGCCTCGCTCGATCCCGAGAAGTTCGCGGGCGTGTGGGCGGTCAGCGGCACCTACGGCGCCTTCACGCCGCTCATGTACCTGCCCGCGCGCGTGTGGAGCCAGCAGAACCAGGACAGCAAGTTCCGCACGGGCGTGCTCCACATCCTCGCCGGGCACTCGGGCCCGGAGACCGCGGCCGACGCCCGCACGCACTTCGGCATCTTCTCGCCGCAGGTGTGGAAGCTCTTCCCGCGCGACCAGGTCATCAACCTGAGCTTCTGGGACTACAACGACGTGGCCCCCGGCTACTTCGCCGCCGCCGAGATCGCCGCGCGCGAAAAGAAGGTCGGCGTCATCGTGATCGAGGTCGCGCGCCCCGACTTCCGCGTGGCCGACCGCAGCACGTTCGCCGACACGGATCTCCGGGCCGCCGCGAAGGGTCTGTACGTCATCCGCGACTTCGCGCCCGGCAAAGCGCGCCACGGCTACGTCGTCGCGCAAGGCTCGAGCTCGACGTTCAACCTGGTGAGCGTGCTGCCGAAACTGGAGCAGGCCGGAGTCAACGTGAAGGTGATCGCGGCCATCAGCGAGGAGCTGTTCGACCGCCAGCCCGAAGCCTATCGAAACGCCGTGCTGCCGCCCGAGGCGCGCCAGGACTTAATGTTCGTGATGAGCGGCACCCGTCGCATGTGGCCGCTCCGCAACGTCGGCTCGCTGACCGACGACTATTCCCTCACCGCCGACCAGGAAAACGTCTGGCTCACCGGCGGCACCGAGGCCGACGTGATCGCCGAGGCCCACCTGGACCCCGACTCGATCTTCGCCGGTGTCCAACGCTTCGCCCAGGAGCGTCCCCAGCGCCTGAGTCGCCAGCGCGCGCTGCTGGAGGCGCTGGGATAACCGCGGCGGCCTTGAAGATGGGCTGACGAGCGGAATACTGGGATGAACCGATTCGAAAGTTGCGTCAAGCCTCAGAATATCGACGTACCGGGTCCACGCTCAAACAGCAGTTTTGGAGCAAGTAAGATCTGACGCCTAAGCCAGCACTCTTCCCTCTCCATGAAGACGCGGCTTGGCTTCTCCGGCACGCGAAGTTGCCTCTGCACGCTGGGGTCGGTGTCGTGGAGCGCCACGGGGAGATTGACCATCCGGCTATCAAACGCTCAAGCCAGGCTACTGACCAGACCAACGACGAGATATCTCCCCAAGAGTTCCACGTCACCTGCCTCGTCCCGGCGAGCGGCCATTGTCTTCTGATTTTGACGAGCATCAGCGGCAATCCACTCACTCGAAACTTTGGAAGGCGACTCTCAGTAGCAGGCGAGACCTCTGCCGGCCCGTTTAAGCTGCATTGCCCAACGTATTACGTGAACGCGGTCTCCGGCCCTTTCGAGGAACCCGGATGGGCGATTGCATCACCAGTAAACGCGCCATTGACTATTCTCTACGGAAATTCGCGGCCGGCGGCTCGGGTTGCTGCTATCGTCAACAACTTCGACTTCGAAGACGGAAACATCCAAGAGAAGGGTCGCCGCAGCTCTCGTCGCGAGCTTCTGCGAGTAACTGCCTCCGGACGCTCAGTCGATTTCGTGTGGCGCGACGATCGAGCCCAGGTGCGTAGGCTGCTAGATGCAGGGATTCTGCGAACGGCAGCGCTCACGACTCTCTCGTTCGAAGCGTGGCCGGAAGCGCGGGAAGAAGAATTGATCGACTTTGCGAGAGACGTGGCAAGCCTTTGCGGTATCGTCACGAAGCAACACACAGGGCTTCCCATCATCTCGCTTCTCGACGCCTCCGGGTCACCAATCAAGCGTATCGTGGTTAACCCGGTCGAATCAGACTTCCGAAGGGATTCGATTCTGCCGTTCCTGCACTTCGACAAGAATGGTTTGCCGCAGATCTTTCGGCAGTGCTTTGCAGAGTACGTGAAACTACGCAAGTCACCGCTTTGGAATCGAATCCCTTCGTTTCTTGCTGGCATCGAGGACTCACCCTACCTGGAACAGAAAGTCGCAACCCTTATGTCCGCGATCGAGATGTTCCTTCGCAGTTCGCTCGTGGAAGCTGAGGCCTGCTCAGCGGTGACGCTGAGAAATCGCTTCCGAAGCTTCTGAGCATGGTGCAACGATTACTCGAATGGGAGATCCCGAAACACTACACGGTGAGTGACAGTTATCGAATTCTTCGGAATTCAGTCGCGCATGGCGCCAGGTTGCCAAGCAGGGGCGCGGTCACTCGGCGCGAATTTGATAAGTGGCACCTATTTTTACTTCGTCGAGTTCTGATACGACTTGGCTATGACGGGCAAGTACAGTGTCCTCATCGAGGATTCGCCTCTTCGTCAGCAGTGAACGACTTTTCGGCCGAGTTCAATTCTTTCGATCTTACCGGCTGACATCCTCGGGAGTGAACTTGATCCATTGTCACGTCCGCCCATGAACTTGAATGGTTCATCTCCGCTGTGCATGATCGAGCCGAAGCTGGCGTTCGGATGCTCGACGCGGGCCATCGACCGGCCGTCCCTTCACGCTGCCGTCGACGACCTGGCTGTCCGCTCCAACCCGTTGCTCGATGATGCATGGCGGCACTTCACCTAACCGTGCCGCCAAGCCGGGGTGACGCTGAGTTGGCTCGTTCCCGCCGCGTGATGGTGTCAACCGGGCTTTCCCGGGCAGTCATTTCCACCCGAGCTGTTGACGGTCTAGACCCAGCCCGATATGCTTCGGGAGGGACAAGACCATGGCGGGCGAGCGCACGATCGAGGCGGTCTTCGAAGACGGTGTATTCAGGCCCCTCGGCAACGTACGCCTGCCAGAGCACCAGCGCGTGTCGCTCGTCGTTACGATTCCCGACGATCTGCCCGCGCATCTTCTGGCGCGCGTAGCCGAGAAGGGAAAGAGCTTCGACTTCCTCGCCGATCCACGAGAAGATCTGTATACGCTGGAAGACGGAGAACCGGTCTGACCTTCCCTCTCCGAAGAGGGGATCTCGTCCTCGTGCCGTTTCCGTTCACCGACCTCAGCGCTGTCAAGTACCGACCAGCGGTGATCCTTACTCCGGATCCGATGGGGCCGGACATCGTTGTCGCCTACCTCTCGTCTGTGATCCCGGACGGCTCGCTTCCCGCGACCCACGTGATTGTCGCCGATGATCATCAGGAATTCCGGGATACCGGACTCAAGCGGACATCGGTGGTACGTCTCGATAAACTCATGACGCTTTCCCGGTCCCTCGTGCGGCGGCGGCTCGGCCGCCTTGGCCCGACTCTGCTTGCGAGTTTAGAACGGCGCTGGGCCTGTAGGGCAGCATGGGGCGCGTCGGGTCGTCCTCGACCGCGACGGTTGTCGCCGACGGGATGCCCGACTACGATGCGCTGATCGGCGGCGGCGTGGCCAGGAAGCTCATCGACCCCTGACCGCCTGAGGTGCGAAATCACCCCGTTTCAGGCCCGGCCTTTCGCTTCGTGAGGGCGTATCGGAAGTCGCAGTGGCTGGCTCCCTGCATGATCGTCTGGGTGCGCGTGAGCTGCACGTCGGGACCCAAACCCTCCGCCACGGGAAAGTCCGCGCTGCATACCAGCAGGAATCCGAGTTCGGGTGCACCGATCTCCTTGTAGAACTCCGCGTAGCGACACTCCGTGACGTTGATGTCGAAACCGTCCGGCGTTTTTCTGAGCACCTCGTACTCGAGTGCGTCTCCCGCCGCGTAGGTGTCGAACGCCGAAGCCATGGTTTCGCCGAGGCCGCGTCCTCCCTGTTCCCGCCACCACGTCTCACCGAACGTTCGATACAGGTCCGCGAGCGCGTTTCGAACGATCGTATTCGCTCTCTCTTCGCCCAGCTCCGCTCGCAGCGCCTTGACGAGCGGAACCAGAACCTGCGCCTGGATCTTGACCTGTTCAATCACCTGGATGTCCATATCGAGTTCCTTTCAGTTTCCCCTCGCGTGGTCCTTGTGACGGGTGGGCCTCTCTCTAGACTTCGAGTGAGACCGGAGACGGCAGCGGGTGTCCCGAAAAATGCGCGTTCAGATTCGCGAGCAGCAACGTGGTCGCCGCGGTGCGCGATTCCGGTGCACGCCCGGCGACGTGCGGGGTGACGATCACGTTGTCGAATTGGAGAAGCTCGGGAAGCTGCGGCGGCACGTTCGGTTCGCCCTCGAGGACATCCAGGCCCGCCCCCGCAATGCGGTTCGATCGCAGAGCCTCGATCAGCGCCGCGGTATCGACGACTGTCCCGCGGCCGATGTTGACAAGATACCCTTTCGGGCCGAGGGCGGTCAGCACGTCCGCGTCGACGAGGTGTCGTGTCCCCTCCCCACCTGGCGCAGCGGCGATCAGGAAATCGGTCCACGTCGCGAGCTCGATGAGACTGTCAAAATATCGATACGCCGATCCGGTGACGGCGGTCCGGTTGTGATACCCGACCTCCATGTCGAAGCCGCCCGCGGCGCGATGGGCAATCCGGCTCCCGATCTTCCCAAGCCCGAGAACGCCGAGACGCTTGCCGGAAATGGTCGGGGTGTCGACACGCCACTGATCTTGCCATCCACCGGAACGTACGAACCGATCGGCCTGGAGGAGGTGCCGGGTCGTCGCCATCAACAGCATCATCGCGGAGTCGGCGACCGCCGAGGCGTTCGCGTCGGGGCAATTGGCGACCGCGATGCCCCGACGCCGGGCGGTATCGAGATCGATCGCCTCATAGCCCGCGCCGACGGCGCAGACGATCTCGAGCTTCGGAAGCAAGGCCATCTCGTCGCCGCTCAGACCTCCACGCCCGTTGGTCAGCACGGCCCTGACGGTAGCGCCCCCGTCGCGAAGGGCGTCGATCCGGCTCGCGTACCTCGTCCCCTCGCGCACGGCATAGCCGGCCGCGGTCAGCGCGGCGACGCGTTCCGGGGTGAGCCGTACGAGAGCGAGGACATCAATGCTCATGACCGTCTCAAGCCATTCTGAAGTAAGCCACGCCGAGAGCCACCAGAGCGAGCGAAAGGGCCAGCTCAAATCGCCATCGCAGCGGAGGCGCGAGCTTGTAGACGAGGACGACGATGCCCAGGATCACCGCCCACCACACACTGGACATTCCGATGAGGACCATGGCCACCATGAGCGCCGCGCTGCACCCGAGGCAGCTGAGGCCGTAGCGCGCGCCGGCGACCGCGGCGCTCCGCATCAGGTTGAAGGGAAGCGGGCCATGGAGCGCGCACAGCTCGCGGCAGCGGGCCTGGCTCGCCCGTTTGATCGGGCTGACGGAATAGACGCCGGCCAGAGCCAGGGCCAGTCCAGCCACCACGGGCTGGTTGGGCCAGGGCATGCCGGCGGCGGTGTAGAGCGCGTAGCACACGACGCCGAACATCAGCCATACGCCGAGGTACGTGACGGCCAGCACTACCGTAGCGATGGGCCATCGCCGCCGCCCTTCGGCCGTCCGCGCGAACTCGAGGACCACCGGGATCGCGGAGGGCAACATCATCGCCGCCATCATCACGACCCAGGTCACGGCGAAGGACTCGATCGGGCCGAGGCCCATGTCCATTCCTTCCATCCCCGCCATGGACCGTGAATGGTGAACCATGGCCGCCCAGGCCACGCCGGCGAGGGCGAGGACGACCAGTGCGGCCACCGTGGGCTTGGCCAGTTCCTGGCTGGCGTCGCGCGCTTTCATCAGCACTCGGCACGCTGGACAGAATCCGCCCGGCCTGCGTTGCCTGACCAGCCCGAACGCCATGAGGAGCCGGCTGCGGGACATCAGTCCTGATACTCGTCGCGACGGCGAACCCACGCCGCGGCGCCTTCGTCGCCCTCATCGCGGCCCTTCGGCACGAGATCCATGTAGTGGTAGGCGACGTTCAACATGTCGAGCCCACGCTCATAGGTGGAGTACGTGTGGTAGATCTGGCCACCGTCCTTCAGGAATACGCTGATGCCGGGGGCCTCGGTCAACCCCCAGGGGCGGAGGCGGTAGTTGTAGTCGACCTTCCCTGCCTCATCGGTGAAAGAGACGCGATAGTCGAGATTGAAGTCACTTCCGAGCGATGACCGCCACGGAAAGCCCCAGCCCATCCGTTTCTTGTAGGCGGCCAGCTTCGCGTAGGGGGCCCGGGAGACCGCGGCCATGGTGATGTCGCGGTGGTTCAGATGGACCGTGATGCCGTTGAAGTTGTCCATCCAGAAGGAGCAGACGTAGCAGGGCGCGTCCTCCGTCCAGGGTGTATGGGACCCCGCGGTGTCGGGATGGAACATCGCGTGATAGACGACCAGCTGGCCGCGTCCCTCGAAGAGGTCGCCGAGTGTCTGCGTCCCGTGCTCGCCCTGAAACGTGTACTGCTTTTCGACGAGCTCCCAGGGCAGATTGCGCCGCTCCCGGCTCAGCTGGTCGCGCAGCCGGGTGAACTCCTTTTCCTTCGCCAGGTGCTTCTTCCGCGCCTTGAGCCACTCGTCGTGCTTCACCACCTTGTGGGTCGCCATGTATCCCTCCAATCACGCGTTCACACTCTCTCGACGCGGGTCCGCAGGAGTGCAAGCGTGTCAGGGTCGGTATACACCCGCTTCAGCGTCCCGGTGATGTTGCCTCCGAGTCAGGCGAGGCTCACATCGCCGCGTAGCCGCCGTCGACGAACAACAGGGTACCGGTCACGTACGAGGCGTCGTCGGAGGCGAAAAACAGGATGCAGGCGGCGACTTCCTCGGGAAGTCTCGGGCCGATGAGGCTCGCGACGGCGATGGCCGCCGCGGCCGTGAGATGGTTAGCGGCGATCCGCCCGACCACACGATGCCCGGTCGGTCCCCACGCGAGGACCGAAGAGAGAACGTTCAGCAGCAGAACGAGGACCAACGAGGCGCGTTTCATCAAGGTTCAGCCCTCCCATTCGATTGCCTGGGCGCGGAGGTTCCGAGAGCCACGCCGCCGATGATGAGGACGAGCGCGATCACCAGCGGCGGGGTCAGAGGTTCGCGCAGCCAGAGCGTGGCGACGACGACGCTGACAACGGGGGCGAGGAGCAGGCCGAGGGCCGTGGTGACGGCGGGGAGGCTCTTTCCCGCCATCGCCATGGCCCAGTACGCCAGGGCCGTGCCCGGCACGCCGGCGTAGAGCAGGAGCGCGATCAGCGTGGGATTCCAGTCGACCGTGGGGATGCCCTCGACGGCGAGCGCGAGCCCAGTGATGATGACGGTCGCGAGCAGGCTCTGCCACGGCAGCAGGTCGAACGGCGCCGAGCGCCAGCGATGGGCACGCAGGTGCAGGATGCTCGCCGCCCAGAGGAATGCGGCGGCGAGGACCGCCGCATTGCCGAGGACCGCGCGACGGCTGGTCCAGTCGAAGGCCAGCGGATTGAAGAGGACGGCCAAGCCGAGCAGGCCCGCGATCACTCCGATCGCGCGCCGGGCCGTGAGGCGCTCACCGAGGAAGAGGCTGGCGCCGGGCATGACCCAGAGCGGGGTCGTGTAGGCGAGCACCACGGACCGTCCGGTCGGCACGAGCGAGAGTCCCACGCTGCCGAGCACGCCGAAGCCGACCATGTGCAGGAGCGCCAGGCTGAGAAGCACCGGCACGTCGTCGCGTGGCGGCACGCTGAGACGGCCCAGCGCGATCGAAAGCGCGAACAGCGCGGCGGCGCCGACCGCCGATCGGATAGCCACAGTCCAGATGGGCGACAGGCTCACCAGGATCACTTTGTTGACCGGCCACGTCAGGCCCCAGGCGAGGACCACGGTCGCCAGGAAGAAGAGGCCGCGATTCACAGGGTGGCCACGATTTAGCGGCCGGGGATCGAAGGACGTGGCTGCGCGAAGATCGAGTTGAGTAGGCCGGCCAGGCGCACTCCGGCTTGCAGGAGCCGGCGCTTGATCAGCGGCGTGTTGTCGAAGGCGTACTGGTAGCCGAGCTTGCCGTCGCCGATCTTGTAGATCCGGTCCCGCGCCGCCTTCGACTCCCGGACCCAGTCGGCGGGCGCCGCGCTCTGCCAGGTGCGCAACTCATCCCGCGTCGGGCGGTCGATGAACGCGGCGAGCTCGGAGAAGCTCAGCTTCTCGCTCTCGATGAGGCCGCTGTCCCAGACCGAGTGGAGGTTCGTCTCCTCGCCGAACAGCGTCACCTTCACGTCGTTGCCGCCCCGGTCGGCCCGCCTGCCGACGTGCAGCGGCTGGTGGACGTCGCCCACGAAGTGGACGACGAACCGCAGCGCCTCCTGCTTCGCCTGCCGCGTCGCTCGCGGATCGCGCAGCACGGCCGAGAACCGTCCGATGGCCTCGAGCACGTCGCCGTCGGGACTGCGCACGGTGGTCTCGAGCGTCTCCTGGTCGTCGATGCTGATGTAGTGCCAGGGGCTCGGGTTCTTCAACGGCGGCTGCCAGTTCGGATCGTTCCGGATATCGTCCGCCCAGGTGGCCGCCTGATCCAGGCCTTCGGGGCCGATCAGGCTCGCGACGGCGACGGCCGCCTCGGCCGTGAGATGGTTGGCGGCGATCCGGCCGACGATGCGGTGTCCGTTCGCTCCCCACGCGAGAACCGACGAGGGAGCGATCAGGAGGAGCACGAGGACGATCGGAGCTCGCTTCACGTTCGACCCCCTGTCCGGGATGAGTCGCCAGCGCTCGCGAACCAGAGTCGCGGATCGGCGGCGCGCACACGGGCCTCCGGAAGCCCCAGCTCGCGACGGACGATGTTGGTGCCCTCCACGAGGGCGACGCACTTGTAGTAGGCGATCCGCCGGCTCAGCCCCTCGCGCCCGAAGCCGCAGTCGGTCGTGATCACCAAGCGCTCGGGCGGGATGTACTCGAGCGCCTTGCGGATCAGCCCGGCCACGTATTCGGGCGGCTCCACCACCGTGTTGCAGTGGCTGATCACGCCGATCCCGATCTTCTTGTCGGTGCGGTGCTTGGCGAAGAGCGGCAGGTCCCGGCCGTCGGTGCTGGCGCACTCGAACGTGATCACGTCGGCGTCGAGCCTCAGGAGATACGGCAGCGCGCGCTCGTAGCTCGGCGTCTCCCAGTACACGCGCTGCTGGTTCGGGTTGCCCCAGCAGGTGTGCACCCAGACCTCGGCGTCGACCCCGACGAGCTGGCGGTTGAACGCCTCGGTCAGGAACTCGAGGTCGGCGTCGGTGCAGTCGGGCCGCGTGGTGCGCCCGTGGTGGGGAGGCTCCTCGACCTGGATGAGCGGACAGCCGGCGGCCGCCAGCTCCCGGAACTCGGCGTTCATGATGTCGCAGAGGTCGGTGATGAGCGCCCGGTCGTCCCGGTAGTGTTCGTCCCAGAGCATGCCGGCCAGGGCGGGACCGCAGATCGCGCCGAACTTCATGGGCCGGTCGGTCAGGCGCTGGGCGACCTTCCAGAGCTCCGTGTATTCCAGCGGCCCCCGCGTCAGCTTCTCCTTCACCACGGCGGGTTGATACGCCTCCTGGACTTCCCAGAGGATGCGGCCCGGCCGGAGGTCGTGGCGCTGCATCCAGCCGCGCGACGTGTTCCGGTGGCCCTCGATGCCGCCGAGGCGCTCGATGGGATAGAAGAACCACGACTTACCGCCCACGGCGAGGTCGAAGCGGGTGTCGCCGTCGGTCACGATGTCGAGCCCGGCGGACTCCTGGGCGTTGACCACGGCCGCCACCGCGTCGAGGTACTGCTCGCGAAAGATCGAATCGCCGAGCGCGTCCCTGAACGACCGGCCGTGCAGGCTCTGATCGAACCAGAGGGGACGGGGATACGAGCCGGTGATGGCCGTGGGCAGCATCAGGTCGCGCGTGACGGTCAGCATGCGTCCACGAATTCTTCGATCAGCGCGTTGACCTCGCCCGGAATCTCCGTGGGCGGGAAGTGCCCCGCGCCGGAGAGCTTCACGTAGCGTGAACCGGGCACGGCGTCGTGGATCTCTTTCTCGTACTCCGGCGGGTTGGTGGGATCGTCCAGGCCGCGCAGGAGGAGCAGCTTGGGCTTCAGCGTCGGGAGGCGCTCGCGCACGTCGAAGGCGTCGATCGCCTTCAAGTCGTGGTACTGGGACAGCGGGCCCACCTGGCGGTGCCGCTCCATCAACCGCTCTCGCAAGCCGGGCTCCACGAACTTCAAGGCATGCCGCTGGTACGCCAGCCACTCCTCGTAGACCTTCGGGTCCTCGGCGGCGCGCAGCCGCATCTCGTACGCGCCCGGGGGGCGGGTCTTGGGTCCCGCGGCGACGGTCATCAGCACCAGGCCCTTCACCTCGTCCGGATAGTCGAGGCCGTATTGGAGCGCGATCGAGGCGCCCAGCGTGTACCCGACCAGCACGAGCTCCCTCTTCAGACCTTGCGCCCACAGCCAGCCACGCACCCATTCCGTGTAGCGCGCCACGTCGGGACACCGGACGCCTTCGAGGTGGCCAGGCAGGGTCGGCGCGACGCTCTTCGGGAAATGCTCGAGCTGATGGTGGAACGCGTCGGCGCAGGCGCCCGCGCCGGGTCCGTGGAGAAACACGAGCTGCGACATGCGCACGCTCCTTGTGGGGTGTGGCGTGCATCATAGCGCGACGCGTCCGTCCCGTGCGCTCGCGGTGCGCTTGCGATGCGCTCGCGGTGCGCTTGCGTTGCCCTCGCCGGTGGCATAAATTGCGTCCACATCGTCCGCGAACGACCGAAGGAGAACACCATGATCGACATGCACGCCCACTGGAGACCCGTCGAGTTCACCGACGCGTTGCGCGCCCGGACCACGGAACCGCGTGTCGTGCGCAACGGGGACGGCGTCGAAGTGCTGAAGACCCGGATGGGCGAGGAGCCGCTGGCCAAGGCGTTCGATCAGGTGGACTTCCACCTCGCCCGGATGGACCGTCAGGGCGTGAGCACCAGCGCGCTGTCGCTGCTCGGCTCGTTCTGCTGGATCGAGACGCAGCCGCTCGACGTCTCGCTCCCGCTCTGCCGGCTCTTCAACGACAGCGTCTCCAAGCTCTGCCAGGAGCACCCGGGCCGCTTCGTCGGCTACGCGGCGCTGCCGCTGGTGGACATGTCGGCCGCGGCCGCGGAGTTCGAGCGCGCGCTGGCGCTGCCGGGCATGATCGGCACGCAGGTGCCGGGCAACGCGTTCCTGACGCGCAAGGACGCCGAAGCCATGCGTCCGCTGCTCGAGGTCGCGAACCGGCATCGCGCGGTCGTCTTCATCCACCACGGCCCGCGGCCGGGTGACGCCTATCCCAAGGTGGCGGGCGACGTCGACAACGCGCGCCGCCGCAACGGCACGCTCGACATGCAGGCGAGCCTGTCGTCGGTGATGGTGACGCTGTGCCTCACCGACTATCTCGCGCCCTACCCCGACGCGAAGATCCACGTCCACAACCTGGGCGGCAACATTCCGTACGAGGTCGAGCGCATGGACCACCGTTCTCTGCTCGACACGCCGAAGGAAGAGCTGCCGTCGGCGCGCATCCGCCGCTCGAGGGTGTACGTGGATTGCAACTCGTTCGGCCCGCGCGCGATCGAGGCCGCGGTGGCCCTGTACGGCGCCGATCGCATCGTGTGCGGCACCGACGGCACCGAATTCGGCTGCGAGTGGACCACCAAGGCGCTGGCGGAAGCGCACATCAGTGAAGACGCGCGCGAGCAGATCCTGCACGACAACGCCGCCGCGATGCTCTCGCACCTAGCGCCGATCGCCCAGCGCGAACACGCGGCCGCCTGACGATTTGATCCCCGTCACCGGCGACCGGGCCGAACGAGCCCGGTCGCCGGTGCGCAAGGTCCCGCGCGAAGCGAATCAGCCGCGGGAGCGGCGACCCGTGAATTTGGGCGGGCGCTTCTCGCGGAAGGCGGCGACACCTTCCTCGCGGTCCGGGGTGCG
>DATHGT010000347.1:0-15991 GCA_035317605.1 Candidatus Acidiferrum sp. | reverse complement strand
GGGAAGGCGGTCGCCGAGTGGATCGTCGGGGGCGAGCCTCCGATGGATCTCTGGGATGTCGACATCCGTCGGGTCGCTCCGTTCCAGGGCAACCCGCGCTATCTGCGGGAGCGCACGCGGGAGATGGTCGGCGCCCTGTATGCCCCGCACTGGCCGTACCTGCAGCCGGCCACCTCGCGCGGGGTGAGGCGCAGCGCGCTGCACGACCGGCTCGCCGCGCGCGGCGCGTGCTTCGGCGTGGTGATGGGCTGGGAGCGCGCCAACTGGTACGCGGCGCCCGGCATGGAGCCGGTGTATCGATACAGCTACGGGCGGCAGAACTGGTTCGGCTGCGCCGCCGCCGAGCACCGCGCAGTGCGCGAGGCGGTCGGGCTCTTCGATCAGTCCTCGTTCACCAAGCTGAGGCTCGAAGGCCCCGATGCGCTCGACGTCCTCCAGCGGCTCTGTGCCAACGACGTCGACGTGCCGGTCGGCCGCATGGTCTACACGCAGATGCTCAACGCCCGCGGCGGCATCGAGGCCGATCTGACCGTGACCCGGCTGGCGACCGACGCGTTCATGATCGTGACCGCCGCCGCGGCGGCTACTCACGACGCCGACTGGATCCGCCGACACCTGGACGGCGCGCGCGCGGTGCTGACCGACGTGACCTCCGGCCAGGCCGTGCTCGGCGTGATGGGCCCGCGCTCACGGGCGCTGCTCGCGCGCCTCACCGACACTGATCTCTCCAACGACGCGTTCCCGTTTCTCACCTCGCGCGAGATCTGGGTCGCGTCGGCGCCGGTGCGGGCGGCGCGCATCACCTACGTGGGCGAGCTGGGCTGGGAGCTGTACGTCCCGACCGAGTTCGCGGCCGGCGTGTACGACGCGCTGGTGGCCGCGGGGGAGGATCTCGGGCTGCGTCACGCCGGCTATCACGCGATGGATTCGCTGCGCATCGAGAAGGCGTACCGGTCGTGGGGCCACGACCTCGGAAGCGACGACACCCCGTTCGAGGCCGGCCTCGGCTTCGCGGTGCGCCTGGACAAGCGCGGCGGGTTCATCGGACGCGACGCGCTCGCGGCTCAGCGCGAGCGTCCGCTGGCGCGCCGCCTCGTCGTGTTCCTGCTCGACGATCCCGAGCCGCTGCTCTATCACGCCGAGCCGATCTGGCGCGACGGCACGCTGGTCGGCCGCATCAGCTCGGGCGCGTACGGTCACACGCTGGGCCGCGCGATCGGTCTCGGGTGGGTGTCGCATCCCGACGGCGTCAGCGACGACTTCGTCGAGCGCGGGCGCTGGGAGATCGAGGTCGCGTGCGAGCGCGTCGCCGCCCGCGCCCAGCTCGCCCCGCCGTACGATCCCAAGTCGTTGCGCGTCCGTGAGTGACCGGCACGGGAGCCCGAAGCCCCCACACACTCGGCGGCGCTCCGGCCACGCCGCGGCGCCCCTCGACGCCGAGCGGGCGCTGCGCGGCTACCGCGCGGTGGAGACGATCTATCACGCGTATCTGACCGGACTCATCCTGATGGTCGTGAGCCGGCGCGGCGCCGGTGACGCCGCCGAGCTGGTGTTCCGCCTGTTCCGGCGACAGCAGCTCGAGAGGTTCCTGCCCGGCCTCGACAAGCTCGGCCTCCGCGGCTTGCCTCACGCGGTGGCCTGCGCCCAGTACCACTACCTGTCCAACGACCTCGGCGGCGTGCGGGTCGAGTACATGTACGAATCCGACCGCAAGGCCTGGGTGCGTTACGTCCCGCCGCGCTGGATGTACGACGGCACCGCGATCTGCGGGGTGCCGACCGAAGTCTCACGCGCGGTCCTCCGCGGCTGGCACGCCAACAACGGCGTCCTTCTCGGCAATCCGCGGCTTGGATTCGTGTGCACCAAGCAGACGACCGACGGCCAGCCCGGACTCGAGGGCTACTACTACGAACACGACCGCGACCTCGCGCCCGAGGAGCGCCTGCGCTTCGCGCCGGACGAGGACGGGCCCGACTTCGATCCCGTGAGCGCGCCGCGCCTCGACTCGGCCACCTGGCCGCCCGAGCGCCTGGCCCGCGCCTCCCGCAACTACTCGATGGCCTACGTGCGCACGATCCTCCCCGAGCTGGTGGACCTGTTCGGGTCAGCCGAAGCCGTGCGCCTGGGCGGCCTGGCCGCCCGCCAGATCGGGATGCAATTCTACCCGGCCACCGCCGACCTGCTCGACGTGGAGCCCGGCGGCGCCGCCGGCTTCGCGCGCTATCTCACCGCGATGGGTCGCGCCCAGGGCGACGATACGTCCGCGATCGGAGACAGTGCCGTGAGTCAGACCACGTGGCGGCTCATGGCCGGTCTCGACGCGCTCGCGCCCGCGGTCTTCGACGTCTGGAACGAGCTGTGGGTCGGCGCGCTGTCGATCCACGACCGGCACCTCACGCTGGACGTCACGCGCCGCCCCGACGCGGGCGATGGACGCGTGGAATGGCGCATCGTTCCCCGCGAGCCGCGTTGAGAAGTCGCTGGCACGCGGTTGGCACCCCCGGCAGCGCAGAGGGGGACCAGCGATGGACCTGCAGCCGCTCATCGATCGCCTGGCCGAGTTTCCAGCGGGCGACCATCCGTTCGTCAGCGTGTATCTCGACGCGCGTCCCGATCAGGTGGGCCGCGACAAGTCCCACGCCTTCCTACGCCACGAGCTGAAAGCGCGCGCGGAGACGTATCCCGAGCATTCGCCGGCGCGCGCGAGCGTCGAGGCGGACGCCGAGGGCATCCTTGCCTGGCTCGAGCGCGAGGCGCGGCCCCAGGCCAATGGCATCGCGATCTTCGCGTGCTCGGCGGCCGGGTTCTTCGAGGCGGCCCAGCTCGAGGTGCCGATCGAGGAGAGCGAGGTCTTCATCGGCCGGGCCCCGCACCTCTACCCGCTGGCCGCGGTGGCCGATCGCTATCGGCGTCACGCCGCGGTCGTGCTCGACACGCACTCCGCGCGGATCTTCGTCTTCGCCCTCGGCGAGGTGACCGCGGAGCAGACCATCGAGAGCCCATCGCTGCCGAAGACCGATCAGGGCGGCTGGTCGCAGGCGCGCTACCAGCGCCACGTCGAGGAGTTCCAGCGCCATCACGCCCGCGAGGTGGCGGAGGCCCTCGTCCGTCTCGTCCGCGATGAGAGAGTCGAGCACATCGTCGTTGCCGCCAACGACGTGGCGCTGCCGCTGCTGCGCGCGGAGCTGCCGAAGGACCTGGTGCCCCGCGTGGTGGAGGTCGATCAGCTCGACGTGCACTCGACGCGCGACCAGATCTTGCGCCGCGCCCTGGAGGCCTGCCGTGCCGAGGACGCGCGCGACGACGCCGAGCGCGTGCGCCGCATGCTCGACGCCTACCGCGCCGGTGGTCTCGGCGTGGTCGGCGTCGACGCCACCTTCGACGCGCTGGCCAACGGTCAAGTCCACGAGTTGCTGCTCGCGGCGGATCCCGTCCGTCTGAAGACGCGCGACGGCCGCCGCGGCGCGGAGCTGGCCGACGAGCTGGTCGCGCGAGCGCGCCAGACCGATGCCCGCGTGACGTTCATCGAGGATCCCGCGCTGCTGGGCGACGCCGGCGGCGTGGGTGGGCTGCTGAGATTTCGCGTGAGGAGAGCGGCATGAGCAGCAAGAACAACGTCAACAAGGACTTCTACACCCTGGCCGGCCGCGACCGCCCGAACGAGCGCCTGGCCGAAATGGCCACCAAGCATCTGCCGGACGAACTACCCGGTCACCGCGGCTCATCACGCCCCAACTTCATCCCCGGCGCCCCGCCGGTCGGCGAAGCCTCGCCACGCGACGAACCCGAGGCGCAGACGCCGGCGGAACAGACGGGCACGAAGTCGGGCTCGCAGAAGCAGGCGACCGCGCCGCGAGACGGCAAGGCGCCGGGCAAGCCCCGCCCGAAATCCGGCGACGCGCGACGAAAGCCACAGGAGACGGTAGCGAACAAGCGCGACACCACGCCCGGCGACGCCGCGCGCCGATCACGCCGGCGCGCGGCCTGAGACTCACAGGGGAGATGCGTCGAACCGGGCGTCTCACCGCCCGGACACGGCTGGAGTTCCGTGCGGCTACGCGGTCCGATTGAAGAGCGGCTCGCGTTTCCAGGGCGTGCCCAGGTAGGGCAGCAGATAGCGGTCGGCGCCGATCCAGCCCGCGTTCTTCCAGGCCAGCACGAGCCAGGTGGCGAGCACGAACAGCAGCGGGTTGGTGGCGGCCGTCCCGGCCATCAGGAAGTTCCAGTTCATGAAGCCGCCGAAGAACGCCGCGATTCCCGTGAACGCGCCGATGATCAGCGCGACGCCGATGGCCAGCTCGGCGAAGACCACGAGCTTGGCGAACCACACGTGATGGCCGCCGGCGAGCATGTTCTCGACGAAGTCCCGGTACCAGCCGTACGCGATCGGCGGCTTGGCGGGAGGCGGCGGCATCGCGACCGCGCGCTCCCAGAAGCCACGGAGCGCGTCGCCGGTCACCGTCCACTTCGGGTTGCCGAACTTCTCGAGGCCATGCGACAGCCACTCCCAGCCGAGAAAGAGTCTGATAGGAAGCCAGAGCCAGGCGAATCGCGTGTCCCCGAACAGCCTTTTCAGCGCCGGCGGATCTTCGAGCGTCACCGTTTTCATGTCACCCTCCTTGGTCACGACGAGAACAAGGGCAACGCCGATTGTCCCTGCTTCGCCGACGAAGCGAGTGGTGCGCACCGGTCGCACCGAGGCGCCGCCGCCCCACCGATGAAGCCGATGGAGCGCCCTTCGATGTCGAGTGTGAGACGCGACTCCCAGACTTCATCGAAGCTGACGCCGGAAAGCTCCGTCAGCACGTCGATGCGCCGTGGGGGCAGCCCGATCTGATAGACGAGCGCGGGACGCGCGAAGTCGCCCGCGGTGACCCCCGCGGCCGCGAGCGGCGCGCCGAAGCTGGCCAGCGCGTCGAAAACACGCTCGGCGTTGGCCGGAGTCGGCCGCACGAAGAGATCGATGTCGCCGCTGGCTCGCGGCGCACCGTGAAGCGCCAGCGCGTAGGCGCCGACGATGACGAACTCCGCACCGGCGTCGGCCAACATGATCAGCAAGGTCGCGGAAATCCTCGTGCAGCCCCTCAAGCGTCATTGTCGGCGGGGGAAGGAGTCCCGGGGCGGAAGAGGCGGGCCGGCAGGCTCCGGCGGTCGTACGTCGGCAGCGGTCGACCCGCGAGCTTCCAGGCCGTTTCCGCAAGCGACCACATCATGGCGATCCGTTCGGTCGCTGTCGTGACGGAACTGATGTCGTTTGCCGAGTCGTCGTCGAGCGCAAAGCAAGCGACCGGCCACGTGGCTCTCGCGGCCCGGCGTTGCGCCTCAGCCTCGGATGGTTGATCTACCATCGACTGGATTCTAGCCCCCCCCAGCCGACAAACGGAGAGGCGATCCGTGACGCGTTACCTGAAGACGATGCTCGACGGGTTGCCGGTGCGGATGACCTGGCCGGTGGGGGCGAGCAGGCCGGTGGCGGTGTTCACGTGGAAGGCGACGATGGTGTCGCTGTTCTGGTTGGCGACGTAGAGGCACGTGCCGGGCGGATCGAGCGCGAAGAAGCGCGGGGTCTTGCCCTGCGCTGGCTCCCACCCGACGGACGACAGCAGTCCGCTCGCGGCGTCGACGGCGAAGATCGCGATGCTGTCGTGGCCGCGGTTCGACACGTAGACGAAGCGGCCCGACGGAGCGACCGCGATCTCGGCGGTCGTGTTCTTCGACGTGAAATCCGCGGGCACCGTCGAGATGACGTGAAGCGGTTCGAGCCCGCCGCGCGCTGAATCGAAGCGATACGTGGTGATCGTCGAGTCCAGCTCGTTGTTGACGTACGCGTATGGTCCCGTGGGATGGAAATCGGCGTGCCGCGGCGCCGCTCCCGGCCGCGCCGTGACCCAGAGAGGATCGCCGGGCCTGAGCTTGCCCGCGGTCGTATCGAGCCTGAAGACGAAGACCCGGTCGAAGCCTTTGTCGGGCACGATCACGAAGCGCCCGGAGCGATCGAAGGGGACGTCGTGAGGATGCGAGCTGCTCTGCTGCACGGGATCGGGCCCTGGCGTGCCGGTCAGCGTGACGAGGTGGCTCAACGGCTCGAGCGATCCGTCGCGGGCGATCGGCAAGACCGCCACCGTACCCGCGGCGTAGTTGCCCACCACCAGGTACCGGTTGGTGGCGTCGACCGCGAGGTGCACGCCGTTCTTGCCGCCGGTCGACTGGCGGCTCAGCGGCGCGAGCCCGCCCGTCGCCTCGTCGATCGCGAACGCGGTCGCGTAGTCCTCGTCGCCGTGCGCCGAATAGAGCACGCGCCGCCGGCGGTCGAAGGCGAGGAACGATGGGTTGACGAGATCGCCCAGCGTCTGCACGAGCGACCACTCGCTCGACCCGGCGTCGATCGCCCACACCGTGATGCCGGCGCCCCGGCCGTGGCGCTTCTCGGTCGTGTAGCTGCCGACGTAGGCGAACATCGCCTCAGCCGAGCTTCACGCCGTATTTCTCCAGCGTCTCGTTGCGCAGCTCGAGGCCGAGGCCGGGCGCCTCGGGCAGGGCCATGTAGCCGTCCACGATGGCCGGGCGCTCGCGGAACAGCTCGAACCACAGGGGATCGCGGGAGGGATCGGCGAAGGATTCGAGAATGAAGCCGGTGGGACTGGCCGCCACCGCGTGGACGTGGATCTGCGGGTCGTGGTGCGCGGCCATCGGGATCTGGTACATCTCGGCCATCACCGCGGCCTTGCGCCAGGTCGTCAGTCCGCCCGCCCAGGTCGAGTCGATGATCAGGTAGTCGACCAGGTTCTCGGCGAGCAGCGTGCGCAGACCGAACGGTGTGTACTCGGTCTCACCCGCCGCGATCGGGATACGCGTCTCCTCCTTGAGACGGGCCAGCGAGTGGCGCTCGTCGAACCAGGGCATCGGATCCTCGAGCCAGAAGATGTCGTGGGGCTCGCAGAGGCGGGCGGCGCGCACGGCGGTGGGCAGGTTCCACCCGCCGTTGGCGTCGAGCATGATCGCGACGTCGCGGCCCACCGCCTTGCGGATGACGCCCACGCGCTCGGCGTCCGCCTCCGGGGTGAGGCCGCCGACCTTCACCTTCACGGTGCGATAGCCGGCCTCGAGGTACAGGGCGGCCTCGCGCAGGAGGTCGTCGGTCTTCTCGCCGTCGCGATAGTAGAAGCCGGTCACGTACGCGGGCACGCGCTGGCGCAGCGCACCGCCCAGCAGCGCGTACACCGGTCGGCCGATGGCCTTGCCCTTGAGGTCCCACAGCGCGATGTCGATCGCGCTCAGCGCGGTCACGAGCTGGCGCTGCTGGCGGGCCAGCGGCGGGATCCCGCGCACGGTCGTGTAGGTGAGCGCGAAGATGTCCTGCCAGATCCGCTCGCCGTCGAACGGATCCGCGCCGATGACCAGCGGGGTGACGGCCTTGAGGATGTCGTTGACCACGCGCAGGCCTTCCGGGCCCTGGAACAGGAACGGACCGTGGGCCTCGCCGATCCCGACGAGGCCGGCGTCGGTGGTGAGCTTGACGATGACTTCGCTCACCCGGCTGATCGCGGCGGTGGACGTGCGCACCGGCTGCGGCAGCGGCGCCGACAGGAAATACGTCTCGATCGTCGTGATCTTCATCGGGCGATCACCAGGGTGCGCTCGTCAGCCGGAAGAAGCGGCTGGCGTTTTCCCACATGAGCTTCTGCATGGCGGCCTCGCCCAGGGTGTCGCGCCAGGCGATCACGGTGTCGGCGTGGTCCGGGAAGATCGTCTCCGGGTGGGGATAGTCCGAGGCGAACATGAAGGCCCCATCGCCCATCACGTCCATCGCCGACTTGGTCAGCGCGGGTCCCTCGGAGAAATCGATGCTGAGGAACACGCGGCCCATCTGCGCGTACTCGAATGGCGTGTGCTTGAGGGCCGGCGTGGAGCCTTTCACGTAGTCGATCTGGCGGGTGAGCCGGACGAGCCAGTGCGGCAGCCACGCGTGCCCGGCCTCCAACGCGCCCACCCGCAAGCGCGGATAGCGATCGAGCATGCCGCCCATGAGCATGAACGAGAGGAAGCGCTGGCCGCCCCACGTCTGTCCCGCGCAGCGACCCATCGCGGGGTTGTCCCAGATGTCGCGGTAGCCCGGGAAGTACGGGGTCTCGACCGTGAACGCATGGTACATGATCGGCAGGTCCGCGTCGTCGGCGGCGGCCCAGATCGGCTCCAGGTCGGGATCGTCGATGGGCAGCCCCTCGGGCAGGAGCGGCCACACCGCGGCCACCCAGTCCTCGCGCGCGTGCTCGGCGATCGTCTCGGCCGCCCACTTCGGATCGGTGCCCAGCGCCAGCACCATGCTCTTCAGCCGCCGCGGATCCGCCGCGCAGTACTCGGCCATGTACCGGTGATAGGCGCGATAGAGCCCCCGCGCGAGGTGAGGGGCGAGCGCGGGCGCGCCGTAGCACCACGGGCCGGGGATGATGAAGTCGACGTCGCGGCCCTCGCGGTCCATGTCGGCCAGCCGGCCCCGCGAGTTGTCCTCGGCGACGCGCGCGGTGATCGGGTGCCGGGTGACCATGTGCGTGCGCCCGGACAGGAAGCCGATCCCTCCGGCGACCGCGGCGGGCGGCTTCGGCTTCTCGCCGGCCACGCGCTGCAAACGCACGGGCTTGATGGTCAGGATCTCGGAGGACTCGCGGTCCTCGGCGTCGCCGCGCCCGGCCACGGGCTTGACCGTCTTTCGGTATGGCGCCAGCTCGTCCAGGCGCTCGCGCAGCTCCCGGTCGGCGTAACGCAGCAGCACGTCGAGCGACGGATTGACGTGCGTATCGGAGTCGATCACGCGGAAGCCCTGACGCATTTCCGTCTCCTTCTTCAGGTTGGGGGGTGCGAGACGCACCCCCCAACCCCCCCTGATCGGTTCAGCGATCGAGCTGGGGCTCGATCGCGCCAGCGGGCCACCCGCAGCCCATCCGGCGATCTCCGTCTGCGCTGATCAGTTGAATATCAAAACGGAGCGGGCGACCTCGCCGGCCTTCATGGCGCGGAAGGCTTCGTTGATGTCTTCGAGGGGACCGCGTCGGGTGACCATCTCGTCGAGGAGCAGGCGGCCCTGGCGATAGAACTCGAGGTAGAGCGGGATGTCGATGCGGAAGCGGTTGCTGCCCATCCGCGACGTCTGCACCTTGCACTCCGGGCGGATGGCCATCCACGGAAACTCGATCATCGCGTCGGGCGGCATGACGCCGACGATGGTCGCGGTGCCGCGGATGGCCAGGCTCTCGATGGCCTGACGCACGAGCTTGGCGTTGCCGACGGCCTCGAACGCGTGGTCGACGCCGGCTCCTGACGTGAGCGCGCGAATGGCCTTCACGGGATCGTCCTGGGCGCTGTTGACGACGTGGGTGGCGCCCACGCGCTTGGCCATCTCCAGCTTGCCGTCGAACATGTCGACGCCGATGATCTGCCGCGCGCCGCCGATGCGCGCGCCCTGGACGATCGACAGTCCCACCCCGCCGCAGCCGAAGACGGCGACGGTCTGCCCGGCCTGGAGGCCGGAGCTGCGCAGCGCCGCGCCCACGCCGGTGAGCACGCCGCAGCCCACGAGCGCCGCGCGGTCGAGGGGAATCTCGGGATCGATCTTCACGATCGAGTTCTCGTGCAGCAGCATGCGCTCGGCGTAGCTCGAGATGCCGATGAACTGGCGGACCGGCTCGCCCTGCTGCGAGAGACGCGGCACGCCCGAGTCGGGGCGGGTGACGATGCCGCCGGTGCAGAGGTTGGGATGACCGTCGAGACACTGCGGGCAGCTCCCGCAGAATCCGGAGAGGCAGGCGACCACGTGATCCCCGGGCTTCACGGTGGTGACCTCCGAGCCGACGGCCTCGACCACGCCCGAGCCCTCGTGGCCCAGCACGATCGGCCGATCGAGCGCGAACCGCCCGAACCCGTCGACCACGTGCAGGTCGCTGTGGCAGACGCCCGTGGCCGCGGTGCGCACGAGCACCTCCCGCCCCCACGGCTTGTCGACGTCCACCGACTCGATCGTCAACGGCTCGTGCACCTTCCGAAACACCGCCGCCTTGATGCCCATGTCTCGACTCCTCTAGTCCAACCGACAGGACTCGCGCGTCGGGGGGGTATGGGGGGAGCCGTAGGGGCCCCCCATCCCAACATCCCCCATCTCAATAATCCTGCGGATGCACGATCGTTCGCAGCATCACCCGGCGCTCTTCTGGCCGCGCGTCCGCGGCGCCCCGGTGCATGGTCGCGATCTCGTCCCACATGAGCACGTCGCCCACGCGCCAGGCGTGATAGTAGACGAACCGCTCCTGGGTCGCGTGGTCGCGCAGCTCCTCGACCAGCCGCACGCCCTCGTCGGGCGACATGCCGTCGAAGCCGTGCGTGTGCGTGGGATTGACGAACAGCACGGAGCGCCCGGTCACCGGATGCTTCCGGACCGCGGGATGCCGCCGCTCCGTCCGCGCTTTGTTGCTGGCGCGGACGTACGCCTCGCCGTAGAGCTTGACGGCGTCGGGCCCGTCGGTGCGCCCGTGCAGGCCGACGAGCCCGTCGAGCCGGCGCCGCGTAGCTTCGGGGAGGCCGTCGTAGGCGGCGCGCATGTCGGCGAACATCGTGCCGCCTCCGGCCGACGGCACCTCGATCGCGTGCAGGATGGCCAGCCGAGGCAGCGCGTCCTCGTAGGTCTCGTCGGTGTGCCACGTCGAGGCCCGGATCACCCCGAAGCGATCGACCTCGCCGTTCTTGTCGACGTTGGTGATGTACGACACGTCTGTTCGATCTTCGTGGCGGTACTGCTCGAGGATGTGCGGCTGCGGCCGCCCGAACAGCGCCCCGAACGCCGCCAGCTCGTCGGCGCCCAGCCGCTGGTTCCGGAACACCAGCACGGGATGCTCGGCGAACGCCCGCTCGACCCACGCGAGCGTCTCCGGCTCGAGCTTCTTCGCCACGTCCACGCCCACGACCTCGGTGCCCAGCGTCTGGCCCAGTGGCTTCAACGACGGCGTCTGACTCATGGCTGACCTCCTTGTGGTGCCCGGGCGCCTGCGTCAGGCCGGGGCGGTGGCGAGCAGCTCGACTTCGAAGATCAGGGTGGCGCCGGGGGGGATCACGCGGCCGGCGCCGCGGTCGCCGTAGCCGAGGTGGGCGGGGATGACGAGCTTGCGCTTGCCGCCCACGCGCATGCCGGCGACACCTTCGTCCCAGCCCTTGATGACCTGGCCGGCGCCGAGCGGAAACACGAAGGGCTGCTGGCGGTCGTGCGACGAGTCGAACTTCTCCCCGCTCTTGAGCCAGCCCGTGTAGTGCACGGTGACCGATTCACCCTTCTTGGCCGTGGCGCCCGTGCCCTCGACGAGCTCGACGTAACCGAGCCCAGTCGCGGTCTCGATGATCTCTTCACTCACGGTTGATCTCCTCGCGCCGTTTCTCGCGCAGGTTCACCCCGCGCGTTGGGGGGGTATGGGGGGAGCCGTAGGGGCCCCCCATCAATACAAAGTTTGCAGGCGCTTGGCGGTGTCGGCGGTGCTTTCTTCGACCGTCGGGAATTTGCGGACGGATGGGACGTGGTCCCACATCATCTTGGCCATCGAGGGGACGGCGTTGGCGTCGGGCCACGCTTCCGGCTTCCAGAGTCCCGCCCGCATGAACGCGCGGGGGCAGTGCATGAACGCTTCCTCGACCTCGACGCCGATGGCGAAGGGCGGACGCTTGCCGCGCATGATCATCGCGTCGAGGATGTCGTCGTCCTGGACGACCCAGGCGCGGCCGTTGACCCGCAGCGTGTCCTCACGTCCGGGGATCAGAAAGATCAGCCCGACGTGGCCGTTGTCGAGGATGTTGCGCATGCCGTCGAGCCGGTTGTTGCCGATCCGGTCGGGGATGGCCAGGTGCGTCTCGTCGAGGACCTTCACGAAGCCCGGCTCGTCGCCCTTCGGGGAACAGTCGACCTGTCCGGCGGTGTTCGACGTCCCCAGGATCAGGAACGGCGAGGCCGCGATGAACGACCGGAAGTGCTCGTCGAGCCGCGCCTGGTCCTTGAGGACCGCACGCTCGCTGGGCCGACCGAGGACGTCGCGGAGCTGCTGCTCGGAGCCGACGATTTTCGTGAACCCGTTGGCGCTCATGGCCTTTCCTCCCGCGCCCATGATACACAGGAGTCGTGACCGACGAGCAGCTCCGTATCCGAACCTATTTGCAGGCTCAGGGCGCCAAGCTCGCGCCGGTCGATCTCGTCGAAAGAGTGCGCGCGGCCATGGGCCAGGTCCACGAGGCGGTCACCGCGGTGCCCGCGTCGCGGTTCAACGAGCGGCCCGAGACCGACGAGTGGAGCGCCAACGAGGTGATGGCCCACGTGGTCACCGCCGGCGCGCGCTTCGCCGAGCGCATCACCGGCGTCCTCGACGGCCGAGCGCCGGGCGGGGCGGTGGCGGACGTCCTCGAGCGCGGGGCGCCCGAGCACACGGCCGAGGAATGGTGGTCGACCTTCGCGGCCGCGCGCGAGGAGCTGTTCGCGCGGGTGCTCCGCGCCGATCCCGCCGAGCATCCCGAGCAGGTGATCGAGCATCCGTTCTTCGGCGCGCTGAGCTGGCGCGAGGCGCTGCTCTTCCTGCGCCTGCACGACCTCGATCACTCCGGCCAGCTCCAGAAGATCGCATCGGCCCTTTCGACGTCGACGGCGCGCGGCTGATCCGCATGCGCGTCGCGATCTCCCTGCGCGTGGCCAACGAGGACTGGGCCACCGCGTCCACCTACGTCGTCGAGGCCGAGCGCCTCGGCGTCGACGCCGTGTGGGCGCCGGAGTCGTGGGGCCACGACGCGGTCACTCCACTCGCCTTCATGGCCGCTCGCACCTCCCGTATCCGTTTGGGAACGGGGATCGTGCAGGCCGGCACGCGGACGCCCGCGCTGGTGGCGATGACCGCGATGAGCCTGGCCTCGATGTCCGGGAATCGATTCATCCTTGGACTCGGGGTGAGCGGACCTCAGGTCATCGAGGGCTGGCACGGCGTGCGCTTCGAGCGGCCGGTCCAGCGCCTGCGCGAGATCGTCGAGATCGTCCGCATGGCGAGCCGCGGCGAGCGACTGAGCTATCGCGGCAAGGTCTACGAGCTGCCGCTGCCCGGCGGCGAGGGCAAGGCCCTGCGCACGGCCGCCAAGCCGCAGCCCGATATCCCGATCTATCTCGCCACGCTCTCGCCCAGGAGCCTGGAGATGACCGGTGAGATCGCCGACGGCTGGATCGGGACCTCGTTCATGCCCGAGCACGCCGACATCTTCTTCGGGCCGCTGGCCGCGGGCGCCGCGCGCGCCGGTCGATCGTTCGACGCGCTCGATCGCCAAGCCGGGGGCTTCGTTGCATTCAGCCACGATCTCGAACGTCTCATTCAGCCGCGCAAGCCGGGGCTCGCGTTCACGCTCGGCGCGATGGGCTCGCGCCAGCACAACTTCTATAACGACGCGTACTGCCGGGCCGGCTACGCCCACACCGCCGTGGAAGTTCAGCGCCTGTGGCTCGAGGGCCGGCGCGACGACGCCGCGGCGCGGGTGCCCGACGAGCTGGTGCTCAAGACCAGCCTGCTCGGCACCGAAGAGATGGTCCGCGACCGCATCCGCGCATACCGCGACGCCGGCGTGACCACGCTCCGCGTCGAGCCCGACGGCGCCACGCTGGATGCGCGGCTGGCCACGCTCGGTCGTGTGGTCGAGCTGGTGCGCTCACTGACGTGAAGAGGGGAGGCGCCCCGGCTTTGCCAGGGCGCTCCCAAAGGTAAGCGGAGTCTGGGGGCCCTTTGCTCCCCAAGAAGGAGGATCTGCTCATGCTGGGAGTCGTCGCCACGATCAAGGTGAAGCCGGGAATGGAGAAGGAGTTCGAGGCCGTGGCCAAGGAGCTGGTGGCCAAGGTGAACGCCAACGAGCCCGGCTGCAAGCTCTACGCGCTCCACCACGGCGAGGTCGCGAACACCTACGTCTTCATGGAGCGCTACGCCGACCAGGCCGCCGTCGACGCCCACCGCGCCAGCGACTATTTCAAGGCGCTCGGCCGCAAGATGGGCGAGTACATGGACGGCCGCGCCGAGGTGCTCCGCCTCCGCGAGGTGGAATAGCCGGTTCTACGCGCCCTCGCCGAGGAAGCCGATCGCGTTGACCTCGACCAGGAGTTGGGGGGTCGCGAGCGCGCGGACTTCGACCAGGGTCGACGTCGGGAAGTCGCCGGTGAAGAATTCGCGACGGGCTTTCCAGACTTCTTCGCGCTGCTTGATGTCGGTGACGTAGATGTCGACGCGGATGATGTCGTTCATCTTGCCGCCGGCGGCTTCGATCAGGTGCTTGATCTTCGTGAAGATCTCCTTGGCCTGGCTGTAGGTCGAGCCGTCGCCGAGGAGGCCGCCCTGACCGTCGCCGGCGGTCATCCCGGCGATGAAGACCTGGTTGCCGTGGACCCGGCAGTTCGACCACGTTCCGGGGGCCGCCTCTTTCACGTTGGGGCTGATCACGCGCTTCATCGCCATGATTGTTCTCCTATCGATTCGGTTTGCCGACGAAGCCGGGGCCGCAGCCGGCTTCGTGGGCGGCCCAGCCGCCGGCCACGCGTCCGCTGAAGATCGCGGGGCCGAGCATGGTGCCCTCGAGTCCGGCGCGGCCGTTGATGTGGCCGCCGGCCATTCCCGCGACCTCACCCGCGGCGTATAGCCCGGGAATGGGCTCGAAGTGGCGGTCGAGCACGCGGCATCGGAGATCGGTCTTCACGCCGCCGAAGTTCTTGCGGGCGAGCGGGAAGAGCTGGACCGCGTAGTACGGCGGCGTGTCGAACTTCTTGGACTGATCGAGCGACTTGCCGAACGCGGGCTCTCGAACCATTCCCGCGTCGAACGCCTTGTTGTAGCTCTCGACTTCGCCGAGGAACGTGGGACCGTCGACGTCGATCTTGCGGGCGATCTCGTCGAGCGTGTCGGCCTTCTTGATGTACGGAGAATTGTCGAGCAGCTCCTGGATGCGGTCGCGCCGCACGGTGGCGCCGTCGCGATAGTACGGGTCGGCGACCTCCATCTTCGCGGTCATTGGGGTGTCGAGGATCGCCCACGCGTGCGGTGGGTTCTGTCGCAGCATGGCCGGCGTGGCCGAGGCGCCGCCCGTGGTCGACTCGTCGTGGAAGCGCCGGCCCTGCTGGTTCACCCAGATGTACCCGGGCGCCTGACGGAACACGAGTCCGCGCCGCCCAGTGGCATCGCGATAGTCCGGCGTCGCGTAGACGTAGAACCAGATGTGCTCCATGTGCGTGAAGTAGCCGCCCAGCTCCCGGATCAGCGTGTGACCCGAGCCGGTGGCGCCGCGCCCGGAGCCTTCCATCACCTTGAAGGCCCTGAACTCCGGTCGCGCGTCCAGCACCATGTCGAGGTTGGAATTGAAGCCGCCGGTGGTCACGAGAACGGTCTGACTCCTGATCTCCACGGTGTCGCCGTTCGTACGGCTCGCTTGCACGCCGCGGACGCGGCCGTTCTCGGTCAGAAGCCTCTCGGCTCTGGCGCCGATGAGAACCTTCGCCGCGCCCCGAGACGTCAGCGAGCCGATCAGCGCGGTCATGAGGCCGAGCCCGTTCCGATCGGGACGGTGCCAGCGATGGACGCGGTTGCCTTCCTGAAACTTGAGATCCATCCACTTGGCGCCGTGGGTCTCGGCCCAGTGATAGAGGTCGTGCAGCGTGTGCTCGATGTAGTAGCGCGCCCACACCGCGTCGACCGCGTCGCCGCCCCACTTGATCCAGTCCTCGAAGGCGAGGTCGGGCGTGTCGTGAACGCCCTCCGACTCCTGGAGAGGACTGCCGACGATCAGGCAGCCGCCGCCTGAAGTCGCCGCGGTGCCACCGAGCGCGTCGTCCTGCTCGAGCAGCACCACGCGCGCTCCGGCGTCGCCGGCCTCCAGCGCCGCGGCCACCCCCGCGCCGCCGCCACCGACGATCGCGAGATCGGTCTCCAGTCGCGTGTTGGTCATGCGCATCTCCCTA
>DATHGT010000346.1:0-23927 GCA_035317605.1 Candidatus Acidiferrum sp. | reverse complement strand
CGGCAACATCGCCTACTGCAGCAGCAAGAGCGGCTTGCTGAACTTCGCTCGCGCCGCCGCGATGGACCTCGTCAAGCACGGCATCCGCGTGAACAGCCTGACCCCGACCGCGACCGACGTCGGCGAGAGCCACGATCGCGCCGTGGAATGGGGCCGCCCGCGCCCCGAGCGTCGAGGCCGCCTGCTCGACTTCGCGAAGATGGTCCCGACCGGCGAGCTCCCGAGCCCCCGCCACTACGCCCGCGCCGCCGTCTTCCTCGCCTCCGACGACGCCGAAATGATCACCGGCTTCGACCTCCGCGTCGACGCCGGCGCGATCGCGAAATACTGGCCGTGGGTACCCGAGGCGTAAACGCTTCGAAAGGTTCCTCTTGTACAGCGAGAGCATCAGCTATTAGTATTCGATCGACGTGAGGAACCCACTGCCGCTGAGACCATCCGCCATCGATAGCGCTCCGTCTAACGGGCCTGGATCGGCGTCCCCGCCGAGACCGCAATACCGCACTCGGCGCGGCGCCATGTACCTCGGCGAGGCGGAGGACATTCTCGCGTCATCACCGTTTGAGAAACTCCGTGGGAAAGTCCGCCTGATTTTTACGTCCCCTCCCTTCCCGCTCAATCGCAAAAAGCGATACGGCAACGAGCAAGGTGAGGCCTACGTGAAGTGGCTCTCAAGGTTCGCACCACTTTTACGAGAGTTCTTGGCGCCGGATGGATCCATCGTGATTGAGATGGGCAATGCGTGGGAGCCGGGGCATCCCGTCATGTCAACCCTAGCTCTTGAGGCTCTACTGGCGTTTGTCCGTGAGGGCGACTTTCATCTGTGCCAACAATTCATCTGCCACAACCCGACAAGACTTCCGACCCCTGCGCAATGGGTGAACGTAGAGCGTATTCGTGTCAAGGATTCCTACACTCATCTTTGGTGGATGTCGCCCAGCGAAAAGCCCTACGCTGACAATCGACGTGTCCTGAAACCGTACAGCAAAGCGATGCTTCGACTTCTCGCGGCGGGCAAGTACAATGCTGGTCGACGGCCGTCGCAACATCACATCGGAGCAACATCCTTTTTGCGCAATAATCGCGGCGCGATCCCCTCTAACGTACTGACGTTCTCAAACACAACAAACTCGGATCCCTATCTGCGCTACTGCCGCGATCACGACCTTTCGCCGCATCCGGCGCGGATGCCAGCCGGATTGCCCGAGTTTTTCATTCGTTTTCTCACAAAGCCACGGAGCCTTGTGCTGGATCCTTTTGCTGGTAGCAACATGACCGGCGCAACAGCGGAGGACCTAAAGAGACGCTGGATCTCGATCGAGACAAACGCAGGATATGTCGACGCCTCGCGTGGACGGTTCGAACGTACTTGGAGTCGCTGGCCAAGATCTGACGCGGCGGCTCGGACATGACGCCGCTCGAATTTCTCCGAATCCTCTTGCAGGCCAACGGAGTGGTCGGCATTGAAGCGGCGATTGACGCTTTCGAGGTGTCCCACGGCCCAGCTTTGCAATGGGTTCCAGTTGGAGGCAGAGAAAACAATCGCGGGAGTATTGAGGTGTCCGGCGATCCCGGTCGATCACTGGTCGAACGGATTACCAATGGAATTGATGCTGCGCTGGAAGCAGAGCATTCGCTCCACGGCGGTCGACCGGACTGCCGCAGTCCGCGAGAGGCGGCGACGGCTTGGCTCAATGTCCCAGAGACCGGCCTTAGTGAACTGACGACGCGGCAACGGCAGCAGCTTGCTGATCGCGTTACGATCAAGCTGCAGGTTGGCGAGGATCGAAACTCGCGGACGGTTGAAATTCGGGATCGCGGCATTGGTCTTACGCCGGAACAGATGCCGCGGACAATCCTGAGTCTCGGCGAGAGCAATAAGCTTCAAAAGCACTATCTTGCTGGAACATATGGTCAGGGCGGATCGAGCACTTTTGCGGCGAGCCGCTATACGTTGATCGCGAGCCGGGTAGGAAACAATCCGGTTGTTGGATTTACCGTTGTCCGGTTTCTGGATCTACCGCCGGAAGATTACAAGACAGGCCACTACGTCTACCTAACTCAGAACGGTAACGTTCCATTTGCCGAGTTGCCGCTCGCAGAATTTCCAGCCGGGACTGCGGCGCGACACTACGGATACGATCTCAGCGGTTACCCGTCGCCGCTCGGACCAAACAGCCTTTACGGTCTACTCAATCAAGTGTTGTTTGATCCGATCTTGCCCGTGTGGCTTGAAAGCGAGGTTCATCGGTACCGACGTGTCATCAAGGGCTCACGGAATGCCTTGAATGGCGCGGTCGATGAGGGCGACGAAGAGCGTCGCGGCCCATCGCTATCACACCATGTTCGACTGTTCTATATCACCATCGCCGACTTCGGTCGCATCGGGATCGAGTATTGGGTGCTGTCCGCGCCGACCAGAGCCAACAAAAGACCTTCGGCAGCGTTCGTGAACCCGATCAGGCCGATTATCCTTACAATTCATGGCCAAAACCATGGTGAGCTGGCAGGCACACTCATCAAAAAACAAGCCGAGCTTCCATATCTGGCTCAGCGGCTAATCTGCCACATCGACTGTAACTCGCTTACACCGACCGCGAAGCGTGCGCTTTTCGTCTCGACGCGGGAGGACACCCGCCGCGGTGTTGTTCATGCGTTGATCCAGGAAGAGCTGATTCGGGTGCTTCGATCGGACGATGAACTCACGCGACTGAACAATGAGGCCCGGGAGCAGGGACACCGCGAGCAAGACGAGTCGGCGCTCCAAGAGATGCGCCAGGAGGTTGCTCGCCTCCTAAGGCTTCAGGGATTAAGCGTTGCTGAGGCTGTCGGCAGTGCCATCGGGTCCGGTCCTGAACACCCTGGTCGCCCAACCCATCCTCGCGGTCCGCGGCCGAAACCACAACCGATTGAACTTCACGAGCCACCTACGTTTGTCAGAATTGTCTGGGAACCGGACGAAGACATTACCTTTTACGCGCAGCAGAGGCGGTATATCCGTGTTGAGACAGACGCGAACAGTACTTACCACAACCCACAGAATCCTGGTGCGTCGAGGATAAACATTATCGTCAGCAGCGTGGATTTGGCCCTGCGGGGATCGACGCCTCTTGAGAGTGGCCGCATGCGGATAATCCTTGAGGGCATGGCGACGGCTGCGGTGGGTGCGACGGGTGCGGTGCGCGTGGAGCTGATGCGGCCGACGCTTCCGAGTCTCGCCGACCAACGGTCATTCCGCATTGTACCGCCGCCTCCCGTTCGTCCGGCGGCACGCCAGGTTACGCTGCCGTTGTTCGAGACGCGACCGGTCGAAGGACCAGATGACGCTCAGTGGAGCATCCTCGATTGGCCCGACGACGTCAGTGCGGTGGCGTCTTCAGCTGTAACCGAGAACGGCAAGCTCGTAATTTACTACTCGACCGTGTTCCCGAAATATGCGAGTCAGCGTGTTGCTCTGGAGCGAAGAGACACGGCTGTCGCCGCGTCTTTTACCAGGCGCTACGAGATCTGGATCGCGGTCCACTCGCTGCTCCTCTACCAGGAGCAGCGGGACCGCGACGCGGCTGGCCCGCAAGGTGGGCAGGTCGAATCTGACCCCGAAGTCGCAGAGATCCGTGAACGGGAAGAGCGCTGCCGCGTCGCAACTCTCTCCGGGCTGTTTGCGGCCCGCGAAGCCCAGCTGCCACCTGAGACCGAGGCGGAGTGAGATGCAATGAGGCCGGCTATCGTCCTGGCGTAGGCCCTCGGCGCGACTTCGCCGCATTCCCTTTCAAATTTAAGAGGTCCCAATGACTGAACGGTCGAGCCGACTCACACACTGCCTGATGGTCGGAGTTTTAGCGCTGGTCCTGACCGGCCCCTCCCGCGCGCTCGCTGCGCCCGAAGGGCAGATGATCTGGGCGCTGCACTTCTCGCTGGCGCCGACGCTCTTCGAGCCCGCCGAGACGCCGGGTGTGGTCTCGCCCTTCATGATCTTGTACGCGCTGCACGACGCGCTGGTGAAGCCGATGCCGGGCAAGGCCATGGCGCCGAGCCTCGCTGAGTCGTGGAATGTCTCGCCCGACGGGCTGGTCTACGAGTTCGTGCTCCGCAAGGGCGTGAAGTTCCACAACGGCGATCCCGTCACCGCGGAGGACGCCAAGTTCTCGTTCGAGCGGTATCGCGGCGTGTCCGCGAAAGCGCTCAAGGACAAGGTGGCGGCGGTGGAGACGCCTGACCCCAGCCATCTCCGCTTCCGCCTCAAGCAACCGTGGCCGGATTTCATGACGTTCTACGCGACGCCCGCCACCGGTGCGGCCTGGGTCGTCCCCAAGAAGTACGTCGAGAAAGTTGGCGAGGACGGCTTCAAGAAGGCGCCGGTCGGCGCCGGGCCCTATCGATTGGTCTCGTTCACGCCGGGCGTGGAGCTGGTGGTCGAGGCGTTCGATGGGTACTGGCGCAAGACTCCGAACGTGAAGCGCCTGGTCTTCAAGTCGGCGACCGATCCCACCACGCGCCTGGTCATGCTCAAGAAGGGCGACGCGGACGTCGCCTACGGGCTGTCCGGTGAGCTGGGCGAAGAGGTGCGGCGCACGCCTGGCCTCACGCTGCGCCCCACGCCGTTCACGAGCACGCACTGGGTACTCTTCGCCGACCAGTGGGACACGAATTCTCCCTGGCACGACCGCCGCGTGCGCCTGGCCGCGACTCACGCCGTCGACCGTCAGGCCATCAACCAGGCCGAAGCCCTAGGCTTCTCCAAGATCACCGGCAGCATCGTTCCCATAAGCTTCGACTTCTACTGGCAGCCTCCGGTGATTCCCTACGATCCGGCGAAGGCCCGGCAGCTGCTCGCCGAGGCTGGACACCCGCGAGGCTTCGAGGCGGGCGACCTCTGGTGCGACGTCTCGACGACCGCCACCGCCGAGGCCGTCGTCAACTATCTGACCGCGGTCGGGATCAAGGTGAAGCTCCGTCCCCTCGAGCGTGCGGCCATGCTCGGCTCCTTCCGCGACAAGAAGCTGAAGAACCTCGTGTTCACGATCAGCGGCATCCACGGCAACGCGGCCACCCGCATCGAGGCCTTCGCGGCCACGGGCGGCGCCTACGCCTACGGCGCGTACCCGGACATCGACGGTCTCTTCCGCGACCAGGCCGGCGAGCAGGATCCAAAGAAGCGCGAGGCGCTCCTCCACAAGGTCCAGCAGCTCATCCACGAGAAGGTCATGTTCCTGCCGATCTGGCAGCTCTCGGTCCTGACCGGCTACGGTTCTCGCGTAGCGGAGTCAGGCCTCGGTCTGATCGCGGACTATCCGTGGTCGGCGCCCTACGAGGACGTGAAGCTGAAGGGGAAGTGAACGCTACTGGACGGTGAAGGTGTTCAGGTCTTCGGCCTGCAACGCGCCCGTGATCGGATCGATGAACCGGCAGTTGAACCCATACGTCCCGCGGGGTGAGGACGGCTGCACGGTGAACACGTTGAGCGGCCCGAAGTTCTGATCGAACCCTGGCGAGAGCACGACCGCGCCATCGGCGCCGCCCCGCGCGAAGGTCACGGGCGGGCCGGCCGGCATTTCCAGCCAGAACTTGTACTCGATCGCTAGCGGTGACGTGGACGGATTGGCGATGCGGAGGGTCTGCGCGAGCACCACCTCGCCGTTGACGAAGCTCGCCTTGTTCAACTGCGCCTGGCAGATCGGGCTGGCCACCGACTGCGGGCACGCGCCGGCGATGCACTGCACCGACAGGTTGTAGGTCGCGGTCGCGCTGTTGGTGTTCTGGTGCAGCAGGATCGTGTGGAGACCGCTCTGAGTCAGCGTGAAGTCTTGAGGCAGGATCGAGCCGCCCAGCCGCGCGCCGCCCGGCGCGAACATCTCGAACGCCGGCCCTCCCGAGCCGGGCGCGCTGACCCGAACGACGGTTCCCGCCGCGCCGGAAAAGACGAACAGGTCGACGTCGCCGGCAGGGTTGATCTCATCGGAGACGATCTGGCCGTACGCGATGGCGCGGGCGGTGGAGGCCGTTGGCGCGAGGCGGTCGAGGGCGAGCGCGTACTGCGCGGTGCCGCTGTTCGTGTTCTGGCGGACGAGGATGGTGTGCGTTCCGGTCTGGGTCAGCGTGAAGACGTCCGGGAGCAGCCCTCCTCCCGTCAGCGGCGCGCCGCTGGGAGCGGACAGCGTGAAAAACGGTCCGCCGGTGCCCGCGATCGAGACGCGAACGACTTCGCCGACGCTGCCCTCGAAGCGGAAGAGATCGGAATCGCCGACCACGTCGATCGCGCACGTCACGAGATCGCCGTACTGCAGCACCATGTCGGTCGGCTCGGCGACACACGGCTTGCCTTCCACCGCGTGCGCCGAGCGGGCGAGCGCGATCAGGAGGACGACGGCAGCGAATCCAGCGACCGCCCGCCCGCGCCGCAAGCGCCTAGACCGTCTGCATCTCCGTGCCCGCCATCTCCGGCGTGAGGAGCTCGCGCCAGTCGGCGTTGCGCGGGATCACGCCCTCGCTCGCGCGCAGCGGATAGTACGAGGGCGCGACGCCTGCGGGGGTGCCGCCGGCCTGCACAGTCTTCACGGCGCCCAGCAGCAGGCGGCGCGCCTGGATGATGGCCTTGTCCGCTGGGCCGAGGTGCTCTTTGGTGCGGTCGCAGATGCGGCCCATGCTCTCCTGGATGGCGCGGTCCTGGATGTTGATGCCGTCGATGCCGGTGAAGGTCTCGGTCTTCTGGACCTGGCGATCGATCAGGTAGTTGTTCGCGCGGTTCTGGCGGGAGCGGAACGTGGTCTGGTCGACGTCCATGGGGCCGTTGCCGGCGCGGACTTCGAGGCGCTCTTCATCCGTCATCGGCGTGTCGGTGAGGCAGTACATCCAGTTGTAGACCATCGTGTTGTCGTCATCCATCGGCACCCAGATGTGGCCGGCGACCATCGGCTGCCCCGCGTCCGACTGCGAGGGGCGGATCTGGTGGAACGGCATCACGAAGTGATAGGTGCGGATGTGAATGTCGGCCTCGTCGAGCGGGCGGAGGCCGGCGTACTGGTAGCCGTAGTCGGTGATGTCGACGACGAGGTGCGGGGCCTTGCCGCGCACGAACGGGCTCGCGAGCTTGATGCCCGGGCGCTTGGTGTTGTGAGTGATCAGGCGGTGCATGATCGGGGCGTGCGAGGTGTCGATGCCGCCTTCGAGGGCCTGGAGCCAGTTGCACTCCTGGATCACCTTGGTCACGTTTCGATGGGTCGCGGGCGCCTGGGTCCACGCAAACTTCGGCGGGGGCGGCGTGTGCTCCTTCGGGCCCATGTAGGTCCAGATGATGCCGCCCATCTCGACCGTGGGATACGTCGTGATGTGGATCTTGTCCTTGAAGTGCAGCTCCTCGGGCTCGTTCATCATATCCACGCAGCGGCCGTCGACGTCGTACTTCCAGCCGTGGTAGGCGCAGCGCAGCCCGCACTGCTCGTTGCGGCCGAAGAACAGCGACGCGCGGCGGTGCGGGCAGTACTCGTCGAGGAGCCCGACCCGGCCCTGGGTGTCGCGGAAGGCCACGAGGTCCTCTCCCAGGAGGCGCACGCGGACGGGGGCGCCATCGGGCTCAGTGACCTCGGAGGCCATCAGGGCCGGGATCCAGTACCGGCGCATGGTGTCGCCCATCGGGGTGCCGGGAGTGATGCGGGTCAGGAGCTCATTTTCCTCGCGTGAAAGCATCGCCGGGCCTCCTCGTTCAGGCCGTCCAGGAACCGACCGACCTCGCTCGTGGCCCACACATTAGCCTGCGCGCCGGCCGGCTTCAAGCGTCCTGTGTGACCGCCCGACGGCCGACCACCGGGACGGGTGAGAGATAGGGCAGGGCGCTTCGTATATCATGGACGTATACTTTCGACGTGGCCCTCCTCCCAGAGTTCTTCGTCGACCTCGAGGGATTCCAGTGGGACGAAGGCAACTCGTCGAAGAACTGGACGAGCCACGGGGTCAGTCAGAGCGAGGCGGAACAAGTCTTCCTGAATCGACCCGTGGTGGTCACTGGCGATGTGGCGCATTCAGGCCGGGAGGCGCGGTACTTCACGTATGGACGCACCGACGGGGGACGCCCACTGACCGTGGTCTTCACCGTTCGAGGTAAACTGGCGCGCGTCATCTCCGCGCGCCCGATGAGCCGCCGAGAAAGAAGAGGTTATGCCCAAGCGACGCGCCCGTAACCCGATCCCGGTGTTCCGTTCGGAGGCTGAAGAGCGCAGGTTTTGGGAGACGCACGACACCAGCCCGTTCGTCGACTGGAGCACAGCCCGTCTCGCGGTATTTCCCAACCTCAGGCCGTCGACGGAAACGATTTCGCTGCGACTACCCGCTGCGCTCCTGGCCGGGTTGAAAGCGCTGGCCAACAAACGCGACGTGCCGTATCAGTCGCTGCTGAAGATTTTTCTCGCGGAGCGGCTCGCTCGTGAGTGGGAGGCGGCCAGCCATTTCGACGCCGTGCATCGAGCCGCGCGCTCGCGCCAATCGCGCGTGCGCCGCTGAGCGGGTCGGACTGACCCGACACGCCGGGGGAGGGACATCGTGAGACTCGTCATGTTCGAGACGACAGGGAAGCCGGCCGCGCAGCCGGGGCTGCTGACCGAGCGCGGGGTCGTCGGTATCGCCGACCTCGTGCCGGCCGGCCATACGCCGCAGACCACGATGATCAACCTCATCGACGGGTTCGAGCGGCTGCGGCCGGCGCTGGACAAGCGAGCGCGCGAGGCTGCGGCGACCCCGCTCGCCGACGTGCGGCTGCGGGCGCCGCTGCCCCGGCCGGGGAAGATCCTGGCCTGCATCGCGAACTACTGGGAGCACGGCGCGCTCGAGGCCCGTCCGCTCAACATGTTCCTCAAGAGCCCGGACGCGGTGATCGGCCCCGGCGACACGATCGTGCTCCCGGAGTTCACCGAGCCGTGGATCTTCATGCACGAGGCCGAGCTGGCCCTCGTCCTCAAGGGCCCGGCCAAGCTGGTGACGCAGGAGAACTGGCGCAGCGCGGTGTTCGGCTACACGGGGATGATCGACGTCTCCGCGCGCGGCGAGGGGCGGCGCACGTGGAAGACCGGGAGCTGGCTCGGCAAGTCGTTCGACACGTTCGCGCCGATCGGGCCCTGCATCACCACCGCTGACGAGATCCCGAACCCCAACGACGTCCACATCCAGTTCTGGGTCGACGGCCAGCTCCGCCACAACTACAACACCGACGACATGGAGCACCTGGTCCCCGAGCTGATCGAGTGGGCGTCGCGGATCATGACCCTGAACTCGGGCGACATCATCGCCTGCGGGACGAACCACGAAGGACTCGGCCCGCTCCAGGACGGCGAGGTGGTCGATTTCGAGATCCACGGCGTCGGGCGCATGCGCTTGCACGTCCGCGATCCGCTCAAGCGTACGTGGGAGAAGGGCATCTACATGGGCGCGGACTCCACGCATCCCGAGGCGGTGCAGCGCAACCGTCCCCCGAGCGCGCGCTGATGCCGTCGGTCGACCAGCAGCGCGTTCGCCGCGCGCGCACCGGCCTCACCGCCCACGATCCGAGCCGCGCGCTGGACGGCTACACGCTGTTCACGCCGATGCTCGGCGACGGCACGGTGTACCTCGTCGACATGCGGGGCGAAGTCGTCCACACCTGGGACATGCCGTATCGGCCCGGGCTCTACGGCTACCCTGCTCGACGACGGTCGACTTTTCTACGGCGGCAAGGTCATGAAAGACCTCGACCGCTTCGAGGGGTGGTCGCGGTTCAAGGCGGGCGCCGCGCGCCCGCTGCCCAACGGCAACCTCACGATCTTCGACAACGGGACGCACCGTCGCGATCATCCGGCCACGTATTCGCGGGTGATCGAGGTCGATCCGCGCACGAGCGCGATCGTGTGGGAGTACCACGACCAGTCGCTGTTCGACTTCTTCAGTCCTTACATCTCCGGCGCCCAGCGCCTGGCCAACGGCAACACGCTGATCTGCGAGGGCTGCCACGGGCGGATCTTCGAAGTCACCGCGGACGGCCAGGTCGTGTGGGAGTACGTCAACCCGTACTTCCACGTCGAATCCGGCCGCCCCGGCATCAACAACTGGGTCTTCCGCGCCTTCCGCTACACGCCCGAGGAGATCGAGCGCGCCCGAAAAGCGTGAGCTAGGCGCCGAGCAGTCGGCCGGCGGCGCGAATTTCGCCGGGGTCGAACGGCGGCGAGAGGAGCAGGATCAGGCGCTCGACGCCGACGCGCTCGAGCGATTGCCGGGCCCGCGTCTCGCCGCGCAGCCAGCGCTCGTCCATGCCGGCAAACACGGTCACGATGAACGACGCGGGGTCGCGGCCGGCCGCCGCGCGCTCGTCGCGCGCGAGCTTCACGAGGTCGGCCAGTCGCGGATGGAGCGCCTGCGTGTTGAGCCCGTCGGCGTGACGGCCCGCGATGGCGGCCATGCGCGGACCGAAGCCGCCCACGATGATCGGCGGTGGGGGCTCGGGCCGGAGAAATCCCGTCGGACGTTCGAGCCGATAGTGCTTGCCGGCGAAGCTGGAGCCGTCGCCCGACCACAACCGGCGTAAGACCTCGATCGCCTCGACAACGCGCTGTGCGCGCGCTTCGTCGCCGTCGACGCTCTGACCGAGCGCTTGCTGCTCGACCGCGTAGGGCGTTCGCTTGCTGCCGCCGGCGCCTATTCCAAGGAGCAGGCGCCCGCCGGAGACGGCCTGGATCGTGGCCGCCATGTTGGCGAGCAGGCCGGGATGCCGGTTGGCGACGTTGAGCACGAGCGATCCGAGCGACACGCGGCGCGTGGCCTCGGCGAGCGCGGTGAGAACGGTGAGCGCCTCCGGCACTCCCGGACCGGACGGGCCGTCGGGATCGCGAAGGTGATCCCACGTCCAGATCCCGTCGAATCCCGCCTCCTCGGCGGCGAGCGCGGCCGCGCGCATGTCCTTCCAGCGCGCGCTCATGGGGATCAGCAGGACGTCGGTTTTCATGAAGGCAACTCCTCCGTCGAGACCGTTCACTTCTCCGGCAGAGCCTCCGCGGGATTTCCCCGCGGCGTTTTGCCGGCGAGTCTATCATTTCGGACGCGGAGGCTTTGCCGGCTGGCGAGTGGCGTTTCACGCGCGGTGCGAAGCGGGGTTTTCACGAACAGACATGTCACGACCGGGAGGATGCCATGAGCGTGGATCGGACGATCGTCGACGACAACACGAAGGAGCGCCAGCGATTGAAAGCGCTGGTCGGGCGCCTGAGCGACGCCGACCTCGCGCGTCCGCTCGCGGCCGGGTGGACGGTGGCCGGCGTCCTCGGTCACCTCGCGTTCTGGGACCAGCGGATCATCGTCCTGCTCGACGCCTGGCAACGGACGGGAGCCCCGCCGAATCCGAACCGCGACGAGGACGTCGACTGGATCAACGACGCGGGCAAGCCGTTCCTGCTCGCGCTGCCGCCACGACAGGCCGCCGAGCTCACCGTCGCCATCGCCGAGGCCGTGGACGGCAAGATCGCGGCGCTGGCCGACGACTTCGCGGCCCGCATCGCTGCCGCCGGCAACCCGATCAGCCTGGATCGCGCCGAGCACCGGCGCGAGCATCTCCACGAGATCGAGGCCGCTCTACGTCGCTAGCTTTGTCAGGTGGGGCATGACCTCCGACGTGAAGAGGTCGATCGACGACGACGCCTGGTCGTCGGTCATGTGGCCGTACATCAGGCGGATGACGAAGTAAGTGCAGGTGCTGGCGGCGACCTGGCGCTCGATCTCCTCGCGCACGCGCGCGGGGGTGCCGGCGATGGCGATGCCGCGCTGGCGGGCCTCGTCGAAGTCGCGCGCGAAGCGCATGGGCAGCGCCCCGAAGTCGCGCCAGAGCTTGGTGAGGTTCGCGTACCACACCGCGTAGTTCGGTCGGGCGATGGCCTCGGCCTCGGCGTCCGTGCGCGCGACCGTCACGTGACGACCCAGCCCGAGCTTCGGCATCGGGCTGTCTCCGTGCTTGCGCTGCCACACCTCGCGGTAGCGATCGAACAGCGGCTTCGCCCCCTCGGAGGGATGGTTGCTGATGACGTGAACGCCGTTGGTGGCCGCCCACTCCGCCCCGCCCATGTGACCCATCCCGTACCAGAGCGGAGGGTGCGGCTTCTGATAGGGCTTGAGCACCATCGGGACTTTCCGGTACGTGAAGCGCGGCCCGCGATGGTCAAGCACGTCGCTGGTGAGACCCTGCAGCACGACGGCCAGCGTCTCCTGATAAATCTCCTCGGTCTCCAGGTGATGGAAGCCGAAGTACGCCATCTCGTAGGGCACGATCCCGCGGCCGACCCCGAAGTCGAAGCGCCCGCGGGTGAGCTGATCGAGCATGCAGATCTCTTCGATCAGCCGCAGCGGGTTGTAGAGCGGCAGACAGTACACGCACGGCCCCAGACGGATGCGACTCGTGCGCTGGGAGGCGGCGGCCAGGAAGAGACCGGGCACCGGGGCCAGCCCGAGCGGAGTCATGTGGTGCTCGGCCAGGTGATAGGCGGCGAACCCCGCGGTGTCGTACTTCTCGAGCAGCCGCAGCCGGCTCTCGTAGAACTCGTCGACGGGCATGTCGCGGTGGTCGAGGTGGTCGAAGATGCCGAGGTCCATCAATGCCTCCCTTGGCCTGCGTCCGGGATCTGCCAAGGTTATACTCCACTCGCCCGGCCAGAGCCGAGGCGAGGGAGGATCCTTCGATGGCGACATTGTTCACGCGTCGACAGGTATTGACCCAGGCGGCGGTGGCCGCGGTGGCCGTGCACACGCTCGATCCCCACGAGCTGTGCTGCGCGCCGTCGGCGTTCGCGCAGACCGCCGACAAGGACCTCTTCGACCTGAAGAAGGTCGGTGACGGCGTGTACGCCGCCATCGCGGCGACCCGGTACAAGGTCAACTCCAACGCGGCCGTGATCGTGACCGACGACGGCGTGGTGGTGGTGGACTCGCACTCGAAGCCGTCGGCGGCGCGGGCCGTGTACAAGGAGATCCAGGCCGTCACCAACAAGCCCGTGCGCAAGATCATCAACACGCACTTCCACTGGGACCACTGGCAGGGCAACGAGGTGTACACGGGCGCCGAGGTCATCGCCTCCGAGCAGACCAAGGTGAACCTGACCACGCCCGACGTCGGCGTGGGCGGGATCCCGTACATCGAGCGCCAGCTCGCATCCCTGCCCAAGGAGATCGACGATCTCAAGGCACAGGTCCAGAAGGAAACGGATCCGGCCAAGAAGCGGAATCTAGAGTCGAATCTCCAGCAGGCCGAGTCGTATTTTCAGGAATTGAAGAGCATCAAGCCGGCCTTGCCCACACGCACGGTCACCACGATGGCCACCCTGAACGAGAAGGGCCGCGAGATCCAGCTCCACGTCCTCGGCCGCGGCCACACCAACGGCGACCTCTACATCTTCCTGCCCAAGGAGAAGATCGTGGTCACCGGCGACGCGGTCGTGGGCTGGATGCCGTTCCTCAACGACGGTTTCCCGGAGGACTGGGTGCGCACGATGGACGCGCTCGGCAAGCTGAACTTCGACCACATGATCCTCGGTCACGGTGACGTCGTCACCAAGGCCCACCTCACGTTCTTCCGCGGCTACCTGGCCGACCTGGTCGACGCGGTGAAGAAGGGGGCGGCCGCCGGGGCGTCGCTCGACGACCTCAAGCAAAGCGTGGCCAACCAGCTCGCCCCGAAATACGAGGCGGGCATGTCGAAATACCCGGTGGGACAGTATCGGGATCGGGTGGGCGTCAACATCGAGGCGGTGTACAACAAGACCGTGAAGAAAGGATGAAGGATCAACCATGAAACTGTGCTTCTTCGACGACTTCAAGCTCGGCGTAGTCAACGGGGACCAAGTGGTCGACGTGTCGGACGCGGTGAAGGACATTCCGCGGGTCGGCCCGCAGGACGTCCTCAACGCGGTCATCAGCGGGTGGGCCACCTACAAGGGCAAGCTGGAGGCGGCCGCCAAGTCCGGCAAGGGCGTGCCGCTCAGCAAGGTGAGGCTCCGGCCGCCGGTGCCCAAGCCGACCACCATCGCGGCCATGGCCGTGAACTACATGGAGGACGGCACACGCTCGGAGCCGGCCCCCATCAACGCGTTCCTCAAGTCGCCCAGCGCCGTCATCGGTGACGGCGACACCATGGTTCTGCCCGACGTGCCGGCCACCATCTTCGAGGGCGAGGCCGAGATCGCGCTCGTCATCGGCAAGCGGGCGTCGAACGTGAGCACGGCCGACGCGATGAGCTACATCTTCGGCTACACCAACTTCATCGACGGCTCGGCCCGTGGCCTGCCGCCCGCCGGCAACACGTTCTACCAGATGAAGTCGCGCGACACGTTCTGCCCCATCGGCCCCGTCATCGTGACGGCCGACGAGATCAAGGACCCGCACAAGCTGCAGATCAAGCTCTGGGTGAACGGGGAGCTGAAGCAGAACTTCAACTCCGACGACATGGCCCACAAGATCCCGCGCTGCATCGAGTGGGTGTCGTCGATCCACGCGCTGGAGCCCGGCGACATCCTCGCGACCGGCACCAACCATCGCGGGCTCAGCGGGTTCCAGAACGGCGACGCCATCGAGCTGGAGTGCGAGGGCCTCGGCCGTCTCCACATCAACATCCGCGACGACCTCAAACGCACCTGGGGCCGCGAGACCCGCCTGGATCGCCAGAACAAGGGCCAGGAAGGGACGACGCCCCAGACGTCCGGGAAGTACGCGAAGTAGACCGCCCGGAGGGGGCCGTTGCGCCGCAGGCGCGCCTGTGTGACGGCCCCCTCCATCTCACACGAACGCGATCGCTTCGATCTCCACACGGGCGCCGGCCACGAGCGCGACGCACTGGAACGTGGTGCGGGCGGGGGGATCGACGGGGAAGTACCGGCTGAAGACCTCGTTCATCGCCGTCAGCTCGCCGAGGTCGACCATGTAGATCGTGACCTTCACGACGTTGTCGAGCGACGAGCCCGCGGCTTCCAAGATCGACTTGAGGTTCTCGCAGACCTGACGCGTCTCCGCGGCGATGCCGCCCGGCACGAGCTTGGCGGTGGCGACGTCGAGACCGAGCTGGCCCGAGGCGAACACCCACTCGCCGGCCTTGATCGCCTGCGACAGCGGCACCCGCGCGGGCGGGACTTTAGGCGTGTGCACGACTTGCTTGTTCATGGCTCCTCCGGTCGGATTCGATGTCCGCCGCGCTTCGACCGCGATTCGTTCGTCCGTCCGCGCTACGCGCGGACGGCGCCGGGGCGGCCGTTTTCGATCACGAATGTGGCCAGCGTGTCGGCTTCGCTCGCCGGTTGGGTCACCGTGCGCATGGTGCGGAGGTCGGCGCGCAGACGGTCGCGCGTGAGCTCCACGCGGACGTAGCCGCGCTGCCGACCGTCGGCGAACTTGACGTGCGGGTTCTCTGGCAACACCGCGTCGAGCTGGCTCTGGGTGCGCCCGAACTGCGTGGTGATCGACGTGCCGACGATCTCAGTCGCCACCACCGGTGAGCGGGCGTCGTCGAAGTCGGGCTTGAGATCGGTCACCCAGAACGAGTGGACGTCGCCGCCGATCACCACCGGATTGCCGGGCTTGCGCTGCCCGAGGTACTCGAGCAACCGCCGGCGCGCCGCGGGGTAGCCGTCCCAGCCGTCGGTCCAGAACGAGCGCTCCGGTCCCGGCGTGCGATCGAACTGGGCCATCAGCGTCTGTTGCCCGAGTACGTTCCACACCGCGCGCGAGCGGTCGAGCCCGTCCTGGAGCCAGCGCTCCTGCGTGTCGCCGAGCAGGGTCGCCCGCGGATCCGCGCGCTCGGGGCATTCCGTGACGATCGACCCGCCGCGGCCCGCGGGCGCGCAGGGCTGGTGCGAACGGAACTGGCGATCGTCGAGCATGTGGAACTGCACGAGGTCGCCGAACCCCACGCGCTGGTAGATGCGCGCGTGCGGCCCGAGCGGCACCATGTGCCGGCGCAGCGGCATGTGCTCGTAGTACGCCCGGTAGGCCGCGGCCCGCCGGCGCAGGAACCACTCGCGCGGATGGAGCTGCTCGGACCGGTCGTCGGCGTAGTCGTTGGAGACCTCGTGGTCGTCCCACGTGACGATCCACGGGCACGCGGCGTGGGCGGCGCGGAGATCGGGATCGCTGCGGTAGAGCGCGTAGCGCGTGCGGTAATCGTCGAGCGTGATCGATTCGGGGATGCCGTGCTGGCGCACGCGAGATCGGCTCGTCGACGATTCGTAGATGTAATCGCCGAGGAAGACGATCAGGTCGAGGTCGTCGGCCAGCAGCTGTCGATACGCGTTGAAATAGCCCTGCTCCCAGTGCTGGCAGGAGGCGAACGCGAACCGCAGCCGGTCGAGGGCGGCGTTCGCGGCCGGCGCGGTGCGGGTGCGGCCGATCGGGCTCACCTCGCCGCCGGCGCGGAAGCGATACCAGTACCAACGCGCGGGCTCGAGACCGTCGACCTCGACGTGCACCGAGTGCGCCCATGCCGGCGTCGCCGCGGCGGTGCCGCGCTGGACGACCCGGCTCATGCCCTCGTCGGTCGCCACTTCCCATTCGACGGGCACGGTCTCGCGTGGCATCCCGCCGCCGGGGATCGACGGAGAGGGCGCGAGCCGGGTCCAGAGCGCGACGCCTCCGGGCAGCGGATACCCCGAGGCCACGCCGAGCGTGAACGGCGGTCCGGGGAGCCTCGGCTGGGCGATCGCGCCGCGAAGGAAAGCGGGGGCGACCGCGCACACGCCGGCCGCGCCGGCGCCGGAGAGCAACCGCCGGCGCGAAATCTTCAGCCCGTCGAGCTTTCGTACATCCATGTCGGACCCGCCGAGTGTACCGCGTCCGCGAGCCCGATCGGGAGCACGCCCGCACGCTCCAGTCGAATACTCATAGTTAGCAGCCGGTTGACAGCGGCCGGAGCGTCGTCCATGATCCCGATCGGCACGAGGGCTCGATGGACCCGAGGCCCCCGCGAGGAGAACACCATGGCCTGGACACTCCTGCTGCTATCCGCGCTGCTCCTGGCGAGCTGTGGCAAGGCGGAGAAGCCGCAGCCGGGCATGGTCCGGGACGAGGCGCTGCGCGCCGGCCGCACGGCGGCGTCGTTCCCGGCCGCCGGCGAGGACTACTTCCGCGACATGGACGGCGGGCTCCAGCTGACGCCCGAGGAAGTCCGCGGCCGCAATACCTGGATCGTGTGGACGGGCGGCAACGATCGGCTGTGGGACCAGATGAACGCGATCAGCTTCGGCGCGCTCGACTTCCTCAAGACGCTGTCGTCGCACCCCAAGCTGAAGAACAGCCGCGACAACCGCTGGGAATACCTGGGCCTGGTCAACGAGCCGTGCTTCGAGAAGGCGACCGGCCCCGATCCGCAGCGCTTCGGGCTGTGGCTCGACAAGCGCCGCGCCGACTGCCCGCCCGATCCGTTCGAGAACGAGGGGAAGTACCCGGGCGTCAAGATCGGCGCCCGCGGCAAGAACCTCCCCGTGGGCTCGTACTACGGCTGGGCGAGCGGCATCGTCGGCCTGCGGCTCTTCCCCAATCCCGACTTCGACGAGGCCGCCGCCAAGAAGTGGGACGCGAAGCGCTACTACGAGGACCGCGACTACTACAACCGGAGCGACCTCGTGAAGCCGTACCGCGTCGCCATGTCGTGCGGGTTCTGCCACGTCGGGCCGATCCCCACCAAGCCGCCCGCCGACCCCAACAATCCGAAGTGGGAAAACCTCAGCTCCAGCGTCGGCGCCCAGTACTTCTGGATCGACCGCATCTTCGCCTGGGAGTACGACAAGAAGAGCTTCATGGTTCAGATCCTCAACACCTCGCGGCCCGGCGCCCTCGACACGTCGCTGATCTCGACCGACAGCATCAACAACCCCCGCACCATGAACGCGATCTATCATTTCGCCGCCCGGATGGGGCAAGCCAAGCGGTTTGGCCAGGAGACGATCACCGGCGGGGGACTCGACAACAAGCAGTTCAACGACTACGTCAAGGAAGGTCCGCTCACCGAGTTCTTCCAGCCGCCGTCCACGGTGAAGACGCCCCGCGTGCTCAAGGACGGCTCCGATTCGGTGGGCGCGCTGGGCGCCCTGAACCGCGTCTACCTCAACATCGGCCTGTTCAGCGAGGAATGGCTGCTCCACTTCAACGCGCTGGCCGGCGGCAAGCCCATCAGCCCGATCAAGATCGCCGACGCCGAGAAGAACTCGGCGTACTGGCAGGCGACCGAGGCCCAGACCGTCGACATGGCCAAGTTCTTTCTGGGCAAGGCCACCGATGCCCACCGGCTGAAGGACGCGCCGGGCGGCGACGAATACCTGACCAAGGACAAGAACCAGCTGGCGCGGGGCAAGGTCGTCTTCGCCGAGCGCTGCGCGCGCTGCCACTCGAGCAAGATCCCGGAGCCCGCGGTCGGCGTCGATCCCGGCGGCTGCGGCGGCCCCAACTACCTCGAGTGCTGGAACCGCTACTGGGCGTCGACGAAGACCGACGAGTTCAAGCAGAAGATGCGCGCGATCGTGGAGGCCGACAACTTCCTCGAGAACAACTTCCTCTCCAGCGAGCTGCGGGTGCCGGTGACGCTGCTCGAGATCAACGCGTGCAGCCCGCTGGCCACCAACGCGATCGGCGGCAACATCTGGGACAACTTCTCGTCCCAGTCCTACAAGGAGCTGCCGTCGGTGGGGGCCGTCACCGTGCATCACCCCTACACCGGCGAGCCGCGCCCCTATGCGATGCCCGCGGGGGGCCGGGGCTACACGCGTCCGGCCTCGCTGGTGAGCGTCTGGTCCACCGCGCCGTTCCTCCAGAACAACAGCGTCGGCAAGTTCCACTCCAGCCCGTCGGTCAAGGCGCGCATGGACTCCTTCCAGAACTCCATCGAACAGCTGCTCTGGCCCGAGCGGCGGGACAAGGATTCGCTCCTCGGCGACAAGGTGCCCGGCCTCATCGACCGGACCTCGCGGCAGAGCTGGGTGTACATCCCGTCCGGGTATCTGCCCGAGCCCGCCCGGAAGCTGGCGGGCCCGCTGCACCGCTGGTTGCCCTGGCTCTTCAGGCCCGGCGGCGGGCTCTCCTGGCTCGCCGGAGACGCCGGCGTCGAGATCGGGCCCATCCCCACGGGCACCCCCATCAACCTGCTCTCCAACATCAATCTGGAATCCGAGAGTCCCGATCTCGGCGAGCGGGTCCGCTACGCCAAGAAGCTCGTCGACCTGCTGCTCAAGATCAAGCACGACCTCAAGGCGCTGCCCAAGGGGGCGAGCGACGACGAGGCGCGAAAGGTGTTCGCCAACCTCGTGGACCCGTTGCTCGAGGTGAGCAAGTGCCCGGACTTCGTGGTCAACCGCGGCCACTACTTCGGCACCGACCGCTTCAAGGAAGAGCCCGCGCTCAGCGACGACGACAAGCTGGCTCTCATCGAGTTCCTGAAAACCTTCTGAGCCGAGCGGAGGAGGATGCGATGGCATACGACGTCTCCAAGCTCTTGAAAATGGAACAGGCCGACATCGACAAGCTCTTCGCGGCGAGCCCGCCCGGCCCCATCCCGAGCGGCGAGGCGGAGGGCACGGCCATCGTCGATCCGGGAACGGTGAGGGCGCCGGAGATCGCGAAGCTCATCAATCACTTCGCCTGGCAGGGCAAGATCTTCGACCCCAAGACCAAGACCCTGGTCAATCACATCGGGCCGTTCGGCCTCAAGGCGATCCTGGCCGAGGTCTACCTCGGCAAGAGTCTCATCGACAAGAAGGATTGCATCGTCCTCGACTATTCGAAGACGTCGCTGGTGGCCAAGCACATCCGCGACGAGATCCGCCAGATCGCGCCGAAGACCTACCTCGGTCCGGTCTACTGGGACACCAAGAAGCTGTTCTTCTTCGCCCTTCAGTTCAAAGGGTGAGCGGATGAATCGTCCGATGGACGACCCGTGGCGATGGCGCTTCTGGACGTTGCTCGCCATCGTCGTGGGCGTGCCCGTCCTCGCCGGCGTCCTGCTGGCCCTGCGCTTCCTGCCGGATCGGCCGGTCACGTACGCCAACATCGAGGACCACTTCAAGTACGGCTCCACCGGCGGCGAGCGTAACGCGGGGTTCCCGCTGTTCATCTGGAAGGCCCTGCCCGTCGTGTTCGCGGACAAGCTCCCCAGGAACGGCGCGACCGGTTACGAGGCCTTCGGCATGATCTACGAGAAGGACGAGCATGGTCGTCCCCGCGAGCTGCCGGTCGGCGTGATGCGACGCCGCAACCTGGGGCTCGACCGCGTGTTCGTCAACTGCGCCGTCTGTCACTCCACCACCGTGCGCGAGGCGCCCGACAAGCCGCGCAAGGTCTACGTGGGCACGGGAGCGAGCCACTTCGATCTCGGGTTGCTGGAAAAGTTCTTCGGCGACATCGTGGTCGACGAGCGCTTCACCGCGAACGTTCTCGTTCCCGCCGTCGAGCGGGAGTCGGGCGGAAAACTCGGCGTGCTCGACCGCAATCTCGTCTATCCGGTCGCCATCGCCCTCATGCGCGAGCGGCTCTTGATGCTGCGGGATCGGTTCCTGCCGCTCGAAACCGAGAAGTGGGGACCGGGGCGCGTCGACACTTGGAACTCGGCCAAGGCGGGGCTGAGCTTCGTGATCAGCGGGCTGCCCGAGCACGAGCGGCGCGGGGCCGTCGACTTTCCGTCGATCTGGAACCAGCGTAAGCGCAAGCACCGCGACGACGGTCAGCCGATGCAGCTGCACTGGACCGGCAACAACGTCTCGGTCGAGGAGCGCAACCTGAGCGCCGCCTTCGGCACCGGCGCGACGCCCCGGACCGTCGACCACGCGGCGATCGGCCGCTTGGAAGACTGGCTGCTGGACGCGGCTCCGCCGCCGTTCCCGTTCCCGATCGACCGGGCCAAGGCCGATCGCGGCGCCGCGGTGTACACCAAGCACTGCGCGAGCTGCCACGGCAAGAGCGGCCAGGACTTCAGCGGCGCCTACGTCGGGCACGTCACCCCGGTCGCCAAGGCCGGCACCGATCGCGAGCACTACAACTCGTACACCTACGAGCTGGCCACGAACCAGAACGTCCTCTACGCCGAGACCCGGTATCGGTTCACCCACTTCCGCAAGACCGACGGCTACGCCAACATGCCGCTCGACGGCATCTGGCTGCGGGGCCCGTACCTGCACAACGGGTCGGTGCCGACCCTGCGCGAGCTGCTCGATCTCCCGGAAGCGCGACGGGCCACGTTCTACCGCGGCTACGACGTGCTCGACCCGGTGCGGGTCGGCTTCGTCAGCGACGTGCCGGAGGAGAACGGCCGCCGGTTCACCTTCTACGACACCAAGGAGCCGACCAAGTCGAACCGCGGCCACCTCTACGGCGTCGGACTGCCGCCCGCGGACAAGGACGCCATCGTCGAGTATCTGAAGACGTTTTGAGGAGCGTGACGCATGTTCGCCTGGACGCCTGAACGAACGAAGCGACTCCGCATCACGCTGGTGGCGCTCTTCGTGGTCCTCGCGTTCGGCGCCTGGTTCGGCTGGTACAAGTTCTTCAGGGTGGTGCCGCAGCCGCCCTTCGCCACCGCCGACGAGCGCTTCAAGTACGGCTCGATCGGAGGGGAGGACAGCGCCGGCATCCCGTACTGGATCGTCTACGTGCTGCCGCGCGTCTTTCCCGACAAGCTCCCCGGTCCCACCGGCTATGCGTCCTTCGGCTTCTCGTGGGAAGAGGGCACGGAGCTGCCCATCGGGTTCACCAAGAAGACCATCGGCTTTCCGCGCGTGGCCAACAACTGCGCCGGTTGTCACGTGGCCAGCTATCGCCTCTCGCCGGACGACACGCCGAAGTTGGTCCCCACCGGCCCGAACCACACGTTCAACCTGGAGGCGTTCTTCCGCTTCCTCGTCGACTGCGCGCGCGATCCGCGCTTCAACGCCGGCACCCTGATGGCCGAGATCAACCTCGCCGGCGATCTGTCGTGGATCGACCGGATGATCTACCGCTTCGTGCTGATCCCGATCACCAGGAAGCGCTTGCTCGAGCGCGGGCCGCGCTTCGCCTGGATCTACAACCACGGGCTGCCCCAGTGGCCGGACTGGGGCCGCGGCCGCGACGACGCCATGAACCTCACGAAGTACTTCCTGACCACGTCGCCGCTGGACGACACGCTCGGCCCCACCGACATGCCGTCGATCTGGAACCTCAAGAAGTACAAGACGAACCCGGGCACGCGGATGAACTTCGCCGGCGACAGCTGGGACGCCAACTCCGTGATCATCGACTCCGCGCTGGGATTGCTCGGCGCCGGACCCGCCAACAACCGGATGTTCCTCGAAGAGATCAAGTGGCTGACCAAGTACCTCGAGGAGTATCAGGCGCCGAAGTTCCCGCTCCCGATCGACCAGGCGAGAGCGGCCGCGGGGAAGGCGGTCTTCGACGCGAACTGCGCCAGCTGCCACTGGAGCGCGCGTACCGGCACCGTGGTTCCGGTCCAAGAAGTCGGCACCGATATCGAACGGATCAAGAGCTGGAACAAGGCGGCGGCCGTCCGGTCGAACGAGACCGTGAGGGCGCTCGGCATCGAGCGCCGGGGCCTGGTGGAGGCCGACCCGACCGGGTACATCGCCGCCTTCCTCGACGGCATCTGGCTGCGCGCGCCGTACCTGCACAACGGATCGGTGCCGACGCTGCGCGATCTGCTCGAGCCCGTGGCCAAGCGGCCGCAGGTCTTCTACCGCGGCTACGACGTCTACGATTCCCTCGACATGGGCTTCATCTCGCGCGAAGACCAGGCCAAGCGGCTCGGGACCTCGTGGGACGCGGTGAAGGCGGTGGCCACACCGTACGACGTGCGCTGGCGCTCCAACGGCAACATGGGACACGAGTACGGCGTGACCCTGCCGCAGGGCGAAAAGGACGCGCTGATCGAATACCTGAAAACGCTATGAGCGTCCCCGCCGCGTATCGTCCGCCGACGAAGCGCGAGTGGACGTCGATCGGCGTCCGCGGGTTCGCGTGGATCGCGGGCATCGCGCTCGTGCTCGGCGCGGTGCTGCTCTTCCGCGCCGCAGGCGGGCATTCCTGGCTGCGCGCCGGCGCCGGACTCGTCCTCGGGGTCGCGCTGATCGTGGTGGCCGAGCGATGGCTCGCGATGAAGTATCGCGTCACCGCGAACGCGCTCGACGCCGCGGGGATCGGGATTCTCTACGCGACGTGCTACGCGGCCTACGCGCGGTGGGCGCTCGTCCCGCTGACCGTCGCCTTCGTCGGGATGCTGCTGGTCACGGTCGCCGCGGTGGTCCTGGCCACCCGACGCGATTCGATCTTCATCGCCGTCCTCGGCCTGCTGGGCGGATTCTTCACGGCGTTCCTGCTGTCGTCGGCCGAGAACTATCCGAGCGCGGTGTTCGCGTACCTCCTCGCCCTCAACATCGGCATCGCCTGGCTGGCCGTGCGCAAAGGCTGGTGGCTGCTCGGCGCGCTCGGCATCGTGATCACCGCGCTCTACGAGTGGGGATGGGCGCTCCAGGCGATCACCGTGGGTCTGCTGCCCATCGTCGCGGCGATCTTCACGGTGTTCGCCGTCGTGGGGACCGTTCCGCTCTGGTACGGGCGCCCGGACGACCGGCCGGCCTGGATTCGCTGGATCGCCGCCGCCGCCGCGCATCTACCGCTGCTGTTCGCCGTCTACGTCGCCGCCCACGTGAACTACGGTCCGCAATACAACGTGTTGTTCGGGTTCCTGCTGATCGTCGCCGCGGGGCTGATGGCCATCGTCTGGCGCGGCGGTCCGAAGTGGCTGCACGCGATGGGCGGCGTGGCCACGCTGATCGTGTTTGCGGTCTGGCTGCGTGTCTCCTACGTCCACGCGTCGTGGCCGTGGCTGCTGGGGTGGCTCGCGCTCTTCATCGCGCTCTATCTCGTCAAGTTCACCCCGTTCGCGGGGCTGCTCTTCGGGGTGTTCGTCG
>DATHGT010000345.1:0-15023 GCA_035317605.1 Candidatus Acidiferrum sp. | reverse complement strand
ACGGCGGCTACACGAAGCAAGTCGCCGACGCGTGCGTGCTGATCCCGACGGTCAACGCGGCGAACATCACGCCGCACAGCGAGGCGTTCCAGGCCGTGATCTGGCACCTGCTGGTCTCGCATCCCAAGCTGAAGACCGCGCCGCCCAAGTGGGAATCGCTGCGTTGAAGGGTCGACGGCGACCATGACGCCAGCCGCTCCCGCCCGGATCAAGATCTTCGCCGACGGCGCCGACAAGCCCGGCATGCTGGAGATGTATCGCCATCCCCTGATCAAGGGGTTCACCACCAATCCCACGCTCATGCGAAAGGCGGGGATCTCGGACTACCGCGCCTTCGCGCTCGACATCCTCGCGGCCATTCCCGACCGCCCGATTTCCCTCGAGGTCTTCTCGGACGACTTCGCCGAGATGGAGCGACAGGCCCGTGAAATCGCGCGCTGGGGCGGGAACGTCTACGTCAAGATCCCGGTGACCAATACGTGCGGCGAGTCGTCGGCTCCCCTGATCCGCGCGCTCACGCGGGCCGGGGTCAAGGTCAACGTGACGGCCCTGCTCACGCTCGAGCAAGTCCGTGAGGTGGAGGCGGCGCTCTCCGGCGCCGCCGCCGCCTGCGTCTCGGTGTTCGCGGGGAGGATCGCCGATACCGGACGCGACCCGGTACCGCTGATGGCCGCCGCGGTGAACCTGCTGCGTCCCCGGCCGAATATCGAGGTGATCTGGGCGAGTGCGCGCGAATTGCTCAACGTGTTTCAGGCCGACGCCGTGGGCTGCCACATCATCACGATCACCAACGACATCCTGGCCAAGCTCCCCCTGATCGGCCGGGACCTGTCGACGTACTCCCTGGACACCGTGAAGATGTTCAGAGACGACGCGGTGAAGGCTGGATTCACGCTGTGACGACGGGGCGGCTGTCGACGTGTCCGCTCTGCGACGGCCGGCAGCTGCGTTACGCCTTCTCCAGGCAGGGGTACCGCGTGGTCCGGTGCGCGCAGTGCCGGCTGATGCTGCTCAATCCGCAGCCGAGCGACCAGGAGCTGGGGCAGATCTACACGGACGGCTATTTCCTCGGCCAGCCCGGCGCCGAGGGACGTCGCCGGTCGTCCGAGATGCGGCGGGCCACGGCCCGGCACTACCTCCGGGAGCTGAGGCGCTATCGTGGACCACACGGCGGGCGCCTGTTGGAGATCGGATGCGGCGAGGGCGATTTCCTGTCCGAGGCCGAAGGCGCCGGGTTCCGCGTCACCGGCGTGGATCGTTCGCCCTTCGCGGCGCGCGTCGCGCGGGCACGGGTCGGCGCCCACGCCCTCGTCGTGTGCGGCGACGCCGAGTGTCTCAGGCCGGGGCGGGAGCACTTCGACGTCTGCGTCCTCTCCGACGTCCTGGAGCACGTGCGCAACCCCTTGTCGTTCCTCGCCCTCGTGCGGAGTCTCTTGAGGCCCGACGGGGTGCTGTTGATCGCGACACCTTCGCTGGATTCGTGGTCGGCTCGGCTGCTCCGCGAGAACTGGATGGAGTTCAAGCCGGAGCACTTGTTCTACTTCGACTCCAATACCGTTCAGCACGCGCTGTTCAGGGCCGGCTTCGACTCGGCGGTCGTGAGGCCGGGCTGGAAGACCCTGAACCTGGAGGTGGTGGCCCACCACTTCGAACGCTTCCCGACGTCCGGGTTCACCCCGCTCGTGAACATGGTGGCGCGCGTGACCCCCGCCGCCCTTCGGCGCCGCCACGTCCGGGTCGTGGCCAGCGGCCTCCTGGCGTTCGCCCGGAAGCGCCGCGTCCGGCCCCGGCCCCGCCTGTCCGTCATCGTGCCGGCCTACAACGAGGCCGCCACCCTGGATACCGTCATGCGCCGACTGCTCGACCGAGACCGGCGCGACGTGGACATGGAGATCGTCCTCGTGGAGAGCGCATCGACGGACGGCACCCGCGAATTGGCCGAGCGCTACGCACGCGATGGGCGGGTCAACGTCGTGTTCGAGGATCGCCCCCGCGGCAAGGGACACGCGGTGCGCACCGGCTTCACCCACGCCACGGGGGACTTCGTGCTCATCCAGGACGCCGACCTCGAGTACGACATCGAGGACTACGACGCGCTGCTCGAGCCGCTCCTCAATCATCGGGAGGCGTTCGTGCTCGGCTCCCGACACGGGGGCAGCGCGTGGAAGATGCGACGGTTCGCGGGCCAGCGCCTGCTGAGCGTCGGGCTGAACCTGGGCCACTGGCTGTTCACCCTGCTCATCAACGTGCTGTTCTCGCAGCGACTCCGCGACCCGTTCACGATGTACAAGGTGTTTCGCCGCGACTGCCTCTATGGCCTGCGCTTCGAGTGCAACCGCTTCGATTTCGACTACGAGCTGCTCATCAAGCTCATCCGCAAGGGGTACCGTCCCGTCGAGATTCCGGTGAACTACCGGTCGCGCACGTTCGGCGACGGCAAGAAGGTCTCCCTCTGGCGCGACCCGCCCCTCTGGCTGTGGGCCTTGGTCAAGCTTCGCGCGGCCTCGATCGATCCGATGCGGGAAGTCGAGCGCGAGCGCGCGGCCGGGATCCGCGGACACGCCGATCGCGCCTCGCGCGCGGGTGAGCGTCCCGCTGGGCACGAACCCGCCTGTCACCTTTCGGCCGCCCGCGGGGACGTGATGACCCCGAAGGAGACGTGATCGGGCGGCGAGGGGAGACTTGGCGTTTGGTCGCTCGGTATGGTACCGTCGGCGTCGGCATCGCGATGGATCGGTCGACGTTTCTGAGACGGTTCTGAGAGTGCTCGAACGCGTCATTTCCGGCGCGCGGTGGGTTGTTCCGGGCCACCGCCGGCGTCCCGGCTGCATCCCGCAACGATGACCGAGCCCCCACGGTTGCGTATCGCCCTGCTGGGCACGCGCGGTGTCCCTGCCGCCTATAGTGGATTCGAGACGTGCGCCGAGGAGTTGGGCAGCCGGCTCGCCACCCGCGGACACGAGGTGACGGTGTACTGTCGGGTGCCCCACGTCTCGCATCCGGAGCCGTCGTACCGGGGCATGCGGCTGGTGAAGCTGCCCACCATCCGCACCAAGCATCTCGACACCATCGTCCACACCCTGCTGTCGTCGCTCCACGCCCTCGTCCGGCGCTACGACGTCGCGCTCTATTTCAACGTGGGCAACAGTCCGGTCACCTGGATCCCGCGGGTCGCCGGACAGCGCGTGGTGCTCAACGTCGACGGCCTCGATTCGCGGCGCAAGAAGTGGGGACGGCTGGCCCGTCTGTACATCCGCACGTGCGAGCGGTGGGCGGCGCGCTTTCCCCACCGGGTGGTGACCGATTCGCGACGGGTCCAGCAGTACTATCGCGAACGTTGGGGCACGGCCTCGACCTTCATCGCGTACGGCGCCGAGCCCGTCGCCGTCCCTTCCGGCCCCCAGCTGGCCCGCTTCGGTCTGACCCCGGGCCGCTACGTCCTGTTCGTGGGCCGGCTGGTCCCGGAGAACTGCGCGCAACATCTCGTGGAGGCCTTCGAGGGTCTGGCCACCGACTGGCGATGCGTGATCGTCGGAGACGCCCCCTATAGTGATGAGTACATCCGCCGCCTCCGGGCCACCACCGACCCTCGTGTGGTCTTCACCGGTTACCTCTTCGGCGACGGGTATCGTGAGCTGCTCTCGAACGCCTACTGCTTCGTGGAGACCTCGGAAGTTGGGGGAACCCATCCCGCGCTGCTCGAGGCCATGGCGGCCGAACGCTGCGTGGTGGTCAACGACACCCCGGAAAACCTGGAAACGGTGGGAGACGCCGGCTTCAGTTACGATGGCACGATGGGAGCGATCGGCCTGCGGAGTGTGCTCGAGGTCCTGCTGAAGGACCCGGCGCGGACGTCGGCCCAGGGACGCCGCGGGCTCGACCGGATCCGCCGCCACTATTCCTGGAGTGATGTGACGGACAGCTACGAGCGGCTCTTTCGTGAGGTGCTGCGGGAGGGGAAGGATGCTCGGTAAGCGGCGCGCCGGGTGGGCCGTGCGGCTCCTCCTGACCGACGGGCTGGCCCTGCTGATCTCCTTCGCCCTCGCCTACGAGTTACGCGTGCTGCTCGATCGGCCGTTGGGGCGCGCGGCCGGGCCGCCCGGCTACTACGTGTGGCTGCTCGCGTTGATCATGCCGGTGTGGCTGGGGCTCCTGGCCGCCCTCGGCGGGTACGGGGTGAGGTGGACGGTCCGGTCGCGGGCCTGGCTCGCCACCCGCGTCTGCACACTCGGCTTCGTGCTGATCATGGCCGCCCTGTTCCTGGTCAAGCAGAGCGAGATCAATCGCAGCATGCTCGCCCTGTTCGCCGGCGTGAGCGCCTTCGCGCTCGTGGCCGAGCGCGTGCTGATCGCCGCCTGGCTCCGGCGCGCCCGGCGGGACGGCCGCTGGGCCCGCGTCGCCCTGGTCGTCGGCACCGACGAGCGGGCGGAGCGGGTCATCGACGCCCTGCGCGAGTATCCGGAGGCCGCCTGGCTCATCCGGGGCTGCGTCAGCATGAGTGCCTCCGATTCCCAGCAGGCGGTGCGCGACGTGCCGGTGATCGGCTGCCGGTCCGAGCTCCAGGAAATTCTACAGAGCGACACCGTGGTCGACGAGGTGTTCTTCGCGGTGCCGCTGTCTCGCCTCGAAGAGATCACCGATGCGCTGGAGGTCTGCGACAGCTTCGGGGTCGACACGCGTGTCCTCGTCGATCTCTACCGGCCGGCCCAGGCGCACCCCTTCGTCGAGGAGCTGTTCACTCTGCCGTTCTACGGATTCTCCGCCACCCTGACGCGCCAGAGCGTGCTGGCCGCCAAGCGGCTGCTCGATGTGGTGGGCGCGGGCGTCCTCCTCCTGTCGACGCTCCCGCTGCTGGTGATGGTGGCGGCGGTGATCAAGCTGACGTCACCGGGCCCGGTGATCTTCCAGCAAGAGCGCGCGGGGTTCCACGGCCGCCGCTTCCGCATGTACAAGTTCCGCACGATGGTTGCGGGCGCCGAGGACTTTCGCGACCAGGTCGCGCATCTGAACGAGATGAGCGGGCCGGTCTTCAAGGCCTCCGACGACCCGCGGTTGACCGCCGTCGGCGGGTTCCTCCGCAGGCTGTCGCTGGACGAGCTGCCGCAATTCGTCAACGTCCTCAAGGGCGAGATGAGTCTGGTGGGACCGCGGCCGTTGCCGCTCTACGAAGCGAGCCGGATCAAGGGCGCGCAGCGCCGCCGGCTGGCCATGCGGCCGGGGATCACGGGGCTCTGGCAGGTCGGTGGTCGCAACATGGTGGATTTCGACGAGTGGATGCGCATGGACCTGCTCTACGTCGACCAGTGGTCGCTCGCCCTCGACCTCAAGATTCTGGCCCGCACGCTCCCGGTCGTCGTGTCTGGGACCGGCGCCTCCTGACCATCGGCCCGCGACCGGCGTCGGGGTCTCGGCCGCGCCGACACGCGCCCCGGAACATTGACATTTCCCTGGCCGCGAAACACACTCGCAGGGTCGTTCGTTCGATGCCATCGCCCCGTCCGACGTGATCCGCTCCACTTTCGGCACGACGGCGCCCGGCGCATGACTGGAGGAGGGTGAGTCGCTGATGCTGGGTTCGAAGATCGTCACGCTTCCGCTCGCCGCGGGGTTGCTCGTCTTGTTCGTCCTCGCGCCCTGGCGCGCGCTGACGCCCCGTCCGGCCCGCGCCGACACCGTCTTCGTTTCCCAGCAGGTCAGAGACGAGGTCACGATCAGCGGGCGGACCCGCGTCATCGTCGAGGTGCAACTGCCCAGCGCCTTCGTCGCCGAAGGCGCGTTGCCCACCTGGGCCGAGGTCCTCTCGCAGCGGACGAGCCTCGCCTTCGCCCAGTCGCGTGTGCTCTCGCGGCTTCAGGGCCGCGCGTTCACCGTCCTGCATCGGTTCGAGACGGTTCCCTACCTGGTGCTCGAGGTCGAGCCCGACGCCGTGCGGGAGCTCGAAACGGCGACGGCCGACGTCCGGCGTGTCGTGGAGGACGCGAGGTACGAGCCACTCCTGCCCCAGAGCGTTCCGCTCATCGGGGGCGACGCGGCGTGGAGTCAGGGCTTCGACGGCACTGGCCAGGTCATCGCCGTCCTCGACACCGGCGTCGACAAGACGCACCCCTTCCTCGCCGGGAAGGTCGTCGAAGAAGCGTGTTACTCGACCAATTCCGTCGGCCAGACGACGTCGTTCTGCCCCAACGGACAGTCCGAGCAAACCGGGGCGGGGGCCGCCGTCAACTGCCCCGTGAGCATTCCCACGTGCTGGCACGGCACCCATGTGGCCGGGATCGCGGCGGGCAACGGCGCGGGGGCCGGCGTGTCCTACTCGGGGGTGGCCAAGGGCGCCCGCCTGATGGCCGTGCAGGTGTTCTCGCGGGGCGTCGTTCCGTCGGTGTGCGGGGGGGCGCCGCCACCATGTCTGACAACCTTTAACTCTGACATCATGAAGGGCCTCGAGCGCGTGTACAGCCTCCGCGCGCAGTATGCGTTCTCGTCCGTCAACGTGAGCGTCGGGGGCGGGTTGAACTTCTTCAACTGCGACAACGATCCGGCGAAGCCGGCCATCGACAACCTGCGCTCGGTCGGCATCGCGACCGTGATCGCGACCGGTAACAGCAGCGGCGTGGCGTGGACGACCGCTCCGGCGTGCGTCTCGACGGCGGTGAGCGTCGGCAATACGGGCAAAGATGACGTGGTGTGGCCCTCCTCGAACGCCGCGTCCTTCATGTCGCTCTGGGCCCCCGGTGGGAACATCCTGTCGTCCTATCCCGGAGGCCTGTGGATGACGTCCAGCGGAACCTCCATGGCGGCCCCGCACGTGACCGGCGCCTTCGCGGTGCTCAAACAAGCCGCCCCGACGGCTTCGGTGAGCACGCTGCTGACTGCGCTCCAGCAGACTGGGGTGCCGATCACGGACAGCCGGCCCGGGGGAAACGTCACCAAGCCGCGCATCCGGATCGCCGAGGCCTTGGCGGCCCTGGGAGGGGTTCCCCCGCCACCGCCCCCGAACGTGCTGTTGGGAACCGTCGGCGACATTCCGGTCCCTGCCGACTACGACGGGGATGGCAAGGCGGATCCGGCCGTCTACCGCCCGAGCACCGGACAGTGGTTGATCCAAGGCAGCGCCACCGGCCCGCAGACTGTGGTGTTTGGTTCCCCGGCCTCGAGCGGCTTCGGAGACATCCCCGTGCCCGCGGACTACGACGGCGACGGCAAGACCGACCTGGCCCTGTATCGCGCGGCGACCGGGGAATGGTTGATCTTCGGTACCGCCAGCGGTTTCCGCACGCTCGTGTTCGGGGCTCCCTCCGTCCTCGGTCTCGGCGATACGCCCGTGCCCGCCGACTACGACGGCGACGGCAAGGCGGATCTCGCCGTCTACCGCCAGGCCACCGGGGAATGGCTGATCTTCGGGAGCGCCACCGGCTTTCGTACGCTCGTCTTCGGCGCTCCCTCCGTCCTCGGCGTCGGCGACAGGCCCGTGCCGGCCGACTACGACGGCGATCGCAAGGCGGACCTCGCTGTCTACCGCCAGGCCACGGGGGAGTGGTTCGTCTTCGGCAGTGCGACCGGCTTCCGTACCCTCCTCTTCGGCGCTCCCGCCGCCTTCGGCCTTGGCGACGTTCCGGTGCCGGCGGACTACGACGGCGACGGCCAAGCCGACCTGGCGGTCCGCCGCACCAGTGACGGCACCTGGCTCGTCTTCCGATCGCGTCTCGGGTTCCTGCAACAGGCGTGGGGAGCGTCCGGCGACCTGCCGGTGCCAGCCGATTTCGACGGCGACGGCAAGAGGAACATCACCGTGTGGCGCTCTGGCGATGGAGCCTGGCTGATCCTTCCGTGAGGCTTCGTCTGCGAAGGGTCCGCGTGGCTCCGTCGCCGCGCGGCTGGTGGATTCCGAGGTATGACGAGGCGTGGCGACCTCACCGATGACGCGTGAGCGCACGCCGCGGAGCCCCGGCCGGCGTGCCCACGCCACCGCGGCCGCGGGCGCCCATCCTCGGGCGAGCACGTCGCCGGCGGTCGTGCGCACGGGCTTGGCATCGGTGCTCCTCGGTGTGCCGTTGGCCGTGCTCGATTCTCCGATGGGGCCCTACGACGATCCCAAGGCGTGGGCGCTCTCGATCCTCGTGGCGCTGACCGGGCTCGCGTGGATCGCCGGCGCGCGCTGGCGTTCCGTCGCCGGCTCGTCGGCGCCGGACGTCGGTGACCGCGTCGTGTGCGGGATCGTGCTCGTGTGTACTGCCTGGTCTCTCGTCGCCACGCTGGCCTCGGTGGCTCCCGCCCAAAGCGTGTTCGGGATCTTTGGCCGCGGCGCGGGCCTGCTGACGATCGCGCTTTCCGCCTCGTCGTTTTTCTTGATTCGCACGGAGTGTCGTACGCCCCGGGCCATCCGCTGGGTCATCGACATCGCGCTGCTGGGCAGCGTACCGGTTTGCCTGCTGGCGCTGGGCCAAGCCGTGGGGTGGGATCCGTTGCCCAAGGCTTGGGATCCTGCGGTGCGAACCCTGACGATCCGCTCGACCTTCGGGACCCACGTCTTTCTCGGCAGCTATCTCGTCGTGCTCGTTCCCCTCACGATCGCCCGCCTGGAGTGGGCGTTTCGCGAGCGGTCGGACTCGGGGCGCTGGGCACCGGCGACCGCCGCTCAGTGGCGACGCGTTCTGACAGCAATGGTCTGGATATTGGGCGCCGTTGCGCTGATCGCCCTGGGGTCGCGCTGGCCGACCGTCTGGTGGGCGCTGGTTCCCTGGGGTGTGCTGGGTGCCCTGGCCTTTCGACTGCGCGCGGACGATGTCCAGGCCCCTACCGATACGGCGATGACGGCCTCGCTGCTGGTGAGCCTACTCGCCGGCCAGGTGCTCGTCGTCCTGGTCTCGCAGGGGCGCGGAGCCTTCATCGGGATCCTGGTCGGAGTCGGCGTGACCGGCTTCGCGTTGCTGGCTCGCTACCGGGCGTGGAAGACCCTCATGGCCACGGGTCTCGGGGCGGTGGCCCTCGTCGCGTTCCTCGTGCTGCTCAACGTGCCGGGGTCTCCGATCGCTCGATTCGGGAAGGTGCGGCTGCTGAGCCGTCTCGGCGACATCACGAACGTCAAGCAAGGATCGCCGGGATGGGTTCGTCTCCAGCTCTGGAACGGGATCTCCGACGGCTGGCGCCGCCAGCTGCACGGGGCTTCCGTGATCCCGGGGGTCGCGCCGGGATGGCGGAGCCTCATCGGCTACGGACCGGAGACGCAGCTGGTTGTCCTCGAGCCGCTGACCGCGCCGTTCGCGGGGAAGCTGTCGGCTTCGGGAGAAGGGTGGTACGCGCGCTACGTCTTCGACCGCTCTCACAACGTCCTTCTCGATCGTTTGGTCACGGAGGGAATCGTCGGAGTCGCGCTGTGGACGCTGCTGTTCGGGGCCATTGTCATCGTCGGCGCGCTGCGTCTTCGTTCCAGCTCCGGTCCCGGCGAGAAGGCGATCCGTGTCGGCGCGCTCGGTGCGATTCTAGGACACGTCGCCGAAGGGCAGGTGGGAATGGAGACGCCCGTGCCACTGCTGTTGTTCTGGGTGGCGACCGCACTCTTGACGTCCCCCCCGTGGACACCGGCCGTGGTTCCTGGAAGGGCCTCTCGCGAAGCGAAATCACGCACCCGGTGGTGGAGCGCGGCGCTGGTCGCCGCCGTGCTCGTGACGTTGCTGATCGGGTGGGCCACCACTCGATGGCTGTTTGCCTCGATGGCATATGCGAACGGCGTGCGCCGCGGGATCGCTGGGCAACTGTCCGAGGCGTACGAAGAATTCCGGCGCTCCACGGCGCTGGCGCCCTGGCTGCCAATGCCCGCCGAGTCGGCGGCCTACACAGCGCTGAGACTGGCCACGGCCGAGAGCCTGCCTTCCCGCCGAGTCGCCTTCCTCCAGGAGGCCGACGCCCTGCTCCGGCAGGCACGAAACCACGCTGTCGGCGGGCCCGGCTCGTGGGCGCTGAGGGCGCAGATCGCCTTCGCCGAAGCCCGAACGGGCCAGCCGAGCCAATTGGCGACGAGCCGTGACGCATTCGCGGTGGCGCTCCAGCTGCGACCGGACGACCCACGGCTCCTGGCTCAGTCTGCGTGGGTCTGGCTCGAAAGCGGGGATCCTCTGCGAGCCCGCCGGACGGCGGAGCAGGCACTGGCGCGGGAGCCCCGGGAGTGGGTGGCGTGGGCCGTCCTGGCTCGCGCGCTGAAGGCCCAAGGCGACGCCCATGGAACCGAGCAGGCGACCAGTCGTGCCCGCAGTTTTGCTCCGCCGGAAGCTCGCCCGCTCCTCGAGAGCCTTCTCCGATAACCGGCCTTGGAGAAAGGCGTTTCTACAAGACACTTGACTTTTCAAGGCCCTACGTCGGAGACTCGAGGCGGACCGTCTCTCGGGTCCACCGCACCGTGAAGACCCAGGTATTTCGGGGCTCGATGAAAGGGAGGGCGCGATGAAAAGGATCCTGACCGTGGCCGCTTGGATGGCGTTTGTCATCGCCGCCGCCGTCGACGCAGATGCACAAGCCCCGCGCTTCACGCTCAGTGGACTCGTCGTCGTCGAGGGTGGAGGCCGCGCCTGGTTGCAGGAGCCGGTGTTGACTCAGAATCAACCGGTGGCCCTGCGGCCGGGAGAGAGCATCGGCCCTTACCGCTTGACCAAGATCTTCGATGATCGCGTGGAGATGATGGGGCCGGGGGGACCGTTTGCGGTGCTCTTGGCCGGTGTTCAAGGCCCGGCGACCACGACCGCAGCGGCGCCTCCCTCGGTGTGGACACCGCCCCCGGCGCCCGTCGACACCAGCGGTCACGAAGTGGTCGTCCTTCCTCCTGGGCCACCTTTGGCTCCAACGCCTCCGGGAACTCCACGCGTCGATTTCGGGTCGCTGCTGCGGGGGATCACCCCTCAGTAGCCCCATGGTCGGTGCCTCAGTCGATTTTCGCCAGGAAACGAGAGTTCGTCGCGTGACTCCGGAAGTCAGTCGGTCGTTTTTTCCGGCGACCTGTCACACAGGTCTGACCCGTCGCGAGCTTCTGCTCGCGGGGGGAACAGCCATGCTGTTCGGCGAGCCGCTCGTCCGTGCCGGGGGGGGCGCCCTTGCGGGCACGTCCGACGATGGGGCCGGGATCGTGCGGCGCTACGCGACGCCTCTCGACGACCCCTGGATGGTGGCTCATGGTGTTCGGGCGATGGGGCGAAGCTTCACGCTCGGCACCGGTCGGCGGGCCGTCGACTACCTGCTGGAGTCGGTGCTCGTGGACGTCCCCGCGAACGGCAAAACCTTCCTCGGCTTTCCGATCGGCGTCGAAGGTCACCCGAACATGTTTCTGAAGACGATGCTCGAGGCGGCCGTTCCTCTAGATTACGCGTTCACGCACAAAGGACATCGGCGCACCGTTCAGGAGTTGGTGGACGGGGCTCGTGCCCTGCTGCGCCCCTCGCAGGTCGCTTCGAGCCCGAACGAGCTTCCGTGGAGCCTGATTGCCCTCACGCGCACCACGCCCCTGAGCCGCCGGCAGTGGACGAACGCGTGGGGAGAACCCGTCGATCTCGATGCGCTCGTGGAGAGTGCCCTGCGCCTGCTCGAACAGGCCTCGCTGCCGGTCGCGGAAGCGATGCGGGAGGGGCGTCCCGAGACCCAGCAAGCCCCCGTGCACAACTTCACGTGCGGCGGGGGGCACATGATCTATGCGCTGCTCGCGGCCCTTCAGGCAGGCTATACGGGCAAGGATCGGTCGCGACGGATGCAACAGCAGGTCGATCTCCTGGTTTGGAGGCTCAGCGCGGATCTCGACTTGATCGACCGCTTCTATAAGGCGCGCGGAAACAGCGTGACGGATTTCTGGTACCAGTTCGACGCCAAGCTGAAGCTCCTGGGGCATGCGGAAGAGTGCCTGGCCTTCGCCGAGCTGCACAAGGTGGCCAGATTCACGTCGATCCAGCGAACTCAGCGGCAGGCCGCCACAGCGACGCTCCGGAGGTTCCTGCTCGACTTGGGCGCACGAAACCTCGGGGAGGCGCAGGCGGCGGATCGTGAGCTGTACCGGCAATTGGTCGGCGATACGTGTCACGCGCGACACGGGCTGACGCTCGCATGAAGCGCGGCCTGGTCGTGATCGCCGCAGGACTGATCGCGCTGACGGGGGCGGGCTGTGCTGCGCCTACATCGCGGGACAACACGTCGACCCCGGTGGCCGTCGCGCCCGAACGGCAGGCGCAAGCTCTCCGCGAGCGCGCCGCAACGTTCTGGGCGGCCCGTATGGAAGACGACGACAAGACTCAGTGGGAACTTCTCGAGCCCCGCGGGAAGGGCCGGGTGTCGCCGCAGGAATATGCGTCGGAGCGCAAGGGAGTCCGGTACCTCGGCTACAAAATCGAGGAGGCTCTCATCGAGGGGTATTTTGCGACGGTGAAGGTCAGGGTGCTCTTCCAGCCCATTCTCCAGCGCGCGGCGAGTATCCCCGCCCAGACCGTTCTGCTGGACGACCGGTGGGTCAGAATCGCGGGGACCTGGTACCGTCAGTTGGACGACCGCCAGGCCCCGAGGCGGGAACCTTGAGGGCCTCGATCCGGCGGCTTTTTTTCTTGACAGGTCGCCGCCCTTCCGCCTACTCTTCCCGAGTGTGCTGGACCCCTGTTTTCCATGGCTTTTCTAACCGACCGCTACCGGTCGGGCCATCTTCTGCGGGATGGCGAGAGCGGGGTGACTGTCGAGTCGACGAGAGCAACGGTTGGTGATGGTCGCGAGCGGGGCGAAACCTCAGAAGCAGCTACACCTCAACATCACATGCGTAACGGAGGGAGCGGAGCAATGAGGAAACTCATGGGGTTGAAGGTTGCACTGCTAGTGGTGTGTCTCTTGACGATGGCTGCGGTGCCGGCCACAGCCCAGTTGGCAGACCCGCTGAGTTTGGCGGCGTCCGGCGTGCTTCTTCCGTTCTTCAGCGATCCAGCGGCCGGCTTCGTGTCGGTCCTGGAGATTGCGTCCCCGGTCGTGCCGACGACCCTCGGGTTCAACCCGCCGTTCAACTTCACCAACCCGATCCATGCGGTGTTCTTCACGCAGACCTGCGCTCGCAACAAGTCGATCGCGGACGTGGAGACGGCGAAGCAGGCGAAGGCCTACATCACCACCGCGTCGCCGTTCACGCTGGACTTCAACGGCCTGGCCGCGATCGGCAACACGCTCACGGGCAACGACCTGATTCCGCTGAACTTCCCGCTCCATACGCGCACGCACTGGATCGACGCCAAGACGGGTCGGCTGCGTGAGCTGGAGCCGATCATCCTCGACACGTTCCTGACGCTGGCGCCTGGCTTCCTGCCGCTCGTCGAGAACCCCGGTGCGGGTGCCTCGATCGGCCTGTGTGCTCCGGGTGCGGGCGTGTTCGCTGGTAGCATCAACAACGGCTTCTGCTGGAGCCCGCTCCGTACGGCGGCGACCTTCGTCACGCCGCAGGAGACCGCTTCGCTGAAGGCCTCGATCTACCTGATCTGCCCGAGCTCCAGCATCCAGAGTTCGGCGGGTACGGGCGTGTTCCCGATCGCGGCCGGGTTCCCGAGGATCCAGAACCGCGACGGTACGTTCGGATTCCCGTCGAACGGCGTCGTCTCGGGTACTGCTGTGACCCAGGTCCGTGGCCGTATCTACAACGACGACGAGTCCGGGCCGAAGGACTTCGTCCTGGGCTGCACCTGCCTGAGCATCTCGACGGTAGCGTCGATCGACAGTATCTACAGCACGGCCCCCGTGAATCTGGGTGCCCACACCGTGCCGGTCTGGTACACGGAGTTGGAAGCGCAGTCCGTGAACCCGAACCCGGTCGTGGCGGGTAGTGCTCAGTTCTTCTCGTTCACCGGTTACTGGGGTCTCGAAGTGACGGGTCGTGAGGCGACGCTCTTCCACCGGATGAGCAATGCCTCGCTGGACAACCTGTCGTTCGGTACCTTCAACCCCTTCGCCAACAGGTAACAGCAGGCGAAGAACGCCCGTAGCAAACGGGCGGTGGGGAAACCCACCGCCCGTTTTTTTTGGATTCTCGAGGTCCCGGTTCCCTTTCTCCGTTTACGGCCAGGTACTCCGATCTCATCTGCGCCGTTCCTCGGACGGGGACGTATCCGCCCACACACGGGCCCGTGGGGAGTGGCGCGAAGCACTTGCGCTCGACGCCACGCCGCCGCGCTGTCGAGACCGATCAGGGCCGAAGTTCCCTGACCCACCCCGATTGTTCTCTCACGGACGATCTTTCACGAGGAACGTCCAGCGCGGCGGTGGTGGATCTGAGGATCAAAAGTTATGCAGAGCCGTCGCCATTGAAGGCGCGATCCGCCTCGTCTCAGATAGCAAGCGGGTGAGCTGGTTCAAGAACGCGGCGTTGCGGTTTCGCGCTGAGGTATGTGGCGGGAGCGGTTCCCAGACCCTCGAACCGACGATTCGCGCGTGGCGGAGTCCCGGACGACGCGGGTAGGCCAGAAGCCCTAAGAAACGTGGTCAGGAGGCGGGATGGGCTTGGTCAGCCCCGCGGACACGGACGTTCATGGGCGGCAACCTGTGCGCCGGCAGAGACCTCCTGGACGGTGTTTGTGGACGAAGGTGAAGCGCCGTAGGACCGTCCGAATCACGCGCTTGCTTCGCGTGCGAAGGCTCTCCGCCGGCCGTGGGACGTGTGCGAGGGCCCCGGCCAAGGCCACTGGGCAGGTCGTGGACCACTTCTGCGACCGGTCGTCGATGGGCGCCGTGAGGCGGTGCTTTTCGGGTACTTGCGGAAGGCCTTGCGATCCGGGGGGATCGCGGGGAAGGGACTACTTCTTGTCGACCGCTAGCCTGCGACTGTCGATTCGTCTCGTGGCGGCGAGTGGGCCTCCCGTGTAATCCCAGACCTCCCACGCCACCTGGAGCGATCCGTCCTTCTGCCACAGTAGCGCCGGCTGCCGGGCGCCCCTCTTCTGGTTGGGCCCCTCGACCAGCATCTCCGGTCCCCATTTCGGTGACGATCCCCCGCTCCGGATACGGAGGTACACGCCCTCGTAGCCGGCGCGATC
>DATHGT010000344.1:0-70106 GCA_035317605.1 Candidatus Acidiferrum sp. | reverse complement strand
CCCGATCTCGGTGCCGTTGACGGACGTGCTGTGGACGGCGCACGAGGAACTGAAATCATCGAGCGTCATCGTGGTGGAAGTGCGCACCGACGACGGCCTCACCGGCTACGGGCAGATCCACGGCTCGCCGATGAAGACGATCTGCGCCTGGGTAATCCGGTTCGGAGAGATCGTCCGCGGCATGGACGCGCTGGCCCACGTCGCGGTGTGGGACCGGCTCTTTTCCCTCACGTGCCCGCGCCCCGGAGGCATCGGCGGAGCTGACGGCCTGCCGCCGCCACTGCCGCGCGGCGAGCGGCCGCAGATCATGGCCGGAAGCCCGGCGGACGAGGCGAAGCGGGTGCGGACGGTGCGCGAGGCCATCGGCAAGGACATCTCCCTGATGCTCGACATGAACCCGCCCTACGACGTCGAGGGCTGCATCGAGTTCGCCCGCCGGGTCGAGCCGCTCGACATCTACTGGCTGGAAGAGCCGCTGCACTGGTATTTGCAGCCGGCGGATTTCGTGCGGCTCGCCGCGGCCACCTCGATACCCCTCGCGCACGGCGAGCGCGAGCTCACCCGCTTCACCGTGCGCGACTTCATTGCCACCGGCGCGATCCGCTACGTGCAGTTCGACAGCACGCGCGCCGCGGGGTTCACCGAGGGGCTGCGCGTCGGCGGCGCCGAGACCCGCGACAGCTTCGTTCACCTCAACGACAAGCCGGGCTTCGGGGTAGAGATCAACTGGGACTACGCCAAGCGCTATGCGGCTTGATCACGGCACGTCGAGATCGACCAGGGGCCTGTACGCCCGGCGCGCGCGATGAGCGACTGGCCGGCGCGGATCTTCGATGTCCACTCGCACTGGGGGACGCGCCGCGGCTATCCGTTTCAGACGCCGGAGGAGCTGGCCCAGCAGGAGCGCGTGTTCAAGTCGACGCCGCGCTACGTCACCGAGGCCGAGATGGCCGCGCACTTCCGCTCGCTGCGCGTGCGGGCCATTCTCGACCTCGGCGTCCGCGCGCCCCAGCCGATCGAGGAGGTGCGCGAGCTTCACGACTACGCGTTCGCGACACAGCGGGTGCACGCCGACGTGATCCACGGCAACTGGCTCCACGTCGATCCCCGCATGGGGCGCGACGCGGTGGACGAGCTGGACCGTTGTCTGCGCCAGGCCAGCGGATTCGTCGGGCTCGGGGTGCCGGGCGCCGGCTTCAACGTCGCCGCCAACGACCCGAGCTACCGGCCGCTCTACGAGCTGTGCATCGACGCGCGCGCTCCCGTGCTGATCATGGTCGGCACGACGGGTCTCGGCGCCGGGCGCCCCGGTGGAGGCGGCGTGAGGCTGGACTTCAGTCATCCGCGCCATCTCGACGACGTCGCCGCCGAGTATCCGGACCTCACGATCGTGGCCTCGCGCCCGGCCTGGCCGTGGCAGACCGAGATGGTCGCGATCCTTCTCCACAAACCCAACGTCTGGTACGAAGTCCACGGCTGGTCCCCGCGCTACTTCACGCCGGATCTCAAGCTCGAGATCGGCCGCCGATTGCAGGACCGGGTGATGTTCGGCGCCGACTACCCGATGTTCGCCTACGAGCGCCTGGTCGCCGACTGGCTGGCCGAGGGCTACGCCGAGGACGTTCTGGACAAGATCTTCCACCTCAACGCGGAGCGGCTTTTCGGTCGTTGATCCCGGCCGGAGGCGGCATCAACGTGGCGGCGCGCCCAAAATGTTTCCGCCACCCGCGTAATCGGCGACCACTCCGGGAATACTGGGAGGCGTACCGGCGAAGGTGGCCTGCCCGCCAAGGAACGGAAGAAATTCGCCAAATAGCTCTTGGTAGCGTTTGCTATGCGGCCCTTCCGGATCGGGCGGAAACAGGAATCGGATGATCGCCACCGGCGGGATGAAGATCACCGGGCGCGTTTCGCAAGCCTCTGACCAGCATTGGGCATCCAGCCGGTGCGTCTTCAGGTCGGACGCAATATACTTGAATGCCGCGAAGTTCATGAAATAGAAACTGCGGTATCCGCCGTCCTTCCCCCAATTGTTCTCGATGATGAAGTACGAGTTGAATGGATCGGGGTGTGCCAGGCTCCCGGCCACGGAGTAGCCAACGATGTTCACCACATGCCCGCCGTCCCGCCCGAATGTGTCATCCAAGACCGCCCGGTCGCAGGCCCCCACCTCGGGCGCGAGATACCAGGTAATGCCGGCACCGAAGGAGAACATGCCGCCGTGACCATCCGGGATAGTTTTCTTAGAGATCGTATCGTACGAGAGTTGGACCGGCAGCCCTTTCTTCAACTCGGCGATCACCGATTGGATCGCGGCATCGCGGTCTTCCAACGAGAGGGAGTGGGTGACAAGGTTGAAGTACGTATTGCCGAGAGACCATGGCACATCGGATGCCGGCGCCCGCGATGCCACCATCTGTGAATAGTTGCGATAGGCTCCCGGCGGCGGCTGACCTTGCCCGATGCAATAACCGCTGAACCAGTATCCCTTCCATTTTCCTATTTCCAGGCAACGAGCGGGCACCGTTGTCGACGAGTTCGCCCAGGCGGTCCACAAGCCCTCGCGTGCCGGCCAGTAAGCATCCAGAAAGAGCGGCATCGAGCCTTTCACATCGGGGTCGGAGCTGTCGGGCCATTTGGTGCCAGGATCCAGATCCGGATCCCCGGCGTGCGTCCCCACCCACGAATACAGCTCCCATAAACCCGACGTCACCGACGTCGCCACACGCGGGACCGGCACCGTGACGGGCAGCCCATCCACGTAGATGACGCGCTTCGGCGCCAGATCGTCGGCATAACGGCCGAGGAGCGCTTCGTAGTATTGATGGAATGAGTGCGTGCCGCAGGTACCCATTGCGTTATCCCGCGACGCGTAGTACGGCGGGATCACGTTGAGCAGGCTCAATTCCGTGCTGCTACCCGGCGCTGGGGGGAGATCCTCCGGCCGGAGCGGGTCGTCCACGGTGGGACAGCGGAAGGATGAAGGTGAAAATCCGTCGCAGCGGCTGACCGGACTGGTCACGTTATCGTGAGTGGAGTTGATGACGCAGGAGGCGGTGGGGAAGAGGGAAACCGGCCCTGTCACCGGGGATGTGTTCAAGAGGTGCGATTCTTGCGGGCTCAACCCGCGGACATCGAGCAGCGTGCGATGTTCCGCGATGGTCGTCTGGATGCCCTGGCCCAGAGGGCCAACTGATGAGAGTAGCGTTTTGGCGCTCAGATCAATGATCGGGAATTGAGGGTTGTTGCCGGGCGACTCCATCTGCTGGAGCTCGCCGCGCGAAAGCTGCCGGTTGGATTGCACCGCACGCAACGCGGCGTCCAGATTCTTGATCATCTGCGTCTCGAACGCGTCCAGGATAAGAGGTTTGTGGGCGAGCGAGTGCGGCCCCGGCGGATCTGGAACCGGCCCCGGATCGAGATCGAACAGCCGGGCGCCATTTATCGCGTCGAGCGTGTGGCTGGTCTGGTTGTATATCACATCGAGGCAGCCACCTTCGTAGCAGCGTGCCACGCCCCGGTTGTCCAATACATCAGCCAGGTAGGTCGTCTGGGGGAACAGCGGGGGCGCAGGAAGAATCTGGAGCTTCGAGCTGCCGGCAAGGATCGGCGGCTGAATGCCGCTGTACGGAAACAGATTCATGCCGGGATGGGATTCCTGAACACCCGACGTTACCGGGGTGATCCCCAAACGGTCCACGTCGAGACCCCAACCGGGGAAGATCTCCGCTCCCGCGCCGAGCTCGAAGACGAGCGAGCCAAGAGAGAAGGTGGCGAGGCCGCGCAGACCCACTGAGGCACGCGCGAGGAGTTCCTCCACTTCAATGAACGCCACATTCCCGGCGCTGGACATTACGCCAATCAGCCGGGGCGGGTAAGCGGCGTAGCGGCTGGTTCCCGCCGTGCGCTGCAGCGGCACGGACGTGACCGTGGGCATGGAGGCGAGGTCGAATTGGCCCGGGTGCAGATGTGAAAGGGGCAGATCCATCGGAAAGGAGATCGTAACGTTGGCCGTGGCCAGAACGGTGGAGCCATTGAGCATCTGGACTTGGAGGGCGGTCACGTGGCACGGTCGTGACAGGCCGTGATTCGCCAAGTAGCGCACGTCATCTCGCAAATCCAAAACCGCCTGCTTAGGGACGCTCAACACTAGCGCCGTGGACGCCACCACCGATTGCGGAACGGTTGGCGCCCCGCAAGTCGGAGTGAGCGTGAAACTCGGTGTTACGGGCGCATCGTACACCACCGTGACTCGTACCCAGCCCGGCTGCAAGCCGAGGACTTTCGTCACGGCGACGGACGGCGGCCCGGCAGAGGCGCTCGCCGGCAAGCCGAGAACGACGGCAGCGAAAGCTATGAGAGCGCGCGTTGAGAGCTTATTTCGCACGGCGTCTCTCCTCAGCGAGAAGTGCCTCGCCGGCCCTTCTCGTTTCCAGTTTGGAAGGATACACCCCAGACTGCCGCGAGGCGGACAGCATCCGGGAACGAGGTCTTCGCGGAGTTTCCGTTCACCCCGACCGGCAAGATCCAGCGCCACGCGCTCACCCGCGAGGTGCTGACTCGCCCTCGATCAACGGCATCACCGCCGCGCCTATTCGAGGCTCCTCGGCGCTTCGATCAGCTTGAAGTCGAGGACGCGGAAGACGAGAAGGCGATTATCGGCCGGGGCGAGGACGCGCGGGGCATCACAGACGAAGCGGATCGTGTGCTCGCCTGGCGGAATCGAGACTGAGGTCGTCACGGCCTGGCGCACAGGGCCGAGCCGGACCGATCCGGACAACAGAGGGCTCTCGATCCGCAGGTTGCCCGGGTGGGGGGAAGTCAACGCCATCTCGAAGGTCACCCGCTTGGTGTGGGACGTGCGGTTGATCAGATGCCACTCACCGCTGGCCGCGCACCATCGGAAGTTGTTCTCCGGCGTCCCCTCCAGATCCGAGCAGCCGTGGTGCCAGATCAGCAGGAGCGGGTGCAAGGCTTCCTCCTGCAGCGCTTGCCACTGCGCCGGGGTGTGCGCGGCGTGCAACGCCTGTCGATGAGCCGTCAAATCGAAGAAGCGCAGCCGATCGTCGTGGGTGCGCAACGGGGACTGGTTCAGCACGGTGGAGATTTCGTCGCTGAGCCGCACACCCCAGTCGGCGTAACCGGAGCGATTCAGATACAGCCCGCTGAAGCCCGCGGCGGCCAGCGTCTCGATCATCTCGGGGACCGGCTTGGCCGCCACCCATCGCTGCCACGCCTCGCCCTCACGCCCTTTCACCGCACCGTAACTCCACCGCAAACGCTTGGAATGCAGGTAGCCGCGCCCGTGGTCGTAGTCGTGCATCCGGTGGACCGTGGGATGTTCGGGGTACGGCACCATCGGCAACTGGAACACCATGGCCCCCGGCGGCATCAGCTGCTCGAGTTGGTGCACGAACGTCGCGTCGCTCCCGTACTCGGCCCCGACCCTCGCGTAGTCGGCGACCGCTCGTGGGCTCGTCTGGTCGAGCACGCCCAGCCCGAGCACCGTCGTGAAGACGACCACGAGCACCGCGCGCCCGCGCCACGTCCGGCCGTATCGGCGGTCGACGGAGTCCAGCCCGACGACCACCGCGAACACGGAGAAGAACGCGATGAAGATGCTGATGCGGTTGTACGCGCGGATCTGCGACGTGATGAGCAGGGCCACCAGCGCGCCGAAGCCACCGACGGTCGCCACCAGCACGGCGGCCAGGTTCAAGATCCCCACGTCGTGCAACGCGCGGCGTGCGACGTCCTCGTTCCGCCAAATCACCTGGGGCTTCGCGATCAGCAGTCTCCCGAGCAACGCCAGAAAGCCCAGGCTGCCGAGGATGCCCAGCGACGAAAGGTTGCTCTCGTTGACGCCCCGCTCGGTGTCGAGGAACTCCTTGAATCGCGCCACCCAGGGCAACCGATGGCCGGTCACGGGCAGGAGCAACTGGGAGACCCGGAGCCCGTACAGCTCCGCGTCCACCGGGTACCGCCGGATCATCGGCGTGTCCCCGTGCCGGTAGACGTGGACGATGCTCGGCAGGAAGTGCACGGTGATCACGGCCGCGGTCAAGACCACCAGGGCCGCCGGCAGCACCAGGTGACGCGCGTCGCCGCGCCGGAAGGCGGCGACGCCGCCGGCCACGAGGAAGAAGAAGCACGTGAAGAAGGCGTAGTACACCCCGCCCGAGCCGATCAGCGCGCAGATGATCACGCCCGCCAGCAGCTTTCCACGGCAATGCCGCCAGCTCCACCGACGCTCGTCGTCGACCAAGGAGACGGCGCCGAGCATGATCCACAGCGCGACCATGATCCCGAGCGGCACCAGGTAATAGGCGGCCAGGAAGAGGTGATGCTGCCCTCGGCCGAAATGAAACGGCAGAAAGGTGTAGAGCAGGCTGCCGCACAGCGCCGGCCACGCCGCGAGCCCGAACCGTCGAAGGACGAAGAGCGCGGTGAGGGCCGTGAGCGGGAACGTCAGCAGGAAGAAGGCGTTCATCACGCGCGCATAGTTGGAGGTCCCGAGCCCCAGGAGCCTGATCAGCGCGAAGTGCAGGTTGTTGTCCGACATCGGCACGTCGCGCAGGTCCACGCCCGCCGGTGCGCCGAGAGCGGGGTTACTGAGATGCCACCCCTGCTCGAGGACACCCTTGACCAGCATCCCGTTGTAGATCGCTTCGCCGTGATAGGTGAGCGGGACGCGAAGGTCGGCTCGCCACAGCTGCAGAAGGGCGACGACCAGCGCCACGGAGAGGATCGCGGCGCTCGGGTAGAGCCACCAGGCGGCCCCCCGCGCGCGATCACCGCGGCGCTCCTCGATCCCCTGCGCGCGCGGGCCCGAGGCGCGTCGGTGATCGTCTGCCCGATGGTTGCTTCGCCGTTGAGGGTCGGCAGGAAACGCGGTGATGCTTGGCGTCAACGCTCGTGGAATCTACCATATTCGCCGCGGCCTGAGCCACAACGCGTCGGCCCGGCACACGCAGGGGCGTGACCCCACTATGTTAGGCTTGCGGCGCGAGCATGGGGGCGCGGGTCGAGATCGAGTACTGCACGCAGTGCCGTTGGCTCTTGCGAGCGGCCTGGATGGCCCAGGAGCTTCTGACCACCTTCGAGGCCGAGATCGGTGAAGTCGCGCTGATCCCCGGCAAGGGAGGCGTCTTCGAGATCCGCGCCGAGGGACAGCTCGTCTGGTCGCGTCACGAGCGCAAGCGATTTCCGGAGATCACGGAGCTGAAGCAGGCGGTGCGCGACGTGGTTGCCCCGGGCAAGAGCCTCGGGCATGCTGACCGCGCATCGACGTCTTGATCGGGAGGGGTTATGGCTATCGTCACGGGGTCCGAGATTCTGGCGAAGGCGATGAAGTCGCAGGGCATCGACACCATGTTCTACATCATGGGCGGACCGATGCTGGAGACGGAGGCCGCGGCGATCAGCCTGGGCATCCGCGCCATCGACACGCGTCATGAGCAGGCGGCCGCGTTCGAGGCGCAGGCGTGGACGCGCGTCATGCGCCGGCCCGCGGTCTGCATGGGCGCCTCCGGCCCCGGCGCGACCAATCTTCTGACCGGCGTCGCCAATGCCTTCACCGACGCGTCGCCACTGATCGCCATCGGCGGCTCCAGCCCGCGGGCCAATTACGGCCGCGAGGCGTTTCAGGAGATCGATCAGCTCGCGGTGTTCAAGCCCGTCACCAAGTGGGCCGAGCGGGTCTACGACGCCAAGCGCATTCCCGAGATCGTCGCGACCGCGTATCGCCAGACCATGACGGGTCGTCTCGGGCCCGTCTACATCGACATGCCCGGCGACACGCTCGGCGAGAAGGTCGACGAGGATCAGGTCGAGTGGCCGTCGGCCTTCAAGATGCCGCCGCGGCCGCTCGGCGACCCCCACGCCGTGCGCGAGGCCGTCGCGCTGCTCGCGAAGGCCCAGAAGCCGGTGATCCTCGGCGGCAGCGGCGTGTGGTGGTCGGACGCCGCCGCCGCCTTCCACGCCTTCGTCGACGCCACGGGCATCCCCTTCTACACGACGCCGCTGTCTCGGGGCACGGTGCCCGAGGACCATCCGCTGTCGTTCCTCAGCGCGCGGAGCACGGCCTTCGTCGAGGCCGACGTCTGCCTCGTGGTCGGCACGCGGTTCAACTGGATCATCCAGTTCGGGGCAGCGCCGCGCTTCAACCAGGACATGAAGGTCATCCGGGTCGACATCGACGGGTCGGACCTCGGCCACAACCGCGAGGTCGACGTGCCGATCCTCGGCGACGCGCGCGCGGTGCTCGAGCAGCTGCTGGCCGAGGCCAAGGGCAAGATCAAGCCCGGCCAGTACGGCGACTGGGTGAGCAAGCTCCGCGTGATCGACGCCGAAAAGACGGCCGAGCAGGACAAGGTGATGTCGAGCGACGAGACCCCGATCCACCCGCTGCGCCTCTGCAAGGAAGTCCGCGACTTCCTCAAGCGCGACGCGATCCTCGTCGTCGACGGCCAGGAGATCCTGAACTTCGGCCGCCAGTCGATCCCGACGTTCGTGCCCGGTCATCGCATGAACTCCGGCACCTTCGGCTGCATGGGCGTGGGATTGCCCTTCGCGCTCGGCGCCAAGGTGGCCAAGCCCGACAAGCAGGTCGTGGTGCTGCACGGCGACGGGTCCTACGGCATCAACTCGATGGAGATGGACACCGCCGTGCGTCACAAGATCCCGATCGTGTGCGTGATCTCGAACAACGGCGGCTGGACGGCCAACACTTCGTGGGGTAACCCGCTGCCCAAGCCGGGCCGCACGCTCGGCCGCACGCGCTACGACAAGGTCGCCATCGAGCTGGGCGCGTACGGCGAGATGGTCGAGAAGCCGCACGACATCCGTCCCGCGCTCGAGCGCGCGTACGCCTCGGGCAAGCCGGCCGTGGTCAACGTGATGACCAGCGACCAAGCCCGCGCGACCACCGTTCGCTTTTCCGCGTACACGACGTGATGGATTGGGAGGGCGTAATGGATTGGGAGGGCCCCGAAATGGCCCCCCAAACCCCCCAAGCGCTGATGCGCCCCGCGGGCGACCGCGGGGCGGTCCTTGGTTCAACCGATGATCGGAGGGAACGATGACGAAGGCACTCGATGGGATTCGCGTTCTCGATCTGTCGCAGTTCGAAGCGGGGCCGAGCTGCGCCGAGACGCTGGCGTGGATGGGGGCGGACGTCATCAAGATCGAGCCGCCCGGAGGTGAGCAGTCGCGCCGCGGGCTCAGCGAGCGGCCGGACATCGACGCGGTATTCTTCTGCCTGCTCAACTGCAACAAGCGGGCGATCACGCTCAACCTCAAGACGGACCGCGGCAAGCAGATGTTCACGGAGCTGGTGAAGACCGCCGACGTCGTGCTCGAGAACCTCGGGCCCGGCTCGATGGAGCGTCTCGGCTTCGGCTACGACGATCTGGCCAAGATCAACCCGCGCATCATCTCGGCCTCGGTCAAGGGCTTCGGCAGCACGGGCCCGTACGCGAGCTACAACAGCTTCGAGATGATTGCCCAGGCCATGGGCGGCGTGATGGCGCTGACCGGCGAGAAGGACGGCCCCCCGCTCCGCGTCGAGGCCGGCCTCGGCGACACCGGCTCGGGTCTGCACACGGCCATCGGCATCCTCGGTGCCATCATCCAGCGCCAGGTCACCGGCGTGGGGCAGCGCATCGAAGTCGCCCAGATGGACGTCGTGATCAACATGACCCGCATCCACTTCCGCGACTACTACCTCGGCGTCGACCCGATTCCGAGAAAGGGCAACCGCTCGCCGCAGGCGTGCCCGTCGAACACCTATCGCTGCAAGCCGTTCGGCCCCAACGACTACGTCTTCGTCCACACCGCCAACATCGAGATGTGGAAGGCGCTCACCAAGGTGCTCGGCCGCCCGGAGCTGGGCGACGATCCGCGATACCAGACGCGTGAGGGCCGCATGGCCGCGCAGGCGGAGCTGGAGGCGATGGTCGAGGGCTTCACGTCGACGCGGACCAAGCACGAGGTGATGGAGCTGATGGGCAAGGCCGGCGTGCCGTGCGGGGCCGTCCTCGACTCCACCGAGATCATGAACAACGAGCACCTCCGCCAGCGCGGCATGGTCGTGGACATCGAGCACCCCACGCGGGGCAAGATGGCCATGCTCGGCAGCCCGATTCGCATGTCGGCCTCGCCGGTCGAGGTGACGCCCGCCCCGCTGCTCGGCGAGCACAACACCGAGGTCTACGGCAAGCTCCTCGGCCTGAACGACGAAGACCTCGCCGCCCTCAAGCGCGAAAAGGTGATTTGAGCTCCGCTGCCCGCGCCTCGGTGCAGGTAGATACGCCCGAGGCGCGGGTGACGGAGTGGCGGCTGCCGCCGGGCAGCGCGATCGGACACCACCGGCACGAGCACGATTACGTCGTGGTGCCGATCACCGAAGGCGTCATGACCGTGATCTCCGCGAGCGGCTCGGCGCAGAACCCGATCAAGACCGGTCAGTCGTACTTCCGCAAAGCGGGGGTCGAGCACGACGTTCGCAACGAGACCGCGCGCGAGATCGTGTTCATCGAAATCGAGATCAAGCGCGCGGGTTAGCGGCCCGCCAGCGCGCTGATCAGGTAGATCCCGAGCACGATCAAAAGGGTGCCGGTCACCACACGGGCGGTCAGGACTTCGACCCCGCGCAGGAACAGGAACGAGAACAGCAGCACGAAGATCGGCGACGAGCCGTAGAGCGGCGTCACCACGCTGACCGTCCCCATCCCCAGCGCCACGATGTTGAGGAAGACCGCGGTGTTCTCCATGAGGCCGGCGGCCGCGAAGTAGACGAGCGGCCGACCCCGCACGATCAGCGCGTCGCGCTGGCCGGTGGCCAGCATGAAGCTCCCGAATGCGACGGCCGCGGTGGTGACGTTGAGCGCGGTGCCGATGATGGGGCCGGCCCCTCCGAGCCCGAGCTTTCTGAGGATCGACACCATGCCGAAGCACGTGGCCGAGAGGATCGGCAGCCAGAGCAGGCGCGGGGCGAAGCCGAGGCGCCCTCCGCTCAGCGACAGCAGCACGGTGCCGAGCATGATGACCAGCGTGCCCACCACGATCGGCATCGTGACCTGCTCGCCCAGCAGCAGGATGGCCAGGATGGTCGCGATCATCGGGTTCAGGTTGATGACCGCCGCGGCCACCGAGGCGCCCACACGCTCGATGGCCACGAAGCGGAAGAGGCGGCCCGCCACCGTCCCCACGAGGCCGGCCAGCACGAAGTACCCGAGCGCCTTCGCCGACACGGGACCCGGCCCGCCCGTGACCGCGACCGCGATCCAGAGCGTGATCATGCCGACGACCACGTTGATCCAGAACCCCGTGAAGGACCCGCTCGTGCGCAGCCCCTGACGGATGAAGATCGTCGCGCCCGCCGACAGCACGGCGGACACGAGCGCCAGCACGGGGACGATCGGCGGGACTGTCATCGCGTCCGGCGCTCGCCGGACCCTTACTTCAACGCGTAGGGATTGATCGGCGTGCCGACCCCGTTGGTAACCGGCAGCGGCGGAGCGACCAGCAGGAACGCCCAGCGTCCGTCGGCCGCGCAGTCCTCGGCCAGCTCCTCGAGGAAGAAGATCTCACCGAGGGTCAGTCCCATGTTCGGAATCGCCACCACGTGGAACGGGTTGCGAAAGCCGGGGATCTCCGAGGGCCGCACTTCCACCGCGTAGTTGTCGCTGCCGATGGCCGCGACCTGCTTGGCGTGGAGCCACGCGGTGGTGTGAATGGACATCCCCGGGAACGGATCCAGGTCGTAGTTCTGCCAGCTCTTCCGGTCGAGGTAGCGCGTCATGTGACCGGTGCGGACGAGCAGGATGTCGCCGGGCAGCACCTCGACCTTCTCCGCCGCGGCCGTGGCGTCGAGGTCGGCGATCGTGATCGCGTAGCCGGGCTCGAGCGCGCGCACGCCCTTGTGGCGGGCCACGTCGAGCAGCACGCCCCGGCCGGCGATCTTGCTCTTGGTCTTGTCGATGCTGTTCTTGGCGGCGCCGCTGCTGGTGACCAGCCGCGCGTCGTAGCCGTTGTACATCTTCCCCTCGTAGAACACGTGGGCGAGGCTGTCCCACTGGGTGACGCACTGGAGCGGCATCACGATCCAGTCGTCGGACCCGCCGTAGCCCTCCATGGCCTTCACTTCCTCGGGCGTGCGCGGCGCGTCGCCGCCGTCGCGGAACATCGTGTGGATCGGGTTGAAGCGCTGACGCGTGCCGCTCTGCGGGCCGTTACGCCCGAGCGGAATGCCGAGCGCGAACACCTTGCCCGTCGTGGCCAGCCGGCACGCCGCCGCGATCCGCTCCGGCGTGATGTAGTTCAGCGTCCCGATCTCGTCGTCCGGCCCCCACTTGCCCCAGTTCCGCACCGACAGCGCGATCTTCCGAAGCGTCTCTTCGCTCATGGGGGCCGATCTTACGTCAAACCACTCGGCCGGCCAACGTCAGGGACGCCGCCGCCGACAAGGGCTCGCTCGCCGACGTACCTTTTGTGATACGTTTTCGCCACCCATCCGTTCGATCAGGGAGGCAGTCATGGGCAAGACTCCGCTCGGAATCGGCATCCTCACCGCCATCCACAACCGTGTCAACACCGTGGTCGACGACTTCGCGAACGCGAGCGTCAAGTCACCAGGCCTCCTGTTGAGACTGCTCCAAGACGACAGCGTCGAATTGCCAGACCTCCAGAAGGGCGACGTGTCCGGCCTGTTCGACGTGTCCAAGCTGCTGGACGGTCTGGAGCTGGACGACCTGCTCGATCGCATCGGCGACAAGGTGCGGACGCGGCTCGAGGGCCTCAGGGACATCGACCTCTCGCGCATCAATCTCAGCGACCTCAAGCTCGGTGACTTGCAGGGCTTCGTGGGGCAGCTCGCCAACGTCGACGCGCTCGAGGCCATCCGCAAGCGCATCGGCGAGCTGACCGGCGGCGCCGGCGGCTCGCGGGTCCCGGACGCCCTCCGCGCGATCGTGGGCCGACAGGTCGGCATCGGCGTCTCGTTCATCAGCTCGCTCCGGAACCTGGCCGACCCCGACCTCGGCCAAGAGGTGCTGGGCGGCTGGCGAAGATATTTCTTCGCCAACGACGGGTTCTCGACGATCGATGGCATCCAGATCGTTCCGCCAGGGCATACGGGACTCCTCAAGGGGCTTGCCTCCGTCACGGGGGACGCGGCGAAAGGTCTGGACGTGCAGGCGCTGGCCAAGTTGAACATCGACGAGCTTCAGCAGGGCTGGAAGGGACTCCGCGGGCTCCTGAGCGAGCGGAGCGCGGAACAGTACGTTCGCGACCTGATCCGCATCCTGGTTGAGGTGGGAGGGAATCGGCGGTATCGACTGCCCGATCGCCTGCCGGCGCTACTCGACAAGCTGCCCAAGCAGACGCAGAAAACGAAGGCGGAGAGCTGGTTGAAAGGCGCCGCGTCCATGGCGGAATCGCTGGTGACCAGCGCGGTCGAGGAAGTCGCGCTGGGGGTGGCGCAGTTCCAGACCAACCCGATCCTGGCGGCCGCCGCGGCCACGTATGCCGGGACCGCGGCCCGGAAGGCCAGCCAGCACGTCTTCCTGGCCGAGGCGGACGTCCCCATCCAGCAGGACTAGTGACATGAGGGGCCCGCTCGGCGCGCCCCGGATCCCCCGGGGCGCGCGCACTCGGCGTACACGTCAGCGGGCGACGCCGGCGAGCTGGCGGCCGACCAGGCGGGCGTAGAGACCGCCGCGGGCGAGCAAAGAATCGTGCTCGCCGATCTCCACGATGCGGCCGGCGTCGAGGACCACGATGCGATCGGCGTCGCGGACGGTGGCCAGGCGATGGGCGATGACCAGCGTGGTGCGCTCGCGGGCGAGCATGGCGAGCGACGCGCGCACCGCGGCCTCGTTGACCGCGTCGAGGTGTGACGTCGCCTCGTCAAGGATGAGGATGGGTGCGTCCTTGAGGAACGCGCGGGCGATCGCCACGCGCTGGCGCTGGCCGCCGGAGAGCTGGGCGCCGCGCTCGCCCACCAGCGTGTTGAGCCCGTCGGGCAGCGAGGCCACGAATTCGTCGAGCGAGGCCTTGGCCACGGCGGTGGCCACCTCGGCCGGCGTTGCCGTCGGCTTGGCGAGCACGACGTTGTTTCGCAGGGTGTCGTTGAACAGATAGGTGTCCTGGGCCACCAGCGCGATCCGCGAGCGCAGCTCGTCGAGCTTGTAGTCCCGCACGTCGTGGCCGTCGAGCCGCACGATCCCCGACGCCGGATCCCAGAAGCGCAGGAACAGCGCGGCCACCGTGGTCTTGCCGGCGCCGGAGAGGCCGACGAGCGCAACCGTGTGGCCCGCCGGCACCTCGAACGAGACCCCGTCGAGCGCCGGATCGACGCGGCCGGGATAGACGAAGCGCACGTCGCGCATTTCCATGGCCGGAGCGACGGAACGCGTGCGTCCGACGCCACGGCCGTCGACGACCGGCACCGGCTCGGAGTGCACGGCGTGCAGGCGGCGCGCGGCGCCGAGCGTGTCGGCGAGCTGCCGCGCGACCTGGGCGATCTCCCACACCGGCACGAACGCGGAGATCGCGATCAGCGTGAGCAGCGGAAGGACGCCGCTGTCGAGCCGTCCATTCGCCACCAGCAACCCACCCGTCGTCGCCACCGCGAGAGCACCGAGGCCGGTCGCCGCTTCCTGGAAGACGCCCTGGCGCGTGAGATCGTCGAGCATCGCCGTGCGTGCCGAGACCCACGCGCGCGCGCGCTCGGCGAACGCCACGCCGCGCTCCCGCTCCTGCTGGAAGGCCACGATCTCGCTGAGGCCCTGCACCGAATCCACCGCGTGGGCGTTCAGCTCGGCCGCCGCGTCGCGCGAGCGCGCGCCCAGCTCGTCGATCTGCGCGCGGCCGAGGAGAGGGCTGAGCGCCGCGTAGGCGAGGAAAGGCAGCACCGCCAGGGCCAGCGGCCAGCCGAAGACCGCGAGCGTCACCACCACACCCGCGGGGATCAGGATCGCCACGAAGCCCGGGGTGATCGTGTGGGCGAAGAAGTACTCGATCAGCTCGACGTCGTTGGTGGCGGCGGCGACCAGATCGCCGGAGCGGCGCCGTACCAGATATGCCGGCGCGAGCGCGTCGAGCTTGCGGAAGAGGTCGAGCCGCATGTGGGTGAGCAGGCGGAAGGCCATGTCGTGGGCCAGCCACGATTCGAGCCAGTGGAGCAATCCGGCCATCGGCGCGACGATCGCGAGCGCGATCAGCAAGCCGCCCCACGGCGAGCCGCGCTTCAAAGCCTGAACGATCAGCGCGCTCAGCACGCCGACCCCGATCAGCGCCACCACGCGCACGACGCCGAGCGCGAACGTGAGCGCGAGCTGGCCGCGATACGGTCCGACCATGCCGAGCAGCGTGCGGATGACCTGCGGCCAGCCGATATTCGAGGCGGTGAGCATCGCCTCCGCCGGCTCCGTTCGCTCCCTCGGTTGCCCGTTGGTTGGATGGCCATTGGTCGCCGGCCGCTCCAGCACGTCGAACACGACGTCTCCCGCGCCGTCGCCGTCGCGTGACTGGAGCGACATCAGCCGGTGATAGACGCCGCCGCGCGCCATCAGCTCGGCGTGGCTGCCGCTCTCGGCCACCCGCCCGCCGTCGAGGGCGAGGATGCGGTCGGCGCCGATCACGCTCGACAGCCGATGGGCGAAGATCAGCGTGGTGCGCCCGCGCATCAGGCGATCGAGGGCCTCCTGGATGACGGCCTCGCTCTCCGCGTCCACCGAGGAGAGCGCCTCGTCGAGCACCAGGATCGGCGCGTCGCGCAGCAGCGCCCGGGCGATCGCGATGCGCTGGCGTTGTCCGCCCGAGAGCCGCACCCCGCGCTCGCCCACCACCGTGCGGTAGCCCTCGGGCAACCGCGCGATGAACTCGTAGGCGTTGGCCGCCCGCGCCGCCGCGTCCAGCTCGACCGCGGTCGCGTCGGGCTTGCCCATTCTCAGGTTGTCCTCGACGGTGCCGTGGAAGAGATACGTGTCCTGACTCACCACCGCGATGGCCCGTCGCAGGTCGGCGAGCGAGAGCGCCCGCACGTCGCGGCCGCCCACGAGCACGCGCCCGCCCTGCGGATCGTGCAGCCGCAGGAGCAGCCGCGCGATCGTGGATTTGCCGGAGCCGCTCGGCCCCACGATGCCCACGCGCTCCCCACGGGCGACGGAGAAGCTGAGCCCGTCGTGCGCCGCGCCGCGCCCGCCGGGATAGGCGAAGTTCACGTTCTCGAACTCCACGGTGGGGACGAGGGACGCCGCCCCGGCCGGCGGCGCCTCGTCACTGACGGCGGGTCGCGCGTCGAGGACGGAGTAGATCCCCTGGGCCGCCGAGAGCCCGAGCATCCCCTGATGGAGGAGGATGCGCAGCTCGCGCAGCGGGCGGAAGACCTCGACGCCGAGCATGAGGATCACGAGCAGCACGGTCAGCGACATCTCGCCCGAGGCCACGCGCCAGGCCCCCACGCCGAGCGCGGCCGAGGCGCCGATGGCGATCCCGGCGTCGGTGATCCCCCGCGCCATCGTGTTCTGCGCGAGCACCCACATGGTGCTGCTGAACAGCTCCCATCCGCGCTTTTCGAGGAGCGCCAGCCGCGCCCCGCTCTGACCGAACGATTTCAGGGTGCCGAGCCCCTGGATCGAGTCGAGGAAGTCCGACGCGAAGTTTCCGTACGCGGTCTGGCGCGCGCGGCTGGCCGACTTATCGCGGCTGTGCCACAAGGCCGGCGCGACGAGAGTCACCAGCGCGGCGCCAAGCAGCACCAGCGCCACCGGAAGATCGAGGAACGCCACGAACCCGAAGATCAACAGCGGCGAGAGTCCGGCCACGATGAGCTGAGGCAGGTACTGGCCGAAGTACGTCTCGAGCTGCTGCACGCCCTCGCCCATGGAGAGCAGTACCTCGCCCGTCCGCGCGCCCGCGAAGTGCGCCGGGCCGAGGGCGACGATGTGCTCGTAGAGCCTCTGTCTGAGCCGCGTCTGGACGATCGCCGCCGTGCGATGCGCGTAGGTCGCCCGCGTGTACTCGAGCCCGGCTCGCACGAGCACCGCGGCGGCGGTCAGCGCGACGGGCAGCACGAGCTCCTGAAACCCGGCGCCCGCGAACACGCGCCCCAGCACCCAACCGAGCAAGGCCAGCCGCGCGATCCCGACCGCGACCTGGCAGAGGCCGAGTGCGACCGTCGTGGCGATGCGCAGCCGGACCCCGCGCGTGAACTCCCACAGCCGCCAGTCGATGTACATGGCAGGCAGTCTACCTCAGACCGAGCGACGCTTTGCCGGCCGCGTTATAGTCGGAGTCACTCAACGAAAACGGAGGACTCCCTCATGCCGGACAAGACCTACAAGGTCATCGAGCTGGTCGGCGTATCCGAAGAGTCGATCCAGCAGGCCATCCGCAACGCGATCGCCCGCGCGGCCGAGAGCCTCAAGGGCCTGGACTGGTTCGAGATGACCTCGGTCCGCGGCAGCGTGAAGAACGGCCAGGTCGACCAGTTCCAGGTGACGGTGAAAGTCGGCTTCCGCATCCTGAGCGAGGCGGAGATGCGCGGCGCCTAAGACGCGCCGTTCGGCCTACAGCTTCGACGTCAGCGGGATGACCTTGGCGCCCATCAGCTCGATCGAGCGCGCGGTGGTCTCGTGGTCCATGCGGGACTCCTGGGCTTCCAGCAGCAGGTGGCCGACGCCGAGCTCTCGGTGGACGAGGGCGAACTTGTCGGCGACCTCGTCGGCGGTGCCGGCGATGATCAGGTTCGAGGCCAACAGCTCCTCGTAGCTCATCGTCGACAGTGACCGCGGGCGCGCCTTGAGCGCGAACTGCTTGCCGGCGCGGGAGCGCATGCCGACGGGCTGGAACCAGTCGATGGGGCCGCGCAGCGTCGGGCCCATGCGCCAGACGAAGTGGCGGCCGGCCTCCACCGCCTTGGCCTTGGTATCGGCGGTGACCGCGCAGATCAGGAAGCCGAAGTTGTCCGGCGTCGCCGTGCGGCCGGCCTCCGCGGCGCCCTGGCGGTAGAACTCGAACAGCTCGCGGGCGATCTCGAAGGGAACCAAGAACGGCACGTAGGTGTAGCCGCGCTGGCCGGCCCAGATCGCGGTCTCCGGGCTCGCGGTGCCGGGAATCCAGATCGGCGGGTGCGGCTTCTGCAGCGGAAGGCACCACGGGTTGACGTGGCGGAAGTGATAGTGCCGGCCCTCCCAGCGGAACGGGCCGGGCTCGGTCCAGCACTTCAAGATGAGATCGTGGCACTCCTCGAAGCGCTCGCGATTGTGGACGGGGTTGGAGTTGGCCCACCATTGTTCCACGCCGACGCCGCGCACGAAGCCGGAGAGCACGCGGCCGTTCGAGATCAGGTCGGCCATGGCGAGCTGCTCGGCCATGCGGACGGGGTTGTCCTCGATGGGCAGGATGTTGCCGAGGATCAGGATCTTCGCGCGCTTGGTCGTCCGGCCGAGCACGGCGGCGGTCATGTTGACGCCCACGTCCACGCACGACGGGGTCGAGTGGTGCTCGTTGATCATGAGCCCGTCGAAGCCGACCTGATCGGCCAGCTCGTACTCGGCGAAGTAGCGCTGGTAGTTCTCCGCGGCCTTGCCCGGGTCGAAGAACTTGTTCGGGAAGGCCAGGCGTAGCGACGGGTACTTGTCGCCCTCTTCGTCGGGATATTCGTGATGTGGCATCTCGCTGAAGTAATAGAGCTTCATCGCCCAGCTCCTCCGAGGAAGTCGGCCACGAGGCGCGCGAAGGCGTCCGGCTGCTCGATGGGCGGCAGGTGGCCGCACTTGTCGAACACGTGGAGCGTCGCGTTGGGCAGCAGGCGCCGGTACTGCTCGGCGCAGGCGACGGGCACGATATGGTCCTCGCGTCCCCAGATGATCAGCGACGGGTTGGTCACGCGCGGCAGGAAGCGCGGCAGCCGCGGGTTGTGCATGTAGGGCTTCCAGGTGAGCCGCGCGGTCATCTCGCGGTTACGCTCGGCGATCTCCAGCTCCGCCGGCGTCGGCGGCTTGCCGTAGAGCTCGTCCCATTCCGGGATCGTCTTCGGATCGTGGACGGTCATGTCGCGGAGCTGCTGCGGCGAGTAGAAGAACACGTCGAGGATCTCGCCGGTCTCCGGCTTGAGCCCCACCGGCGCCACCAGCACGAGTCGATCGAGCGAGCCCGGGCTCATCGCGGCCATCTCGGCCGCCGTCCAGCCGCCGATGGAGTGGCCGAGCACGTGCGGCCGGCGCAGTCCGGCCGCGTCCATGAACCAGAGGTGGAAGCGCGCGAGGTCGTCGATGCCGTCCATCCACTCCGCGTCGCCCGAGCGGCCGAAGCCCGGATGCGTCGGCGCCCACACCGTGTAGCGCTCGGCCACCGCGCGCATCCAGCGCGTGAAGCCGCGGTTGCCGCCGGCGCCGTGCAGCACCAGCAGCGGATCGCCCTGCCCGCCGATCCACGTGTGCACGTCGACACCACCGACCGTGATCGTCTCTTCACGAGGGTTCATGGCGCGTATTATGCCCCGGTTTCCTCGACGCGCACGGCGGCCGCGCCGCGGCCGACATCGTCGTATGATTCGCCTCATGAGCGAGGCGAAGACGCAGAGCAAGGCTTACGAGGTCGAGGACGCGTTCGCGGCCAACGAGCTGTACCAGGACAACGGCTGGACCGACGGCCTGCCGATCGTGCCGCCGACCGAGAAGCTCGTGCGCGGGTTTCTCGATGCCGCCGCGCTCACCGGCGACGAGGTCGTCGCTGTCGAGCCGGTTCGCCGTCGGCGCATTACGGCCGAGAAGGTGGCGATCGCGTCCGTCATGGCCGGGTGCCGGCCCGAGTACATGCCGGTGGTGCTCGCGGTGGTGCGCGCGATGTGCGCGCCGGAGTTCGGGCTGCACGGCACCACCGCGTCGACCGGGGGCAGCGCTCAGTTCATCGTGGTCAACGGTCCGGTCCGGCGAGCGATCGGCATGAACTCGACCCACAACGCGCTGGGCAACGCGAGCCGCGCCAACGCCACCATCGGCCGCACCGCGCGCTTGCTGATCATCAACGTGCTCGGCGGCGTGCCCGGCCGCCTCGATCGCTCCACGCTCGGTCATCCCGGCAAGTTCACGTACTGCGTGGCCGAGGACGAGGAAGACAACGCGTGGCTGCCGCTGGCCGTCGAGCGTGGCGTGCCGGCCGGACGCTCGGCGGTCACGGTGCTGGCCGCGGGAGCACCGCACCAGCTCATGAACGAGTGGACGCGCGAGCCGCGCGAGCTGCTCGAGACCTACGCCGCGACCATGCGCGCAAACCTGCTCACCTACTCGATCTGGGCCGGCAACTACGTGATCGTGGTCGGCCGCCAGCACCGCGACGTGCTGCACGCCGCCGGCTGGTCGAAGCGCGACGTCCGCGAGTTCATCCACGAGCGCGCGCGGGTGAAGCGCGAGGACTGGCGCGGCGTCGGCAAGGGCGTGGTCGTGGGCCACAAGGGCGACAACGTCCACACCGCGCTGCGCTCGCCGGACGACCTGCTGATCGTCGGCGCCGGCGGACCCGCCGGAGGATTCGGCGCCGTCATCCCGCCGTGGTACGCCGAGAAATCCCTCGCGGTCACCGTGCCGATTGAACGGTAGAGACGAAGGTGAAATCGAACCGCGCCGAGCGAACCGGTAGAATCGAGGCGCGCTCGGGCGAAGCCCGAGCGTCACGCGTCGAGGGGGTATGGGGGGAGCCGCAGGGGCTCCCCATCTCAAAGAAAAGAAGGAGCATCGCATGACGATTCGCGTGCTGGACCCGAGGCTCGACCCGGATCTCGAACCGCTGGCGCTGGCGCCGGCGCTGACCTCGCTCGAGGGCACCACCATCGGCTTGCTCGACAACGCCAAGATCGGGACCGCGTGGTTCTACGATCGCCTGGAGGCGTTGCTGCGCGAGCGCGGCGTGCGCGAGATCGTGCGCCGGCGCAAGCCCGACAGCTCGCGCCCGGTGCCGCGCGCGATGCTCGACGAGCTGGCCCAGGCCGACGCGATCGTTTCCGGCATCGGCGACTGAGGGAGCTGCTCGTCGTGCAGTCTGCACGACGCCCTGTCGGCCGAGCGCCTCGGCATCCCCGCCGTCGCCGTCATGACCGATCGCTTCGCGGTGAGCGTCCGCGAGATCGCGACCATCGAAGGTCTTCCGGATTACCCGTTCGTGGTCATCGACCACCCGATCGCCGGCAACCCGACCGACGAGTTGCACGATAAAGCCGACCGCGCGCTGGCCGAGGTGCTCTCCCTGCTCACGACGCGAAAGGCCGGAACGTAGCCGTCACGAGAGGGTTCGCCGTCGTCCTGATGATCCTGGCCCTGGCCGGCCGCGCCGAGGCGCAGGGCATTCTCGACTTCATCACGTTCGACGACGTGCACTACCTGCGCTGGGCCGAGGAGCCGGGACGCGCGCTCACACGCGCGGACCTCGGCATCGAGTTCGCGACCGTCGAGTGCTCGTACGGCGAAGACCGCGTGGGCTGCGCGTTCGGCCGGGACGCGGCCGCCGCGTTCATGCCGGCCGGCACCCGCGTGTACGCCGTGCGTGGCTATCGCACGGAGTTCCGGCTGGCCGCCGTGGTCAACGAGCGCGTCTTCCTCTATCAGGTCTGGCGCAATCCGCGCGCGCGAGTCGGCGGCGACCTCTTCGACGTCGCTGGTAGAGTCCGCGCGATCGACGTGCAACGCGGCGGGCTCACGCCGCCGAACGCGGGCACGCCGGCCCGCATCGCCGCCAAGGATGCCGAGGCCCTCGTCGACATGATGCTGCGCGGGCGCGTGCGCCCACCGCGCGCGTACACGTTCGGTGAGCCGCGCTACTGGCTCACGATCTGGCTCGCCGACGGGACCACGCTCGGCCGTCCATACTTCCCTGAATCGAGCGAGCTGATGGATGGTGTCGTCGTCCCCGCGGAGTTCGGCAGCATCCTCGAGCGCTCCCTGCGCGACTGATCCGCTATACTCGCACCGCGGTCATGAGCGAGGCCAAGCGCGGGTACGCGGACCTTCACGAGCACCTCGTAGCGCTCGAGCGACGGGGATTGCTGCTGCGGATCGATCGGCCGATCGACAAGGACGCGGAGATGCACCCGCTGGTGCGCTGGCAGTTCGTGGGCGGTCTCGACGAAGAAGCGCGCAAGGCCTTCCTGTTCACCAACGTGATCGACGGACTTGGACGTCGCTACGCGCTGCCGGTCGTCGTCGGGGCCATGGCCGCCAACCGCGCGATCTACAGCGTCGGCATGGGTGTGCCGCTGGAGGAGATCCAGGCGCGCTGGGACCACGCGATCGCCAATCCCGTCGAGCCGCGCGTCGTGGAGGACGCGGTCTGCCACGAAGTGATCGTCGAGGGCGACGCGCTGCTCGGCGAGGGTCACGGGCTCGACGCGCTGCCCATCCCGATCTCCACGCCGGGCTTCGACAGCGCGCCCACGCTGACCGCGACCAACGTGATCACCCGCGACCCCGTGACCGGCGTGCAGAACATGGGGACCTATCGCGCCGCGCTGAAGGCACCGGACCGGCTGGTCGTGCGCATGGCCACGCGCGCGGGCGGGGCCGGCGGCTACCTGCACTACCTCGAGCACCAGCGGCGGGGCGACAAGACCATGCCGTGCGCGATCGTGCTCGGCTGCCCGCCGTCGGTCGCGTTCCTGGGTCCGCAGAAGCTGCCGATCGGCGTGGACGAGATGGGCGTGGCCGGCGGTCTGGCGGGAGCGCCGATCAACGTGGTGCGCGCGCGCACGATCGATCTGCTCGTGCCCGCCGAGGCCGAGGTCGTCGTCGAGGGCCTGATCGACACCGAATACGTCGAGCCCGAGGCGCCGTTCGGCGAGTCGCACGGCCACGTGGCCCTCGAAGAGTTCAACATGCCGATGCGGGTCACCGCGATCACCCGACGGCGCGACGCCGTCGTGCCCTCGTACATCAGCCAGGTCACGCCCAGCGAGTCGAGCGTGATCAAGCGCGTGGCCTACGAGCCGCTGTTCCTGGCCCACCTGCGCAACGACCTCGGCATCCGCGGGGTCAAGCGCGTGGCCCTGCACGAGCCGCTGACCGGCCTCCTGCGCGTGAGCGTGGTCGTGGTGGAGAAGGGGATGTCGCGCACGGAGGTCTGGCGCGCGCTCTACGGCGCCGCCTTCTTCAAGGGTGACTGCGGCAAGATCACGATCGCGGTCAACGACGACATCGATCCCGACAACGCCGACGCGATCCTGTGGGCCATGGCCTATCGCATGAACCCGATCGAGGACGTGCGCGCGTTGCCCCATCGCGGCCAGGGCCACGGTCCCAAGCGCGAGCACGGCGGCGAGGAAGATTCCACGCTGCTCGTCGACGCGACCATGAAGGAAGACCTGCCCCCGCTCGCGCTGCCCAAGCGTGAATACATGGAGCGTGCGCGCAAGATCTGGGACGAGCTCGGCCTGCCCGGGCTGCGGCCGCAGTCTCCGTGGCACGGATACTCGCTCGGCGATTGGCTGCCCGAGTGGGACGAGGCGGCCCGGCGCGCGGTCGAAGGCCGCTATCTCGAAAACGGCCGCGTCAGCGGATCGCGCCGCCGCAAAGGCCTCAAGCCCGAGACCAAGTTCCGCCCCGACGCTCCGCAGACGTAGCCGGACGCGCCAGATGTCGCAGCTCTACGACGCGATCGGTGTCGGCTACGGTCACCATCGTCGCCCCGATCCGCGCATCGCCGCCGCCATCACCGACGCCCTCGACGGCGCGGACTCGCTGCTGAACGTCGGGGCCGGCGCGGGATCGTACGAGCCGGGCGATCGCGCGGTCGTCGCGGTCGAGCCGTCGCTCGCGATGATCCGCCAGCGCCGCGCGGGCAGCGCGCCCGTCGTGCAGGCGTCGGCCACTCACCTGCCTTTCCCGGACGCCGCGTTCGCCGCGTCGCTGGCCGTCCTCACCGTGCACCACTGGCCCGACCGCGCGCGCGGCCTCGCCGAGCTGTCGCGCGTCAGCCGTCAGCGCGTGGTGATCCTCACCTGGGACCCCGCGTTCTCGGACTTCTGGCTGGTCGACGATTATTTCCCCGAGATCTGGACGATCGATCGTCCGATCTTTCCGTCGATCGACGAGCTCGGACAGGCGCTGGGACGCGTCGAGTGTCGCCCGCTCCTCGTCCCTCACGACTGCGTCGACGGCTTCCTCGGCGCGTACTGGCGACGTCCCGAGGCGTACCTCGACCCCGGCGTGCGCGGCGCCATGTCCACGTTCGCCAAGATCGCCGGCGTCGAGCCCGGCGTGGCTCGACTGCGTCGCGACCTCGAAAACGGCACCTGGCGGCGCCGTCACGGACATCTGCTGGACCTCCGCGAGATCGACCTGGGCTATCGCCTCGTGATCGCGCGTGGAGGCACGAGGCGGTCGCTTGCTGGGGCCTGATCGTGTCTGGTATGGTCGCCGCTGACGGCTCCCGCCGAAGCAATAACGCAGAAGAGAGAGGTAGGTCACACACCATGCCGATCGTCGACGCGCAGATCCACATCTGGACGGGCCACAAGCCCACCAACGTGAACCACCGCCAGGTCGAGAACTTCACGGCCGCGGACGTGCTGAAGGAGATGGACGAGGGCGGGGTCAACGCGGCGCTCATCCATCCGCCGGGATGGGATCCCAACTCGAACGCGCTCGCCGTCGAGGCCGCGAAGCAGCATCCCAACCGGCTCGCGATCCTCGGCAATTTTCCGCTCGACAAGCCGGAGAGCAAGACGGCGATCGATCGGATCAAGGGCCAGCCGGGGATGCTCGGGCTGCGCTTCGCGCTGCTCCAGCCGCACCAGCAGACGTGGCTGACCGACGGCAGCCTGGACTGGCTGTGGCCCGCGGCCGAGCGCGCCGGCATGCCGGTGGCGCTGCTCGGAGCGGGACTGTTCCAGGCCGTGGATCAGATCGCCCAGCGTCATCGCGGGCTGAAGCTGATCATCGATCACTTCGGACGGCCCGATAAGAACTGGTCGAATCTCCCGGACCTGGTGGCGGCCGCGAAGCACCCCAACGTGGCGTTGAAGGCGACGGGCGCGCCGAGCTACTCGAGCGAAGCGTATCCGTATCGCGACATCCACGGTCACATCCGCAAGCTCTACGACGCGTACGGGCCGGAGCGCCTGTTCTGGGGCACCGACATCACGCGCATGCCCTGCTCGTGGAAGCAGTGCGTGACCATGTTCACCGAAGAGCTGCCGTGGCTGTCGGCGAAGGACAAAGACCTGATCATGGGCCGCGCCGTCTGCAACTGGCTCGGCTGGAAGATCTAGTAAGCCTTCACGCCCCCAACATCGTCACGCCGAGAGCGTCGGCGACCTTCGCGAGCTCGGTGACCACGCTCGCCGGCAGTGGAATGCCCTCGCGCGTTCGGCGCTCGAACGTGCGGCGGCCGCGCTCGCCGGGCATGAGGATCTCGTCGACCCCGGCGGCGCGCGGCAGCGCCTTGAGCACCCGGACCAGGCGCCGGGCCTCGCGGTCGAACATCTGCGGATCGCCGAAGCGCCCAACGTCGATGGCCAGGGCCAGGCAGTTCTGGCGGTGGCGCGCTCCCCTTTCGGTCTGCTCGAGCACCTCGGCGGCGATGGGGTTGCCCAGCACGAGGCTGGTGAGGCACTCGACCATCAGCGCGAGTCCCGAGCCCTTGGGGCCGCCCACGGGCAGCGGGGTGACCGCCTGCTTGGCGTCGGTGGTCGGCCGGCCCTCGGCGTCGAGGGCCGCGCCCTCGGGGAGCGGCTCGCCGGTGCGCCGAGCCTGCACGAGCTTGCCCATCGCGATCAGGCTCGTGCTCATGTCGAGCAGCAGCGGATCGCGATCGCCGCCCGGCAGCGCGATCGAGATCGGGGTCGTCGACACGCCCGGCGCGCGCGCGCCGTGATAGGCCATGAGCGGCGTGGACGCCGCGAACGCGAGTCCCGCCATCCCCTCGCGCGCCGCGATCAGCGTGTAGTAACCGAGGGCCGCGGTATGGGTGGTGGCCCGCACGAACACGAGCCCCACCCCGGCCTCGCCCGCCTTGCGGACGGCGTGATGCATCGCGGACGTCATCGCGACGGGCCCGGCCGCGCGGTCGGCATCGAGCAGCACGACCGCGGGCGCCTCCATGCTCACGAGCATGTGGGGCTTCACGTTGATGTCGCCGCGCCGCATCCACTCGACGTAGCCCGGCACCCGCGCGACCCCGTGCGAGTCCATGCCGCGCAGGTTCGCCCACACCAGCGCGTCGGCGACGATGGCGGCGTCGGCGGCGGCCAATCCCGCCCCCACGAACACGTCGGCCGTGAAGCGCCGCAACGGACCGGCGACGACGCGCGTATCCATGAGGGCGAAAGTATACTGTGTCATCGGCGCGTCACGCTCGGCGCGGCACGCGCCGGGACCGATCGCGCGCGCAAGGAGACACGAGCCATGGCCCTCACGCTGCGAGACTTTCTCCGAGACCTCGGCGACCAGCTCATCCGCATCGACGACGAGATCGATCCCGTCACCCAGGCCGCCGCGCTGTGCTCGGCCGCCCCGCGCCCGATCCTGCTGGAGCGGCTGCGCGGGTTTCCGGGCTGGAAGCTGACCGACATCCTCGTGAAGGACCGCGCGCGCCAGGCCCTCGCCCTCGGCGTCAGCTCACCGAAGAACGTGGTCCGCGAGCTGTCGGACCGGATGTTCAGCCGCGTGCCCGGGCAGACCAAGCTCGTCTCCGACGGCCCGTGCAAGGAAGTGAAGCTCGTCGGCGACGCCGCCGACATCACCAGGCTGCCGATCCCCATTCATTCAGAGGGCGACGCCGGGCGCTATCTCGGCTCGGGCATCACGATCACCAAGGACCCGGACACCGGCGTGCGCAACGAGGCGATCATCCGCTCGCAGGTGAAGGGTCCGCGCAAGATGGGCTTCTGGATGGCCGCGCGCCACAACTGGGCGCACCTCATGAAATACCAGGAGCGCAACGAGGTGGCGCCGATGGCCTTCGCGATCGGCCTGCATCCCGGCTACGAGATCCTCGCCAACTTCAGCGGCCGCCACGACGGCTACGACGAGCTGGAGATGGGCGCGGGGGTGCTGGGCGAGACGCTGGAGCTGGTCAAGTGCGAGACCATCGATCTGGAAGTGCCGGCGGAGGCCGAGGTGGTGATCGAGGGCATCGTGCGTCCGGGCGTGCGCGAGCCCGAGGGACCGTTCGGCGAGTTCACCGGCTACAGCAAGGGCGCCGAGGGGCCGGCGCCGGTGTTCGAGGTCACCGCGGTGACCCACCGCCGCGATCCGATCTTCCGCCACATGCAGGCCACCCGCTTCACCGACCACCAGCCGCTGGTCTCGGTGCCGATGGAGGCGAGCCTGTATCGGCGGCTCCGCGAGATCCACGGGGCCACCGACGTGCACGACGTCTACATCCCGCCGTGGGTGACGATGTTCACGGTGTTCGTGCAGGTCACCCCGCGCTGGGACGGCCAGGCCCGCGACGTCCTGCTCGGCACGCTCTCGTGCCCCTACCTGCACCCCAAGATCGCCATCGCCGTCGACGAGGACGTCGACATCTACAACCCGTGGGAGATCTTCTGGGCCATCTCGACCCGCGTGAATCCCGACCGCGACATCATCGTGATCCCCCACGAGCGCATCCACCCGCTCGACATCTCCGCCCCCAACGTCGACAAGTCCGAGATGACCGTCATGCGCGTGGGCGGCAAGATGGCCATCGACGCCACCAAGCCCCCGCTCTGGCGCAAGAAAGAGCGCGCCGAGTTCGACCGCGTCAAGCCCAGCGGCTTCGACGACCCCGCCCTGCAGGCCCTGCTGGTGAAACTCGCCTCGATGACATAGAACCGGTCACCGGTGCCTCCGCTCGGTGAGGCACCTTTGGCCAAGCTTCACCGGTCTCGGCACAGCGACAAGCGGTCAGCCGCATCCGGCATCCTGCGATGCGTGATCGTTCGCCCGCATCGCACGCCGCTCGTGTCAGGACGAACCGACCGGACCATTCGTCTTGTAAAATTTCCGGGGCCGTAGTCACTCACCCGCTCATCGGATATAATCCCGGCCGACCTAAAAATGGTTCCCTTCACCCCGCACACACGGAAAGCGCCCGCGCGGCCTATTGCCGGGCATTGCTCGAAGACACCGGACGGGGGCAGGTCAAGAGGCGACGAAGGACTGGCTCGGAGAGTGGGAATCCTGTCGAGCTCATGAGCTGCCGTAAGCTCGCCCTTCCGTGACGACGAGCCACCCCGTGGCCGGCATGCGTGGGTGGCGCCTGCTCGGGCGCCTCTTCATCGCGGCGGCGTCACTGGTGGTGTCGCTCGAGCTGTGTGGCTTGCTGCTGGTCGCGGTGCTGTTCAATCAATGCGCCTACTCGCCCTCGGCGGTGAAGGGATTCCGCGAGGCGCTCCGGGTCGAACGCGATGCGGGCGGCTCCAAGGGCAAGGCGCCGGTTCCGACGTACGCGCTGCACCCGTATGTCGGCTTCGTGAGCAACGCGGATTCTCCCGCGCGGCTCTACAGCACTCCCATTTCGCCCACCGGGTTCCACAGCGATGTGCCGGCGGCCTATCGCAAGACGAGCGCCAACGAGTTCGTCGTCGGGCTGTTCGGTGGATCGGTGACCGTATACCTTAACGTTCGCGCCGCCGAAACGTTGAAGCGAGAACTGGCACGAGCACCGGCGCTGAGGGGCCGGACCGTGGTCATCAATGCGATTGCCGAAGGCGGGTGGAAGCAACCCCAGCAGATGCTGGCCCTGGACTACTACCTCCTGATGGGCGCGCAGTTCGATCTGGTGGTGAATCTCGACGGCGTGAACGAGGTCGCGATTGCGTTCATGAACGGGACGACCAATGGTTTTGAGCCGACCTTCCCGCACGCTTGGAGCTGGTTCGCGGAGCTGAACCCGGGCGATCCCGAATTGCTGGAGCACCTGACCACCGGCTTGGGCGCTCGTAATGCCCGGGCCGCCCTCGCGCGTGTCCTTCTGGATTCACATCTCACGCCTTCCGCCGCGGTCCGCTTGGTCTGGGGGTTGGGACGGCGCGTCCTGATGAGGCGGGAGGTCATGGCGAACAACGCGCTCAACGACCGGTTCAGAACGGACGACCCCGAGCGATTGAGCTTCCAGCAGACGGGGCCGTGGCGCGGACGACGGGGCGATCCCGGCGAGGTCCTGGCGCAGGCGGTCCGTGTCTGGGAGGAAGGCAGTTTCGCGATGGCGGAACGTCTCCGCGCGCGAAACATCCCCTATGTTCACGTCCTGCAGCCCAACCAGCATTTCGCCGGCACCAAGCCCCTCACGGAGGCTGAGCGCGCATCGTTCGCGAACCCAAAGGCGTACTATGCGATGCCCCTGGCCAGGGGATATCCGCTGCTGCTGGCGGCGGGGCGGAAACTCCGCGCCCGTGAAGTCGATTTCATCGACTTGAGCAGGGTCTTCGCGGAGACTGCCATCCCAGTTTTCGAGGATGATTGCTGTCACTTCAACGACGAGGGCAACCGCATCCTCGCGACCCAACTGGCCGCCGTACTGGCCTCACGAATCAAGTGAGCGACTCCGGGAAGCCTTCCGCTCGGCGTGCCGCGAGTCCAGTCGCCTGGCCCTGCTTCGTTCAGGACGGCAGGATGACGGCTTTGCCCGTGGTCTGGGTGTCGAAGAGCTCGTAGGCTTCCTTGGCCTGGTCGAGCGTCCAGCGGTGGGTGAAGAGCTTCTCCACGTCCACCTTTCGGTCGGCGACGAACTCGGCGCATTCGGCCTGGCCTTGCTTGGAGAACGTCCAGGAGCCGACCAGGGTCACCTGGCGGCGCAGGAGATCGGGACTCACGTCCAGGGTCACCTGGCCGCGCTCGCCGACGAAGCAGGCCGTGCCCCACGAGCGCACCGCGCGCACCGCCGCGGCGCGGGCGTCCGGCGCCGAGGACGCGTCCAGCGTTTTGTGCGCGCCCTCGCCGTGCGTGAGATCGCGGATGGCGGCCACGACGTCGACGGATTTCGGGTCGATCAGCTCGTGGGCGCCGAACGCGCCGGCGAGCTTGCGGCGCTCGGGCGAGACGTCGATGGCGATGACCCGCGCGCCCATGACCACGGCGAACTGCGTGGCCGACAGGCCGACCGGGCCCTGGCCGAAGATGGCGATGGTCTCGCCGCCCTGCAGGTTGATGCGCTTGAGCGCGCCCCACGCCGTGCCGGTGCCGCACGAGATCGCGGCGCCCGTCACGAAGGTGAGCGGGTCCGGCAGCGGCACCAGCGTCGACACCGGGACCTTCATGTACCGGGCGTGGCCGCCGTGTCCGCCCGAGCCGTAGACCACCGTCCCCTCGAGGCACATCTGCGTCCAGCCGGCCCGGCAGTGCTTGCAGCGGCCGCAGCCGTCGTAGTGGTGATCCATCACGCGCTGGCCGACTTGCGCTTCCTTCTCGGTGACCCCGGCGCCCAGGGCCGCGACCACGCCGCAGGGCTCGTGGCCGGCGATCATCCCGGCCTCTCGCTTGATGCCGCCGGTGACCGCGCCGGCCGCCGCGGGGGCACGATAGTTGTGCAGGTCGCTGCCGCACATGCCCGAGGCCTTGATCTCGAGGATCACGTCTCGCGGGCCGGGGGTCGGATCGGCGAATTCCCTGAGCTCCAGCTTGCGGTCGCCGAGAAATACCACGCCCTTCATGGTGTCCTCCTCCTCAGCTCTGCTCGAGCGCGCTGGCGTCGGCCACGATGATCTTGGTCCCGTCGGCCTTCTCGCAGAACACCGTGACCTCGGCCCGCGTCTGGCCGCCCTCGACGCGGCGCCCCGTGATGATCCCGCGGGTGGTGAAGGGCTCGTTCGGCCACAGCACGTTGGTGAACTTCACGTCCAGGCGGCCGCCCAGGTAGAAGCCGCGGCCGAAGTGCCGGGTCAGCAGCTCGGTGACGCAGGAGAGCGTCATGCGCCCGCCGATCACGGTGTCGCCGAAGCCCAACTCTTTCGAGGCGTCCTTGTCGTTGTGATAGTTCCGGCTCGTGAAGAAGAACTCGCCGCACATCGCCTCGGTGAACGTCTTCCGCAGCTCCAGCGACAGCGGCTCCCCGGCGGGGTCGACGTGTTGTCGGGCACCTTCCTTGGCCGCGGGATCGCGCAGCGTGACCTCGCCGCTGGTTTGCTCGGCCAGAAAGCTCTGGTGATGGACGCTGCGCGCGATCAGCTGCCCGGCGTCGTCGCGCACCCACATCTCCTGGGCCACCACGTCGCGATCGCGCCGGCGATACCGCTCGGCCACCCGAGCGGTGCAGCGCAGGGTCTGCCCCACCCGCGTCGGCGCGTAGATCTCCCACTCCTGGCGCCTCCACAGGTTGCCGAAGAGGTTGTCGAGGTACCAGCCCTTGAACTGGCTGTCCGCCTGCTGGTAGACGATCACCGGGGCCACCGGTCCGCCGAACGGCGACGTGGTCGTGTACCAGGGGTTCGGCTCGTCGAGCCCCTTGACGTAGTGGTCAACCATCTCGGCCGTGATCGTGAGATCGAGCGTCCCCAGATCCTTGCCCGCGTACACGTCCGTCGTCATGCCGGCGATCCTCCCATGCGAGCGCAGCCGCTCCGCGTGGCGGGTGTATCAGAAAAGGCCAGGGAGGGCAATGCGACCCCGGAGATCCGGCGCCGCCCCCTCAGCCGACAGCCCCCGTAAAAATGCTATCTTTGTGCCCCGTCAGGGGGGCACGGTCTCGAAGGCCGTCGACCCCAGCCCTGAAGCGGCAGGGAGAGGAACGCGAACGTGATCGTATTGGCTGGCGTGCTGATGTTTCTGGTGGTCGCACAGGTCAGTCCCGTGGCGGCTCAGGTCCCCACGATTCGCTACGTCCAGAGCAGCTACGCGGTCCCCCAATCCCCACAGACCTCCGTCACCGTGGGCTTTCCGGCCGCCCAGACCGCGGGGAACCTCAACGTCGTCGTCGTCGGCTGGAACGACGCGTCCGCCGCCGTGTCTTCGGTCGTCGATTCCGCCGCCAACCCGTACGCGCTCGCCGTCGGCCCCACGGTCCGTCCCGGCAAGGCCACGCAGGCCATCTATTACGCCAAGAACATCCGCAGCGGCGCCAACACGGTCACCGTCCGCTTCACCAAGCCGGCGATCTATCCCGACATCCGCATCCTCGAGTACAGCGGCCTCGATCCCGCCAACCCCCTGCACGCGGCCGCCGCCAGCACCGGCTCGAGTGCCTCGTCGAGCAGCGGCGCCCTCACCACCACGACACCCAACGTCCTCCTCGTGGCCGCCAACGTCGTCGCCACCGGCACCACCGGTCCGGGCGCCGGCTACACCTCTCGCATGATCACCACTCCCGACGGCGACATCGTGGAAGACCGCATCGTCACGGCCGCCGGCTCCTACAGCGCCACCGCGCCCCTCAGCTCCAGCGGGTTCTGGGTCATGCAGCTCGTCGCGTTCAAAGCCGCCGCCGGTGGTGCTCCGCCGGACACCACGCCGCCGACCGCCACCATCACCACGCCGACCACGGCGGCGACGTACACCACGAGCACCAGCCCGCTCACCCTCGGCGGCACCGCGGCCGACAACGTCGGGGTCACCCAGGTCTCGTGGGCCAGCGACCGGGGCGGCAGCGGTGTCGCGACCGGCACGACCACCTGGTCCGCGGGCGGCATCGCGCTCCTGGCCGGCACCAACGTGCTCACCGTCACCGCCCGCGATGCCGCGGGCAACAGTGGTGTCGCGACGCTGAGCGTGACGTACAACGCGCCCGACTCCACGCCGCCGACCGTGACGATCTCCACGCCGACCACGGGACCGACGTACGCCACCAGCACCAGCCCGCTCACGCTCGGCGGCACCGCGGCGGACAACGTCGGGGTCACCCAGGTCTCGTGGGCCAGCGATCGAGGCGGCAGCGGCGTGGCGACCGGCACGACCACCTGGTCCGCCGGCGGCATCGCGCTTCAGGCCGGCACCAACGTGCTCACCGTCACCGCCCGCGATGCCGCGGGCAACATCAGGACGGCGACCCTGAGTGTGACGTACACCGCGCTCGACTCAACACCACCCACGGTGAGCATCACGGCACCGAATTCCGGGGCGAGCGTGTCGGGCGTCGTCACCGTGACCGCCACGGCATCGGACAACGTCGGCGTGGCCGGCGTGCAGTTCCTGCTCGACGGCGTCGCGCTGGGCGCCGAGCAGTCCGGTCCACCGTTCTCGCTGCCCTGGAACACGACCACCGCCTCCAACGGCGCCCATACCGTATCGGCGCGGGCGCGCGACGCCGCCGGTAACGTCAGCACGAGCGTCGCGGTCCCGGTCACCGTCACCAACGCCGCCGCCACGATCCGCTTCGTCCAGGGCGCCTACGCGGTGCCCCAGTCCCCGCAGACGACGGTCACGGTGGCCTTCCCCGCCGCCCAGAGCGCCGGGAACCTCAACGTCGTCGTGGTCGGCTGGAATGACGCGTCGGCCACGGTGTCTTCCGTCATCGATTCCGCCGCCAATCCGTACGCCGTCGCCGTCGGGCCCACGGTCCGCGCCGGTCAGGCCTCGCAGGCCATCTATTTCGCGAAGAACATCCGCAGCGGGGCGAACACCGTGACCGTCCGCTTCTCGACCGCCGCGGTCTATCCCGATATCCGCATCCTCGAGTACGGCGGCCTCGATGCCATCAACCCCCTGCATGGAGCCGTCGCCGCCACCGGATCGAGCGTCACGGCGAGCACCGGATCCCTCACCACCAGCGCGGCCAACGTGCTGCTGGTGGCCGCCAACCTCGTGGCCACCGGGACTGCCGGCCCCGGCACCGGGTTCACGTCCCGGATGATCACCGTCCCCGACGGCGACATCGTGGAAGACCGCATCGTCACGGCCGCCGGTACCTACTCCGCCACCGCCCCCCTCACCGGCTCCGGGTTCTGGATCATGCAGCTCGTCGCGTTCAGCGCGACGCCTCCGCCACCCGACAACTCGCCGCCGAGCGTCGCCATCACCGCGCCGGCGTCCGGCTCCACGGTCTCCGGCACGACCACGATCTCGGCCGCCGCGTCGGACGACGTCGGGATCGCCGGCGTCGCGTTCTTCGTCGACGGCCAGCCCGTGGGCGCGGAGGTGACGTCGACACCGTACGCGGTGGCCTGGGACACGACGACGGTGTCCGGCGGCGGACATACGCTCACGGCGATCGCGCGCGATCCGGCCGGCAATTCCACGACCAGCGCGCCGGTCCCGGTCACGGTCGCCGCGGCCACTCCGGCCCTCGTCGGTCAGTGGGCGGCGCCCATGGCGTGGCCCATCGTGGCCGTGCACGCGAGCTTGCTCCCGACCGGCGAGGTCTTGATCTCCGACGGTCAATGGCTGGGCAACGACGCCCGCCTCTGGAATCCCGCCACGAACACGTTCACCCTCGTCCGGAACAACAACACCAACATCTTCTGCTCGGGCCACTGCCACCTCGCCGACGGCCGCGTGCTCTTCGCGGGCGGGCACGAGGGAGGGCACACGGGAGTGACCGACACGAACCTCTTCGATCCGGCCACGCGCGCGTGGTCGCTCGTGGGCCCGATGCGCACGGCGCGCTGGTATCCCACGGTGACGACGCTACCGGACGGGCGCGTCCTCGTCACCGCGGGCGAGATGGGCTGCGCGGGCTGCGATGCCCCGCTCCCGGAAGTCTACAATCCGCAGACGAACACGTGGACCGAGCTGTCGGCGGCGTCGCTGGCGCTCCCGTACTATCCGCATATGCACGTCCTCCCGGACGGACGCGTGCTGGCCTCCAGCACCTCGGAACATCCGATCGTCAGCTCGATCCTCGACGTCGCCGCGCAAACCTGGACCCCAGTCGATCCCGATCCCGTGGACGGGGGCAGCGCGGTGATGTACCTGCCGGGGAAGATCCTGAAAGCGGGAACCTCCTACCATCCCGACGACCCCGTGGTGCCGTCGGCCGCGACCACGTACGTCATCGACACGACGCAACCGGCGCCACGGTGGCGGCAGCTCGCTCCCATGGCCTACGCGCGCACCTATCACGTCCTGACCGTCCTGCCCGACGGCACCGTGCTGGTGACCGGAGGCGGCGCCACCACCGACGCCGTGGGCGTCAGCGGCGGCGCGTTGCCCGCCGAGATCTGGTCTCCGGCGACCGAGACGTGGACCACCGTGGCCAGCATGGCCGCGCCCCGCCTGTATCATTCCACCGCGCTGCTGATGCCCGATGCCCGCGTGCTCGTCATGGGCGGGGGCCGGTTCAACGGGGTCGACGAGCCGACCGATCAGCTCAGCGGCCAGCTGTACTCGCCCCCGTATCTCTTCAAAGGAGCGCGGCCCACCATCACCGCGGCCCCCGGCAGCGCCACCTATGGTGCGACGATGGCGGTCGGCACGCCCGACGCCGGGCGGATCGCGTCCGTCGCCCTCATCAGGCTCGGCTCGGTGACGCACGCCATCAACATGGACCAGCGATTCCTCTCGCTGGGGTTCACCGCGGGAAGCGGCAGCCTCAGCGTGCAGGCCCCGGCCAACGCCAATCTCGCGCCGCCGGGACACTACATGCTCTTCCTCGTCGACACCAACGGCGTGCCGTCCGTGGCGGCGACGATCAGAATCCAGTGAGGCCCGGGTCACCTCGACGGATCGCGCCGAGCCTCGCGCTCACGGTCCTCCTGCTGTTCGTGTCGGCCGCGCGCGTGACCGCGCACGATCCGGCGATCCTCGACCCCCGCCGCGCCACCCCCGGCATCCGTCTGGAGCTCGTCGAGCTGCCGCAGATCCCGGCCGTGTTCTCGTCCTCGCGGCGATATCGTCTGGTCGCGACCGGGGTGCCGCCCGGGGTGACGTTCGGCGTCTGGACGCGGGATTTCGCTCACGGGTTTCACGAAGTGGTCTCGGGATTTCGCGCGGACGGCGCCGGCAAGCTCATCTCCATTCAGGATTCCAACGGCCGGGCCCGCGACCTGAACGAGATGGTGTTCGACCCCGGAGCGTACTTCCGGGGCGCCATCTGGGAAGTGGCGATCGTCTCCGAGGATCGTGCGATCACGGCGTTCACGCGGGTGATCCCACGGCCCATCGTCGAGCAAGACGGATGGTGCGTGGTCACCCTGGAGCTCGTCTCTCATCGCGGTCAGCGGTTCCTCGCCACCGGACGGGGCTTCGTTCCCGGCGAGGAGGTCGTCGTCGAATCGCGGTATGCCGGTCGCGTGCACCAGCGGCGGCAGCAGATCCCGCCCGACGGCACCCTGCCGCCGGACGTCATCTCGCACGCGGGCCCCGGCTCCGAGCGCGCGGCCCGTTACTCGGTGAAGGGCCGCTCCTGCCACGTGACGATCGAGTACGAGTGGGGCGAGCACGCGTTCCGGCGCGGCTGATCCCGCCCCGCCCCGATCTGTGGCGGCGGTTGAGTCATTCGGTGTCGTGCTTGCGGTTCATCCTTCAAGTTTCTCGGTGGCGAAAAAGCCAAGAGCCTTCGAATTTGCCGACTCTCCACGCTACGCCGGCCGTATGTAGAGAACCACACTCTCACTGAGCAGTCGATTCAGGAATCGATTCCCCGCGGCGAGCTCGCGCGCGAGTTCATCCCGTGTGCAGACCGTCAGATCCACCGGCAGTGGAATGCGCGTGGGTTTGTAGCGGGGAATCCGCTCGCGCGCGGGGACGTCCGAGGAGTCGAGGACGATCAGGAGGTCGGCGTCGGCGAAGGGGTTGCGTTGGCCGCGGGCCAGTGAGCCGAAGAGACGAATCTCCTGGATCTCGGGACGCTCCGTGCCCAGCCGCGTGGCCAGCTCGCGGAGCGATGCCAGCACGGCATCCCTATCGAGGTATCGAACGCGCACAGAACTCAAGGATGGCCTCGGCGTCGGCGATCGCCGTTTGCGCCTCACGCTCCGTGTAGTGGTCACGCGGAATTCCCTGATCAAACCCGTTGGGATAGCGCGAGGGAATGTAGTGCTTGTCGAGGGCCTTGGCGCGGTCGACCAGCTCATCGGCGGCGCGTTGCCCCTCGGGCAGCGCACCGAGTAAGGCCGTCAGGTCATGGCCCCAGGCATCCCCGCCGAGCGACATGTGCAGTGCCTTACACGCCTTCTCGGCCGCCTGCTGCGCCGCGAAGACCGCCCACTCGAGATGACGCTCCCGTGCCGCCAGCCGCGCATGATCGAGATCGAGTCGTGCTTGGCGCATCCAGTCCTGGTGCCGCTCGGGCATGGTGCCCCCACGCTAGCGGAAGCTCCGCGAGCGAGCAAGCAGTAGGAAGTCCTCGTCAGGAAGCCGCGCGCTTCAGGAAGTCGACGAAGATCGCGGCCATCTCCTCGCGCTTGTCGTCCCAGGCTTCGATGAAGAGGTCGACCTCCATGTCCTGGGGCATGAGGATGTGCAGCTCGGCCTTGGGCAGGAGACGGCTCGCCGCCTCGCCGACGCGGCGCGGGTGCGTCCAGTCGTTGCCGGGAATCACGCAGGCTGGGATGCTGATGGAGCGGAGGTCGGTCTCGCTGGCGCCGATGACCGGGAGGTCGGCGTCGCGGGTGAAGTACTCGCGCCAGTGCGCCATCACGTCGATGAAGCGCCTGGGATCGAGGGCGAGCAGCCGCTCGCGATTGGCCGGATTGCGCGCGATCCGCTCGCGGAAGAACTCGGTCGCGCAGACCGCGGCCATGCCGCCCTGGGTGGCCGCCTCGATGAACTGACCGTAGTAATTGTGGCCCAGCCGCTGCGCGGCGAAGGGCCCGCCGGTCACGCGCCACAGCAGCAGCGCGCGGACGGCCTCGGGATGGCGGAGCGCGAACAGCAGCGACAGCCGGCAGCCCGAGGAGCTGCCGCCGACGACGGCCGGCAGGGCATCGAGCTTGGAGAGCAGCTCGTAGAGGTCGTCGGCCCAGATCTCGTACTCTGATTCCTCGCCCTCGATGACGACGTCGGAGGCGCCGCAGTTGCGGCGATCGTGAATCAGCACGCGGTACCCCGCCTTCGCGACCAGCTCGGCCAGCGGCAGGACGCCGCCGAGATCGCGCCGGCCCCCGGGAGAGAGCGCCACCCACGGGCCACGGTCACCGACGACCTGATAATTGATGTCGACGCCGCGGACGCTAGCGATGGCCATCGGGCTTCTCCTTTTCACTCCGACCGGCCAGGTCCCACTCGTAGATCCTGACCCGGCCGGCGCCTTCCTGGTGGACATCGTAGATCAGCCTGGCCCGGGCGCTCGGCACCCCTTGATCCATCCAGGCCTGAAGGTATGGGCGAGGCGAGGTTTCGCGGCCGTAGTCGCTCAGGACGAGAAAGTTCACCTGGCGCTTGTCGAGATACCGGATCGCGACGTCCGAGTCGGAATACGGAAACGGCACGAACGTCGCCGCCGCGTGGAAGGCCAGCAGCGTCGGGCCATCCATCACCGTCCTGGGCCCTGGCGCATGGGCCTTCAGCCATTCTCCCGCCGTCCGCAGGGGCAGGCCCAGCCGGCTCTGCCGCTGCAGGTGAAACATGCCCGGGACCGCGATGATGGGAATCAGCATCGCGAGGATCAGGACGAGCCCGAGCTCGATGCGCGCGGATCGTGAGACGCCGCCGCGCAGCAGCCGCAACGTCGAGACGGCCCATCGCGCGAGCTCCACGATGCCTCTGGCCGCCCACACGACGAGGATGGGAACGAAGATCAGCAAGAAGCGATCGGTCAGGAAATAGGCGAAGAACAGCGCGGCGCTGCTGACCCCGAGGACGGAGAGCAGGAGGATCTGCTTGGCGGCGAGCTCCCGCCGCCACGGCCGGCGGAACAATCCGTACATCGCGAAGAAGAGGAGGGGCGGCGATCCGAAGGCGGTGAACTTCATCACGTCGAGGTGATACTTCACGACGTGCTTGGCCTTGCCGCGTAGATAATTCACCAGATCGCGCGCGTCGAAATCGGCGGCCTGGAGAACGGAGAGGTTGGAGGTGATCCGCACCCCGCGCTCGGTCAGATCGCTGTCGACCCCGAATTCCGCCTCCTCGACCTCGGCCCCCCGCATCACCTCGAGGCTGGCGGCATAATTCTGCGGAGTCTTGCCCTCGAGCCGCCATTGGCCCGTCTGCCCGTGCAGCCACAGGATGTACGGCGCGGCCAGCACCAGGAACACCGCCGGCTGCCACAGCGAACGCCACACCACTCGCCGGAAGGCGCCCCGGTCCGTCAGGAAGACGTGGGTCCAGGTGACGATGAGGGCGAGGAGCGGGTAGAGGGCGGCCTCGGGTCGAGTCAAATAGGCCAGGCCGAAGAAGAGGCCGGCGAGAAAAAACGCCGACCGCGCGAACTCACGAAGCGCGCGAACGCTCCAGTAGACTCCCGCGAGCGCCAGCGTCATGTACGTGATCTCGCCGTACACGGTGGAGGAGAAACCGATCAGATAGGGGTGGATGGCGATCAGCGACGCGGCGACGTACGCCGTGGCCCGATCGTACAGGTTCAGGGCGATGAAGAAGACCACCACGACGAGCAGCGTCCCCATCAGCACGGAAACCAGCCGGCCGGCAAGCTCGGCCTGACCCGTCACCTGCGATCCGGCGGCGATCATGAACGGGAAGAGCGGCGGGAAGATCAGCTGAGTCCCCGGCGTGGCGATCCCGACGTACCCGTGTCCGGCCGTCAGGTTCTCGGCGATCCGCGCGTATTCCGACCCCTCCGGGTCGATGGCCCCCGTGAACGAGAAGACGGCGAGCAGTCGAACCGCGAGCGCGACGAGAACAATCACCGTCAGTGGCCAGAAGTCGGGGAACCCCGCACCGGCGCGGGCGAAGAGACCCGTCGCAAACATCGACTCACATACCGCGCCGCGGGGGGTGAACGCGCGTAGTCAAGGAGCCATGGGCAATTCCGTCGCGCAGACCGCGGCCATGCCGTCCTGCTTGGCCGCGTCGGTGAACTGATCCTAGTCGTTGTGCCCAGGGCCCGCGGTCACCGACGATCTGATGGTTGATGGTGACGCCGCGGAGGCTGGCGACTGGCATGGCGCGCGTCTCCTTGGTTTCAGAAACGTGCGCAGAGAGTAGTCGCAGTGGCCGGACCGGTCAAGGAACGTCCGCTCTCCGGCGCCGCGCGCGGCGCCGGAGCCACCTCGGTGTGCCAGGCTAGATGCGGACGCGACTCACGCGGACGCGGGACCCTTGCGCGAACGCCGGCGGCGCTGGGCCTCGTACCAGCCGAAGCCGACGAGCAGGCCCACGAATACGATCAGCGCCCATTCCGAGAGCGTCGGAATGGGCTCCGCGCCGCTGACGGCCGTCACCTGGGTCGCGAGACTCACGGTGTTGTCGCTCGTATCGGGGTCGGTCGTCGCACTGCTGACGGCGGCCGTGTTCGTCAAAGTCCCCGGCTGGGTCGGCGTCGTGACGACGATCGTGACGGTGGCACTCGCTTGATTGGCGAGGCTCGGGAACGTGCATGTCACCGTTGCGCCGGTCGTGCAGTTTCCGCCTGCGCTCTGCGTCACCGAGACCAGGCTGACGCCTGGCGGTAGCTGATCGCTGACGATCACGTTGGTCGCCGAGCCTGGTCCGAGATTCGTGACGGTCAACAGATACGTCAGGTGGGCACCGGGGCCGACGGGGTTAGGGCTCGCCGACTTCGTGATCCCCAGATTCGCGGCCCCTGCGCCCCCGCCCGGGACGACCGGCGTGGTCTGCGCCGCAGAGTTGTTGCTCGAGATCGGATCGCTCACATCGCTGCTGACACTGGCCGTGTTGGTGAGGGAACCCCCCTGGGCGGAAACGGTCACAACGATCGTTACCTTGACGTTGGCCCCGGCGCCGAGCACGGGGAAGTTACAGACCACGGGATTGGCAGACCCGCAGCTGCCACCGGCGCTCGGCGTCACCGACTGCAGCACCACACCTGCCGGCAGCGGATCGCTCACGACCAGGTTGGTCGCCGCTCCAGGCCCGTTGTTGGTGACCGTGAGCAAATACGTGAGCGTTCCGCCGGGCGCGACGGAATTCGGGCTCGCGGTCTTGGTGATGGCCAGATCGGCCCCCCCTGACCCGCCGCCGACCTGGGTGCCGACCGTCGCGTTGTTGTTGCTCGGGTTGGGATCGGAGACGTTACTGCTGACCGACGCCGAATTTGTGAGCGTACCTGGCTGAGATGGCGCCGTCACGACGATCGCCACGCTGACCGTCGCGTTGGGAGCCAGGCTCGGGAACGTGCACGTGACGACGGCGCCAGTGGTGCAACTCCCGCCGGCGCTCGGTGTCGCCGACTGGAGCGTCGCGCCTGAGGGTACCGGGTCCGTGATGACCACGCCCGTCGCAGCGTTCGGACCGTTGTTCGTCGCCGTGATCGAGTAAGTCAACGTTTGACCCGGTGCGACCGGGTTCGGGCTCGCGACCTTGGCGATCGAGAGATCGGCCGCGCCGGCGGACGCAGCGTTCACCGTGGTATTCGTCGTCGAACTGTTATTGGCCAGATCGGGATCCGAGACGCTACTACTGACCGACGCCGTGTTCGTGACGGTACCGGGCTGCGACGGCGCCGTCACGACGATCGTCACGCTGGCCGACGCGCTCGGGGCCAGACTGGGGAACGTGCATGTGACGACCCCGCCCGTGGTGCAATTGCCGCCGGCGCTCGGCGTCGCCGACTGCAGGGTCGCCCCTGACGGCACCGGGTCCGTGATGACCACGTTCGTCGCGGTGTTCGGACCGTTGTTCGTGGTGGCGATGAAGTACGTCAGCGACTGACCTGCGGTCACCGGGTTTGGACTCGCCACCTTCGTGATCGAGAGATCGGCGGCGGCGGCGGGCGCCGCATTCACCGTCGTGGTGGTCGTCGAGCTGTTGTTGGTCGGATTCGGGTCGGACACGCTACTACTGACCGAGGCCGTGTTCGTCACGGTGCCGGGCTGCGACGGCGCCGTCACGACGATCGTCACGCTGGCTGACGCGCTCGGGGCCAGGCTCGGGAACGTGCACGTGACGACTCCGCCCGTGGTGCAACTGCCGCCGGCGCTCGGCGTCGCCGACTGCAGGGTCGCCCCTGACGGCACCGGGTCTGTGATCGTCACGTTGATCGCCGCGGTCGGCCCATTGTTCATGGCCGTGATGGAGTAGGTGAGCGGCTGACCCGCGGTCACCGGGTTCGGACTCGCCACCTTCGTGATCGAGAGGTCGGCGGCACCGGCGACCCCGCCGCTCACCGTCGTGTTGGTCGTCGAGGTGTTGTTCGACGGATTGGGATCGGCGACGCTGCTGCTGACCGTCGCCGTGTTCGTGAGCGTGCCGGGAAGTGACGGCGCCGTCACGAGGATCGTCACGCTGGCTGACGCGCTCGGGGCCAGGCTGGGGAAGGTGCACGTGACGACCGAGCCCGTGGTGCAATTGCCGCCGGCGCTCGGCGTCGCCGACTGCAGGGTCGCCCCCGACGGCACGGGGTCCGTGATCGTCACGTTCGTCGCCACGTCGGGGCCGTTGTTCGTGGCCGTGATGGAGTAGGTCAGCGTCTGGCCCGCGGCGACCGGATTCGGGGTCGCCAGCTTTGTGATCGAGAGATCGGCGGTCCCGGGCGGCGCTCCGTTGACCGTGGTGTTGGTCGTCGCGCTATTGTTCAGCGGATCGGGGTCGGCGACGTTGCTGCTGACGACGGCCGTGTTCGTGACGGTGCCGGGCTGTGACGGGGCCGTCGCGAGGATCGTCACGGTGGCGGTCGCGTTCGCGGCCAGATTGGGGAAGGTACACGTGACGACCGCGCCCGTGGTGCAATTGCCGCCGGCGCTCGGCGTCGCCGACTGGAGGCCGGCGCCTGGCGGCACCGGGTCAGTGACGACCACATTGGTCGCGGCATCGGGGCCGTGGTTCGTGATGGTGAGGAGGTACGTCAAGGTCTGTCCGGCCGTGACCGGATTGGGGGTGCCGGTCTTCACGATGGACAGGTCCGCGCTGGTGCCCGATGGAGGTCCGTTGACGGCTGTGCTGGTGGTGCTGGAGTTGTCGGAGACATTCGGATCGGTCGTGACGCCCGATGCATCGGCCACGGTCGCCGTATTGATGATCGGCCCGGACGCCCCGGCCTGCACGTTCAGGTTCACGGTGACGCTGGCGCTCGCGCCCGCGTTCAGGACGCCCAGATCGCACACCAACGGGTTCGGCGCCCCGCAGCTCCCCTGGCTCGGCGTCGCGCTCCCGAACGTCACGCTCGGGGTGAGCGGCAAGTTGTCCGTCACCCGTGCTTGAGGCACGTTGGCCGAGCCGCTGTTGGTCACCGTGATCTGATACGTGAGGGTGCCTGGAACGTTGACCGGATCCGGCGAATCGGTCTTCACGATGCTGAGGTTCGCTTGTGGCTGGGCGCCCGGGCAATTGAGCGCGGCGCGCGACTGGGCGATCACCACGTCGAGGTCGACGGTTCCGGTGACACCCTGGAGCACGGCGCCGCTGACCGTGATGTGGATCGCGTTGACGATCAGGCTCAGGTTCGTCGTGCCGTCGCCGCTCACGATCTGCTCGTTCAACAGGACCCGGATCCGGCCGCTGGTCAGGACGCCCGCGACTGCGGTCACGTCGAGCAGCACGGTATTGGGAGCGGGATTGGCGGTGATCGTCCCGCTGAGCCCGAGGACGGTGCGTATAAGTCCGTTGAGTGTCCCATTCACGATCGTGGTCGAGCCGACAGGCGTCAAGGCACCTCCGCACGTCCCGCCGATATCGGCGGAGGACTGCACCGAGGTGGCGGCGAGAGCGAGGGCGGATGCGGGGACCGCGACCGGAATCACGCTCAACCCGAACGCCAGGTTGTTCACCGTTGAGGTGGCCGTCGGATCTGGCGCGAGGGGTGACTGTGCGTTCACCTGAAGGAGTCCGGTGTTGACGGTCGCCACGTTGAACACGATCGGCGCCACGAGCGACAGGTCGCCAGCGGCGGACGCCGCCGAGTCGGAGACGTTATACGCAGGGGGAGCGCTTCCGGACACGGTGGGCAACGGTCCCAGAGCAAGCGTGGCGAGGATGGCCGCGTTGAGCGCGGTCACGCTGCCGGTGGCCTGGACACCGAAGGCCGAGCTATTCCCGGTCTGCGCCTGGGCCGGTGCAGCAACGAGCAACAGAACGACCCCGAGCCAGACGGCCCGCCTTCGCTGGGCCCTGAAGAGCGGCGGGACAAAACGAGAGAGACGCGGCGGCGTGGGCGGGGCGCTGGCGGGCGATAGCTTAGAGACCACTGGCAGTCCTCCTCGCGAAGACCGCCGTGGGTCATCTCCCCTTCGTTCGGTAGCCCGGCTGTCAGACCCTACGTCTGACCCGTGGCTTTGCGCCCCCGCCTCACGACGAGTTTGCCTTTATCGGGGAAGGGTCTTCGTGGCCGGCCCCGGGGTGCAATGGTCATTCCGAGGCACGACAGATGGCTCGGAGCTCAGCTCCGTAGATCTGACGCGGAAATTTCACGCGGGAGTCGTGCGCGTCCTCAGCGACCCCGTGCCAGTTTAGTCCGGTATCAAACGAGTGACACTTCAGTAGGAAAAATCCTCACAATAGGAAACATCCTCGCCTGCGTTTTTCTCCTTTACGTTGTAGATTCGCTTCACCCGCGCGCTTCTCGAGACGGTCGAGTGGCCAGAAGCCGGCGAGCCGGCAGATTCCATGCGCGTCCTCGCGCGAAGGGAACTCTCGGGGATCATCGACCCAGGCGTTTTGGCGGAGAACAGAGACCGAACCGCACGCTGTGCCCCGCGAACATCAGGTGGAGGATCGCCGGCACCTTGACGTGCGTCTCCACGTCACTTGACGGCGAAGTGCTTCTCGAGCCAGTGGCGCACGAGGGTGACGACCAGCGGGTTGCCCTCCGAGAGGATGAAGTGATCGACGTCGGCCACCAGGTGCAGGTCGGTCGGCTGGCCGGCGTGGGCGAAGAGGTCGATCGACTGCTCGGTCGGGGTGACGGAATCGCGCGCGGGATGGAGCAGGAGCAGCGGGCGCGGCGCGATCTTGCCGACGACGTCGTTGGCCATGAACGTGTACATGCTCTCGACCACCGCGAACGGGAACTCCATGATCGAGCCCTGCGACAGGTTGCCGCGCAGGCCGGGTGGGATCGGCACGATGTCGAAGCGGGGCACCATCAGCTCGGGCTCGCCGCGCTCGCGGCGTCGTCGTCCCTCCGCCATCATGTCGGTGAAGCGCTGCCAGGCCTCGGGCGACTCATGCTGCTTGCGGAACTTCTTCACCCCGTCGCCCCAGCCGCCGCACGAGATGCAGGCGGCCACCCGCGGGTCGACGCCCGCGGTGTAGACCGCGACGGCGGCGCCGAAGCTGCTGCCGATCACGGCGATACGCTCGGGATCGACCTGCGGCCGGGTCGCCATGAACGAGAGCGCGCTCCTGGTGTCCTCGACCTGCTCGAGGCAGATCGTCCGCCCGCGCGGGCCCTCGCTCTCGCCGCAGCCGCGAAAGTCGAACCGCAGCGCCGCGTAGCCGAAATCCGTCAGCGTCTTGCTGACGACCCGCGAATTGCCGCTGTCCTTGTTGCTCCCGAACCCGTGGAGCACGAGGAATCCCGGCCGCCGCTCGCCGGAGCCGTCGGGCGTGTGCAGGATTCCCGAGAGCTTCAGACCATCGGACGGAAACGTCACCCGCTCTTCCATGGGCTCCTCCTCGCCGGCGCGTCCCCCATTTCGGGGCTTGCCATGGCGGCAGAGTACGCGGTAGGAAGACGGTGATCAACGGCCCGCGAGCCACTCCTCGAGTGGACCCGCGAGGCCATCCCCGGGAGGACCGATGATCGCCAGACGAATCGTCGCCGTGACCTGCCTCGCCGTGCTGTGCCTGCTCGTGGTCGGCGGCCCGCGTGCTGCCAACGCCCAGACCAAGCCCGAGGGCGAGATGCGCTTCGCGCTCTACGTCACCATCTCGCCGCAGTGGTTCGACCCGGGCGAGGCGGTGGGCCAGCTCACCCCGTTCTGGATCCTCTACGCCATGCACGACGCGCTGGCGAAGGGCATGCCCAGCAACCTCATGTCGCCGAGCCTGGCCGAGTCGTGGACCCTGAGCGCCGACCAGAAGAGCTACGAGTTCAAGCTCCGCGAGGGTCTCAAGTTCCACAACGGCGACCCCTTCACCGCCGAGGACGTGAAGTTCAGCTTCCAGCGGTCGAAGGGCAAGCTCATCCACGCGAAGGTCAAGGAGGTCGTGACCGTCAGTCCGTCGCGCGTGCGCTTCGTGCTCCACGAGCCGTGGCCGGACTTCATGAGCTTCTACGGGACCATCGTGTCGGCCGCGGGCTGGATCGTCCCCAAGAAGTACGTCGAGCAGGTCGGGGACGACGGCTTCAAGAAGCACCCGATCGGGCTCGGCCCCTACAAGTTCGTGAGCCACACGCCCGGCATCGAGCTGGTGATGGAGGCCTTCGAGGGGTACTGGCGCAAAGTGCCCTCGGTCAAGCGCCTGGTGTTCAAGAGCGTGCCCGAGGCCACCACGCGGCTGGCCATGCTCAAGCGCGGGGAAGTCGACGTCGCGTACCTGCTCGACGCGCCTCAGGCCCAGGAGGTCCGGAAGGACCCGAACCTCAAGCTCGCGTTCTCGGGCGGGATCGGGATCTTCTTCCTCGACTTCCTCGAGCAGTGGGATCCGAAGTCGCCGTGGCACGACCGGCGCGTGCGCCTGGCCGCCAACTACGCGATCGATCGCCAGGCCCTGAGCGACGCGGAGACGCTGGGCGCGTCGATCCCGATGGGCAACTTCGTCCCGCCCACCTTCGAGTTCGCGCTGAAGATCGCGCCGTACCCCTACGATGCCGCGCGCGCCAAGAAGCTCCTGGCCGAGGCCGGCTACCCCAACGGCTTCGACGCCGGCGACTTCCACCAGCTGCCCCCGTACTTCTCGCTCGGCGAGGCGATCATCAACTACTTCGGGGCGGTCGGCATCCGCATGAAGATGCGGCCGATGGAGCGGGCGGCCTACTACAAGGCGCTGGAGACCAAGAAGCTCAAGGGCGTGTGCGTGTGCTCGAGCGCGCTCTACGGCAACGCGGCCTCGCGCATGTCGGAGGTCATCCCCAGCGACGCCACCTATGCCTATGGCGGTTATCCCGACATCGACGACTTCTACGCCCAGCAGGCGCGCGAGACCGACAAGAAGAAGCGCGAGGCGATCCTCCACAAGATCCAGCAGCTCGTCTACGACCGCGTCCGCCTCGGGCCGATCTACCAGTACATCTGGCCCACCGGCATCGGTCCCCGCGTGGCCGAGCCCGCGCTGATGCTGATCAACCCGTACCCGTGGGCCGCGCCCCTGGAGGAAGTTCGCCTGAAGAAATGAGGGTACAATCCGCCGTCGGTTGGGGGGTTTGGGGGGCCCGCAGCGGGGCCCCCCATGCCGGTCAATCCAGGAGGATCACATGCAGAAGCGACCATTGGGTAAGAGCGGTCTCAGCGTGTCGGCGATCGGGCTCGGGTGCATGGGGATGTCGGGGGTGTATGGCAAGGCCGATGACGCCGAGTCGACCGCGGTCATCCATCACGCGCTCGATCGGGGCATCGATCACCTCGACTCCTCCGACATGTACGGCTGGGGGCAGAACGAGGAGCTGATCGGCCAGGCCGTCAAGGGACGGCGCGACAAGGTCTTCGTCATCACCAAGTTCGGCCAGGTCAAGAATCCGTCCGGCGGCGGCAACCTCGTCAACGGGCGACCCGAGTACGTGGCCCAGGCCTGCGACGCGAGCCTCAAGCGCCTCGGGATGGACGTGATCGATCTGTATTACCAGCACCGCATCGATCCGAGCGTGCCCATCGAGGAGACCGTGGGCGCGATGTCGCGGCTGGTCGAGCAGGGCAAGGCGCGAGCGATCGGGCTCTGCGAGGCGGCGCCGGCGACCATCCGGCGCGGTCACAAGGTCCATCCGCTCGCCGCCATCCAGTCGGAGTTCTCGCTGCTCTATCGCAAGGAAGGCGAGGAGACGCTCGCGGTCTGCAAGGAGCTGGGCATCGCCTTCATGACGTATTCCCCGCTCGGCCGTGGCTTTCTCACCGGCCAGTTCCACAAGCTGGAAGACATCCCCGAGGGTGACCGGCGCCGCGACCATCCGCGCTTCCAGGAAGGCAACTTCGAGAAGAACGTGGAGTTCGTCAAGCGCATCGAGGCGATCGCCGCCGAGAAGCAGTGCACGCCGTCGCAGCTCGTGCTGGCCTGGCTCCTGGCCCAGGGGCCGGAAGTGATCCCGATCCCCGGCACCAAGCGCAAGAGCCGGGTCGACGAGAACGTCGGCGCGCTGGACGTGCCGCTCGATCCGTCCGACGTCGAGCGCATCTCCGAGGCGGTGCCCGTGGGCGCGGCGGCCGGCTTGCGCTACCCGGCCCCACAGATGAAAGGTGTTTTCATCTAAAGGAGACATGCCCGTGATCGTCGAAAAGTACGCCGTCGGACAATCGGCGCGACGTGTGGAAGACCCGCGGCTGCTTCAGGGCCTCGGCCGCTACTCGGACGACGTGAACCTCGCGCGCCAGGCCTACGCGGTGGTCGTGCGCTCGCCGCACGCCCACGCGCGGCTCGGCGCCATCGACGCGTCGGCCGCGTCCAAGGCGTCCGGCGTCCTGGCCGTACTCACCGGCGCCGACCTCGCCGCGGACAAGGTCGGCGACCTGCCGAGCGACGGCGGGCGCAAGCGGCGCGACGGCTCGGCCGCGTTCGCCACGCCGAGGCCGGCGCTGGCCCGCGGGCGCGTCCGCCACGTCGGCGATCCCGTGGCCCTGATCGTCGCCGAGAGCGTCGAGCAGGCGCTGGACGCGGTGGATCTCCTGAAGATCGACTACGCGCCGCTGCCCGCCATCGCCTCCGCGGCCGACGCGCTCCGCGCGGGCGCGCCCGCGGTGTGGGACGAGGCCGCCGACAACGTGGCGTTCGTGTGGGAATCCGGCAACCGCGACGCGGTGGCGCGCGCGTTCGAGGGCGCCGCCCACGTCACCCGGCTGGACTTCGTGGTCACCCGCGTGGCCGCGGCGCCGATGGAGCCGCGCGCGGCCGTCGGCGAATTCGACCGGCGGACCGGACGCTACACGCTCCACACCGGCATCCAGGGACCGCACCTGCTCCGCACGCTGCTGGCCGAGCGCGTGTTCAAGGTCCCGCAGAGCCACCTGCGCGTGCTCACCGGCGAAGTGGGCGGCAGCTTCGGCATGCGCAGCGGCCTCTATCCCGAGCACGCGCTGGTGCTGTGGGCGGCCAAGCGGCTGGGCCGGCCCGTCAAGTGGACCTCCGACCGGCGCGAGGGCTTCCTCAGCGACGAGCACGGACGCGACAACCTTTCGAAGGCCGAGCTGGCCCTCGACCGCGACGGCAAGTTCCTCGCCCTGCGCGTGGCCATCGGGCTCAACATCGGCGCCTATCTCACGCCGCGCAGCGCGGGACCCGGCACCAACAACACGGGCGGCCTCGCCGGCATGTACACGACGCCGGCCATCCACGTGGAGACCACCGGCATCTTCTCCAACACCACGGTGACCGGGCCGTACCGCGGGGCCGGACGCCCCGAGGCCACGTACGCGATCGAGCGCGTGATCGACGTGGCCGCGCACGAGCTGTCGATCGATCCGCTCGAGCTGCGCCGCCGCAACCTGATTCCGTCGAGCGCGATGCCGTTCAAGACCGGCCTCGTGTTCACCTACGACTGCGGCGACTTCGCCAAGGGCATGGACATGGCGCTGGCCGGCGCCGACGCCACCGGCTTCGAGCAGCGACGCGCCGAGGCGCGGCAGCGCGGGTTGCTGCGTGGGATCGGCATCGCCAACCCGATCGAGGTCGCGGGCGGACCGTACACCGCGATGAACCCGGACACCGCCGAGCTGCGGGTGAATCCCGACGGGTCGGTGTCGCTCTTCGCCGGCACCACGTCGATGGGACAGGGCAACGAGACCGCGTTCGTGCAGATCGTGTGCGACGCCCTGGGGGTGCCGGGCGAGCGCATCCAGGTCTTCGCGGGCGACACCGATGACCTCGGCGCCGGCCGCGGCAACGGCGGCTCGGGCGCGCTGACCGTCGGCGGGTCGGCGGTCACGCGCGCGGCCGAGAAGGTCATCGAGCGCGGCCGGCGCATCGCCGCGCGCCTGCTCGAGGCCGCGTACGAAGACGTTCAGCTGCGCGACGGCAAGTTCTCGGTGGCCGGCACCGACAAGGGCGTGACGTGGGCCACGGTCGCGCGCACCGCCTACGTGCCGCGCCAGCTGCCCCAGGGCATGGAGCCCGGGTTCAGCGAGACCGCGGCGTTCACGCCGCCCGCGGTGACGTTCCCCAACGGCTCGCACGTGTGCGAGGTGGAGATCGAGCCCGACACCGGGACCGTCCGCATCGTCCGCTACACGGTGGTCGACGACGTGGGGCGCATGGTCAACCCGATGCTCGTGAAGGGCCAGATCCACGGCGGCATCGTGCAGGGGCTGGGGCAGGGTTTGTTCGAGGACCTGACCTACGACAACGCGACCGGGCAGCTCCTCGCCGGCTCGTTCATGGACTACGCGATGCCTCGCGCCGACGACGTGCCGTCCTTCGAAGTCGACGCCCACGAAGTCCCCACGAAGGTGAATCCGCTCGGCGCCAAGGGCGTGGGCGAAGCCGGCACCGTCGGCGCGCTGCCGGCCTTGGTGAACGCGGTGAACGACGCGCTCGCCCCGCTCGGCATCCGCCACCTGGACATGCCGGTCACCCCCGAGCGCGTCTGGAACGCCATCCAGGGCGCGAAGAAATCGTGAGGCAGGCCTCAGTGCGGGCGGTCAGTCAGGTCTGCAGACGGCGTTCGATCTCGCTGATCCGCACCTGAAGGAGGGCCACGCGCTCCTTTAGCTCGGCGAGCTCTCGCTCGATGGCTTCGCGCCGGCCGCGCTCGTCGGCGAGCATCATCTCGATCCGCCGTAGTCCCTCGACCAGCGCGTGGTATTCCTGCTGGAGGCGTTCGAGCCATCCGTAGATGGCATCGAAGTGCCCGAGGATCTCGCGGAAGCGCTCGTCGTGAGCGTCGAGGCGCTGGAAGACCTCGCGGAAGCGCTCGTCGTGAGAATCAAGGCGCTGGTCGATGCGGTCGAAGCGCCGATCGATGGCGGTGAACTGGCGCCCGAGGAAATCAACGAGGTCGCGATATTCGTCGTTGGTCATCGCGGTGGCATCAACTTCTACGCCCCTCGCTGACGCACTTCAAGAGTGGACAGAAAGATACGGTATCCTCGGGAGGTGCTCACACCCTCGCAACCAGCCTTCTTCATTCCCGATGGCGAGCGCTTTGTCTCGACCGAGTCGACCCGCGGGCCGTGGAGCCGCGACTATCAACACGGGGGCCCACCGGCGGCACTGCTGACGCGGGCGCTGGAGCAGATCGCTGGCTCCGGCGTCTTGCTCACGCGAGTCACGTTCGACTTCGTCCGTCCCGTGCCGATCGCGACGCTGGCCGTTCGCGCCGAGGTCGTACGCGCCGGCGGGAAGGTCCGGCGTCTCAGGGCCGAGCTGACGACCGCCGACGGCACGCCGCTCGTTCAGGCCTCCGCGGTCGCGTTGCGCACGGCACCGGTGTTGCCGGCCACCCTGGGCGACGACGGCCCCCCTTCGCTGTCCGCGGAGCAATCGGCGCCGTTTCAGTTCGAGTTCTTCCCCGACGCGATCGGCTATCACACGGCCATGGAGACGCGGACCGCCAGCGGCACCTGGGGCAAGGGACCGATGTTCGCCTGGATGCGCCCGCGGGTCCCACTCGTCGAGGGTGAAGGCATCTCACCGCTCCAGCGGCTGATGACCGCTGTCGATTCGGCCAGCGGCGTGGCCGTGGTGCTGGAGCCGGCGCACTATACGTTCGTGAACGCCGACCTGACCGTCGCGGTCCATCGGCCGCCCGAGGGCGAATGGATCGGCCTCGACGCCGCCACCGTCGCCGAGGCCCACGGCATCGGACTCACCCGCGCGCGTCTCTGGGACGCGCGCGGCGCCTTCGGCGTCTCACTCCAGTCCTGCCTCGCGGAAACGCGACCGAAGTAACGGAGGAATCCCATGGAGCTCGCGGTTGGTCTCAAGCACTCGCAAACGGTCGCGGTCACCGAGGACATGACGCCGTCCCACCTGCGTAGCGACGCCATTCGCGTACTGGCCACGCCCGAGATGGTCCGTCTGGTGGAGCAAACGGCCATTCAGGCCGTGCAGCCACACCTCAAGCCCGGCCAAAGCTCGGTCGGCACCACGGTCAACATCAAGCACCTGGCCGGCACACCCGAAGGCATGAAGGTCACGATCAACGTCGAGCTGACCGAGATCGACCGCCGCCGACTCGGCTTCAAGTTCGAAGTCCACGACGAGATCGAGAAAGTCGGCGAAGGCACCCACGAGCGATTCATCATCGACCGCGAGTCCCGCCTGCCGAGACTGCAGCAGAAGGTCGACGCGTGGAAGAGTAAGCGGTAGGAGGGCGGGGGGGCGCCGCCGCCCCCCAAGCCGCCCGGCCGTCAGCGCCCCTTGAACTGAGGCCGGCGCTTTTCCGAGAAGGCCTTCACGCCCTCCTGATAGTCCTCGCTGTTGAAGCAGTCCGCGATGAGCTTGTCGAGCATGGCGAGGTCGCGTTCGGCCGCGGGCTTGAGTAGCTGCTCGACGGTTGCCTTGGCGGAGCGCTGGGTGAGCGGGGCGTTGCGCGCGATCTTGGTGGCGTAGTCGCGGGTGAACGCTTCCAGCTCGCCCTTGGGCACGACCTGGTTGACGAGTCCCATGCGCCAGGCGTCCTGGGCGCTGAAGTCCGTGCGCGCGGTGAAGAAGATCTCCTTCACGTACGCCGGGCCGACCAGCGCCATCAGCTTCTCCATGCCCTTGTAGTGATAGCCGAGCCCGAGACGCGCGGCGGGGACGCCGAAACGTGAGTCGTCGGCCGCGATGCGGATGTCGGCGTTGAGCGCGATACCGACGCCCCCGCCCACGCAGTAGCCGTAGATCATCGCGAGCAGCGGCTTCTGGAGCGTCTGCAGCGAGTCGGAGCCGCGCGAGGAGATCCGGTTGTACTCCTCCTGGTCGGCCATGTTGCGCCGGCGCTCCTTGAACTGCGAGATGTCGGCGCCCGAGACGAACGACTCCTCGCCCGCGCCCCGCAGGACGACCACGCGGATGGCGTCGTCGGCGGTCAGCTCGCGCACGTACTCGGGCATGGCCTCCCACATCTCGAGGCTCACCGCGTTACGCTTCTCGGGCTGGTTGAAGACGATCCAGCCGATCGGTCCGTCCTTCTGCATCAAGAGCTTGTCGGTCATGGGGATCTCCTGGGCGCCGTTGACGCCGCCATGTAGTGCGAGCCGCAGGACGTCGCGGGGCTGGGGCCCCGCCGTCCGAGGCGAGCCACTGAAGAGGTCTATCGCGTCGGCCGTCTCGATGCAAGTCCCCGAACTTGGCGCTTGACGGCGCGGAGTCCCCGCCGTACACGGTGAATCGGAAGGAGATCTCCCCATGCGCTACGGCTTCTACCTCCCCACACGCGGCGCCTGTGCCACGGCCGAGGCGGTCGAGGCGATCCTCGCCAAGGGCGAGGCGCTCGGCTTCACCTCGACGATGATCGCCGACCACATCGTGTTCCCGACGCAGATCGCCTCGAAATACCCCTACACGGTGAGCGGCGAATTCCCGGGCGGGGGCGACGCGCTGGACCAGCTCTCGCTGCTGGCGTTCGCGGCCGGGCGCACGCGCGCGCTGCGCCTGGTCACCAGCGTGATGATCGTGCCGCACCGCAATCCCGTGCTGACCGCCAAGATGCTGGCGACCATCGACGTGCTCTCACGCGGGCGCGTCACCGTGGGCATCGGCGTCGGCTGGCTGCGCGAGGAGTTCCAGGCCCTCGGCGCCGCGGACTTCGACCGCCGCGGCGCGGTGAGCGACGAGTACATCCGGATCTTCAAGACGCTGTGGACCCAGTCCCCAGCGTCGTTCGACGGCCAGTTCTACCGGTTCGCCCCGCTCCAGTGCCTGCCCCAGCCGTTGCAGAAGCCGCACCCGCCGATCTGGATCGGCGGCCACAGTCCGGCCGCGCTGAGGCGAGTCGCGCGCCTGGGCGACGGCTGGCACCCGGTCGGCGGCATCGCGGCCATCCCGCTGAGGCCGCCGGAGCTGCGCGCGTCGCTCGACGAGCTGCGCCGCCTCACCGACAAGGAAGGCCGCGACTTCTCGAAGCTGACGATCTCGTTCAAGACCCCGCTCTACGACGGCGAGATCAAGGATCCGGAAGGACGCCGACCGTTCAGCGGCGGCCCCGACCAGATCCTCGAGGACATCGACGCCTACGCACGGCTGGGCGTCAGCGAGCTGATCTTCGACTGCCGCACCGAGCGCCTCGCCGAGAGCCTCGATCGGCTGGAGCACTTCGCCGCGCTCGTGAAGCCGCGGAGAAGCTGAGCGGGATGCGCATCGCGACCTGGAACGTCAACTCGCTGAAGGCGCGGCTCGAGAAGGTCACGTGGTGGCTCGAGCGCGCCCGGCCCGACGTGCTGCTCATGCAGGAGACCAAGCTCACCGACGACGACGTGCCCCGCGTGGTCTTCGAGGCCGCGGGCTACGAAGTCGCGCATCATGGGGAGGGCCGCTGGAACGGCGTGGCCATCGCCAGCCGCGTCGGTATTGCCGACGTCGTGACCAACTTCGGCGAGCCGCTGCGGCCGGCGAAGACGCCCGACGTCGCCGACGACGAGCCCCTGGCCGAGGCGCGGATGATCTCGGCGTCGTGCGCCGGCGTCCGTGTCGTCAGCATCTACGCGCCCAATGGGCGCGTCGTCGACTCGCCGTTCTATCGCGCCAAGCTCGCCTGGTACGAGCGGCTCGCGCGCTGGCTCGCCGAGGCGTGCGACACCGGCGGCGCGCTCGTGATCGGCGGGGACTTCAACGTGGCCCCCGAGGACGCCGACGTGTGGGATCCCTCGGCCTGTCACGGCGGGACTCACGTGTCCGCGCCCGAGCGCATCGCGTTCGCGAAGCTCTGCGAGTGGGGCCTGGTCGACGCCTATCGCCTGCACCACCGCGAGCCCGGCCGATTCACCTGGTGGGATTACCGCGCCGGCAACTTCCACAAGAACTTCGGCATGCGCATCGACCACCTGCTGGTCACCACGTCCGTGGCATCTCGCGTCGTGGCCGCAGAGATCGACCGCGAGGCCCGCAAGGGCAAGCCCACCCCGTCCGATCACACCCCGCTCGTGATCGACGTCGACGAGCCCGGCCTCCCCTTCGACCCCGGCTGGTCCAGCGCCGAGGGCCGCATCGAAGCTCGCCGAGCGCGCTGAATCTTCGGAAAGAGCTTTGCTCCGAAAATTCTCCAGCTTACGGGGAGGGGCAGGGGTGGGGGATCGTTGCGGGCGCCTTGCCCACAGCCTACACTCTCTGCGTGAGTACTATCGAGCCGTCATACCGCTACATCGTCCGCACTCCGGGAATCTGCGCTGGTGATGCCCGTGTCGAGAGGACGCGCATCGGGGTCCATGACGTGATCGGCCTGTTGCAGAATGGCGAGACCGTCGACAGCCTCATCACCAACTGCTTCCCTGACCTCACGCGCGCCCAGGTCTACGAATGCCTGGCCTACTACGAGGACCATCGTGGTGAAATCGACGTCCTGGTCGCCCGGCAGATGTCGCCCGGCGAGCCGTGAATTTCCTCTTTGATCATGATGTCCCGGACGAACTGAGCCATCTACTCGAGCACCTTGGCCATCGAGTGAATCGCCTGCGCGACGTGCTTTCACGTGAGACCCCCGACGCTGCAGCTCTCGAATACGCATTCCATCACGGCCTCATCGTCATCACGTGCAACCGGGACCACTTTCTCCGGCTCGCTCGTGACCGGCCTCACCACGGTATCGTCATCGTCATCCGGCGAAGATCGAGAGCTGCCGAACGGGCGGCGCTTTTGCGTCTCATCGAGGGCGCCGGACCGGAAGGGCTCGGCGGCAACATCAATTTTGCATGAAACCGCCGGACCATCCCAGGCACCATTGGGACGGTGAACCGCACAGCTGAAAGGAGCCGATAGCGATGAAAGCGATTCGGGTGTCGGAGTATGGGGGACCGAACGTTCTGAAGCTCGAGGAGATTCCTGCGCCGCAACCGGGGCAGGGGCAAGTGCTCGTGCGCAACCATGCGGTGGGCGTGAATCCGGTCGATACGTATCTCCGGTCCAACACCGATAACCGCGGGCCGAAGCTGCCGTACACGCCGGGTGGGGACACGGGCGGCGTGGTGGAGGCGGTGGGCGCGGGCGTCACCAGCGTGAAGCCGGGGGACCGCGTGTACGTCGGGGGCACGGTGAGCGGGGCGTACGCGGAGATGTCGCTCTGCAACGAGGCCCAGGTGCATCCGCTGCCCGCGAACGCGAGCTTCGCCCAGGGGGCTGGCGTGAACGTGCCCTACGCGACCGCCTATCACGCGCTCTTCCATCGCGCTCACGGCGAGGCGGGCGAGAGCGTGCTCGTGCACGGGGCGAGCGGCGGGGTCGGGATCGCGTCCGTCCAGCTCGCGCGGGCGCGCGGGATGAAGGTGATCGGCACCGCGGGGACCGAGCGCGGCCTGCGGCTCGTGGCCGAGCAGGGCGCGCATCACGTGCTCGATCACACCAAGGACGGATACCTCGACGAGATCGCCAAGCTCACCAACGGCCAAGGCGTGAACGTGGTGCTGGAGATGCTGGCCAACGTGAACCTCCAGAAGGATCTCGACGTCGTCGCCATGGGCGGGCGCATCGCGGTGATCGGCAACCGCGGCAACACCGAGATCAACGCGCGCTCGGCCATGAACAAGAACGCAGCGATCCTCGGGGTCGCGCTGTTCAACACCACCCCGGCCCAGCTCGTCGGCCTGCACGCGGCGCTGGTGGAGGGACTCGCCAACGGCTCGCTGCGGCCGATCATCGCCACGGAGATCCCGCTCAAGGACGCCGCGCGCTCCCACGAGGTCGTGATGGAGTCCGGCCACCACGGCAAGGTCGTCCTTGTGCCCTAGTCTTCGCGCACTGGGTGCGCTGTATCTCCGGGCGGGAAATCTGACCTTCGGTGGCGGTGACGTGATCACCGCCACCTTGCAGCGCGAGCTGGTTCACGTGCGCGGCTGGCTCACGATGGACCAGTACGGGCTCGCCCAGAGCCTCGCCAAGATCACGCCGGGCACCGGCAGCCTCGCGTTCTGCGCGGCCACCGCGTGGATGCTGCGACGGTGGACCGGCGCCGTCGTCGCCGTGCTGGTGGCTTCGTTGCCGCCCGCCGTGTTCGTGGTGTTGCTCACGTGGGGCTTCACCGCGGTGAGCGCCAATCGTCCCGGCCGGCTCGTGCTGGCGACCGTGCTCGCCTCGGCGGTGGGCATGATGTGGGCGGGGGCTTGGCTGCTCATCCGGCCCCAGCTCGGGGCGAGGACGTGGCTCCGCACCGTGGTCCTCGCGGCCGCCGGGTTTCTGGCCCTCGCTCTTTGGTCCATCTCTCCGATCCAGATCCTGATCGGCGCCGCGCTCGTCGGCGCCGTCTGGAGCTCGGGCGAGACCGCGTGAAGCTCGTCCTGCTCTACGTGCTGCTGCTCAAGGCCATGGCGACGACGTTCAGCGGGACCGCGACGCTGCCGGTGGTGCGTCAGGACTTCGTGGTGCGCCGAGGACTGCTCACCGATCGCGACCTCAACATGGCGTTCACGGCGGGACGGAGCGGCCCCGGCCCGAACGGGATCTACCTCGTCAGCGTCGGCTATCTGGTGGCGGGCTTGCCCGGTGCGTGTGTCGGGTGGCTGGCCATGATCACGCCGGCGTTCCTCTCGATCCCGCTCGTTCGCCTCGTCGGCTCTCGCGTCGACAACCCGCGGCTGCTCGCCGCCATCCGCGCGTCGACCGCGGCGAGCGCCGGCCTGGTGCTCGCCGCCAACGTCCCGATGGCGCGCGACGCCCTGACCAGCGGCGTTCTCGTGGCGATCGCGGTGGTCAGCTTCGGGGTATTCTCTTTTACCAGGTTGGATTCCGTGTGGGTGATCCTCGTCGCGGCGCTCCTGGGTCTGCTCGGCGCCACGCTCATCCACTGAAAGAGGAGACTCAATCGTGAACGACAGTCAGCGGATCAAAGGCGTGCTCTCTCCCGTGGTGACGCCGTTCAGGGCCGATCTCACGCCCGACCCCGAGCGGTTCGTGCGTCAGTGCCGCTGGCTGCTGTCACAGAACGTCGGACTGGCCGTCTTCGGCACCAACTCGGAGGCGAACTCGCTTTCGGTCGAGGAGAAGATCGAGCTGCTCGACCGATTGGTCGCCGCGGGTCTCGACCCCGCGCGGATGATGCCGGGCACCGGTCACTGCGCCCTGACCGACTCCGTGCGGATGACCGCGCACGCGATGAAGCTCGGCTGCGGCGGCGTGCTGATGCTGCCGCCGTTCTACTACAAGGGCGTGAGCGACGACGGCCTGTTCCGGAGCTTCGCGGAGGTGATCGAGCGGGTCGGCGAATCGCGGCTGCGGGTCTACGTCTACCATATCCCGCCGGTGTCCCAGGTGCCGATCACGCTGGGCCTGGTCGAGCGCCTGCTGAAAGCGTACCCGGTGCAAACCGCGGGCATGAAGGACAGCGGCGGCGACTGGAAGAACACCCAGGCGTTCCTGGATGCGTTCGCGAAGTCGGGCTTCGACGTCTTCGCCGGCTCGGAGACGTTCCTGCTCCAGAACATGCGCAACGGCGGCGCCGGCTGCATCAGCGCGACGGCCAACGTGAACCCCGACCCCATTGCCCGCCTCTTCGACACCTGGCAGAACGCCGACGCTGACGCCCAGCAGTCCCGCCTCGACGAGATCCGCGGCACCTTCGCGAAGTTCCCGATGATCCCCGCCCTCAAAGCCGCCATCGCGCATTACGGTGGCGACGCCTCATGGGTCACCGTGCGCCCCCCGCTCGTCGCGCTCACGCCCGACCAATCGAAGGCGCTGGTGACCGAGCTGGATCAGCGCAACTTCACGATGCCGGGCCTACGTTAGCGCCCGCCGTTTCAGTCGATCTGTCCCGGATCGATGGCTGGGGTCTGGGAAACGAGCGATTGAAGGATCAGCGGCGCCGAAGCGCCAATGTTCACCGCGAGAAGCGGTGTCATCGCGACGCCGGAACCAAGATAGATACCGACCAGTACACCACCGGAAAGTATGAGCAACCCCGTGATGACCCAGTACCACACCGACGTGAGCCAGAGCGGCAGCTCACGCTTCGGGAGGTACCGCAACTTGGAGAGGCTGAAGACTTCCGCCAGAAGCCCGCCAAGGATACCAAGCCCAAAGCCGTCTAACATGGCCATACCGAGTCGTCCTCTGGTTTAGGCGATGCTCTTGGTGATGAATGCCCGTGTCCTTGCGTACCACTCCCGAAGCCCACCACCCTTGGAAACCAGGGTATAAAGTTCCCGGCCCTGTGAGTCGGGGACCGGCGATCGCCGAATGACTTGCGGATAACGGCTCAAAACGTCACGGACGATGTGCTCCGGCAAACCGGTTGACGTCGCCAGACCCGGCACGGTGCGAAAATCCCAGCGGGGATCGTCCAACGACTCAATGACCTTTCGGTCCGTCGGATCGGACACCGCATCTCGCCAATTCGATTTCATCTTCGAACTCCTAAACCAAAGTCTCGCACTCCATAGCAGTATGCCACCGGGCGCTGCCCGTGGAATGTCCAAGTATTCAGACAGTAGCCGTCAGGTCTGGCCGGTCCAGGAGCGGTCGGCGACTTCGGACCAGCGGGCGCGGATGGCTTTCATGTCGGTGGCGGGGAGCTTGCCGGCTTCGAGGTGGCGCGCGTTTTCTTCGAAGCGGCCGGGGCGGGCGGTGCCGACGATCGCGGTGTGGACTCCGGGGACGCTGAGCGTGAAGCGTAGCGCAGTGGCGATCGCGTCGCGGCCCTTCATGAACTCGTAGTCGAGCTTCTGGAGGCGGCGCCAGTACTCGGAGCCGTAGCCGCCTCGCGCTGAGCGCTGCGCGATCACGGCGTTGGCGATCGGGCGCTTGGCGATGACGCCCATCTCGCGCTCGATGGCGAGGGGCAGCGTGAGCATCAGCGGCTCCTGCTCGGCGACGTTGACCGAGGTCTGGAGCGTGTCGAAGGCGCCGCACTCGACCGCGTAGCGCGCGGCGGCGCCGTCACCGCTGTAGCCGATGAAGCGGGCCAGCCCCCGGTCGCGCGCGGTCTGGAGCGCGCGGATGCATTCGCCGCGCTTGAGGACATCGAGACCGCAGGAGTGGAGCTGGATCAGGTCGACGTGATCGGTCCGGAGCCGCTGGAGCGAGCGCTCGATGCTGGCCAGGAGCGGCGTCGCACGCCAGTCGGCGCGGCTCCAGCCGCCGGCGTGACCGCACTTGGTGAAGATCAGGCACTGGCTCCGGCGGGCGCCCAGCGCGGCGCCGATCAGCTCCTCGCTCTTCTCGTAGCACTCCGCGGTGTCGACGACGTTGAGGCCGGCGTCGAGCGCGCTGCCGAGCAGGCGGTCGACGGTGGCCTGGGACGCGCTTTCGTAACCGATCTCCGACCCCCCGAACCCCAGCACGCTCACCCGCAACCCCGTCCGCCCCAGTCGCCGCCTTTCCATGGCGCCCGATGATACACTTCGGGCGTCACCGAGGAGCGCCGCGGCTTTGCCGTGGCGCTTCCGAGCAGCCGAGCCCTTCAATGATCGAAAACGGGCTTGGGGGGCCCGTTCGAGGCCCCCATTGAGGAGGATCTACGGTCATGGCGAATCCTTCAGGTCACGTCTACGTGGGTTCGGCGCGCATTTCCGGGAAGATCGGCGGGGTGTTCCGCCGCAAGGTCGGCGAGGACGGCTGGCAGCAGCTCACGAAGGGTCTGCCGGAGCAGACCAACGTCCAGGCGATCACGGTCCATCCGACGAATCCGGACGTCGTCTACATCGGCACCAACGACGGGCCGTACCGGAGCGCCAATCGCGGCGACAGCTGGGAGCGGCTCGACTTCCCGAAGGGCCTCGAGGCCTGGTCGATCGCGTTTCAGGCCGGCGACCCGCGCGTGCTCTACGTCGGCACCGCTCCGGTCGGCGTCTTCAAGAGCGAGGACGGGGGCCAGAGCTTCCGCAAGCTTCCCAAGGCCGTGCTGCCCGAGCGCGTGCAGATGGGCTTCGCGTGCCGGGTGATGCGCATGGCGTCCGACCCCGCGCGGCCGCAGGAAGTCTACGCGACGCTGGAAGTCGGCGGCGTGATGCGCACGCTCGACGGCGGCGAGAGCTGGGACGACTGCACGTCCGATCTGGTCAAGCTCGCCGAGCAGCCGCACCTCAAGAGCAAGATCCAGAGCGACACGCACATCGAGGGCATGCTCGACGGTCACGCGCTCGCGGTGAGCGCGGCCCAGGCCGGCACCGTGTTCCTGGCCGTGCGCATGGGACTCTTCCAGAGCGACGACCGCGGCTCGAGCTGGCGCGACATGGAGATCGGCAAGTTCTCGCCGCTGACCTACGGCCGCGACGTCCGCGTGTCGCCCCAGGACCCGCGCACGCTCTACGCGTGCCTCAGCCCGGCGGCGCGCAGCGAGGACGGCTCGCTCTACCGCAGCCAGGACCTCGGCCAGACGTGGAAGCGCTTCGACCACGGCATGAAGGCCGATCGCACGATGATGGCGGTGGCCCTGCACCCGACCAATCCCGATCAGGTCTACTGCGTGAGCCGGTCGGGTCAGGTCTTCGGCACCGAGGACGGCGGCAAGACGTGGCGCGAGCATCGCGTGCCCGACGTGCAGGACGTGTACGCGCTGGCCTGCGCATGAGCAAGCAGACGCTGGTGTACGAGTTCGGGATGGGGCTCGACCTCCATGGCGGCGACTCCACGAAGGCCGCGTGCCGCGCGGCCTTCGACGCCATCCACCACTCGAGCCTGCCGCTGGCGCGAGACATCCGCGAGCGCGGCGGCCGCATGCTGGTCGACGTCACGGTCGGTGTGCCCGATCCCGCGTCGGTCGACGTCGAGCGCGTGCGCAAGGAATTCCCCCACGGCGAAGTGACCGTCCATCCCGTGGCCGGCGGGCTGCGCGTGCCGGGAGGAGACGGGATCATCGCCTGTCTCTCGCTGACCGTGAGCGCGGAATACACTTCGGCCACTGAAGGGCTCGACTCGCCGCCCCGGGGCGGCTCATCTCGCACTACCACATGAGTGCTGTCGTCACCGGTCTCGGCCTCAAGCGTCTGCAGCACTTGGTGCTGTGGGTGTCGAACGTCGAGCGCAGCGTGCGCTTCTACACCGACGTGCTCGGGTTCGAGGTCAAAACCCGTTACCCGACCGCGGCGTTCTTGCGAATTCCCGGCAGCGCCGACGATCATCACCTCGGCCTGTTCGAGCAGACCGGAATCGCTCCGCCCCACGAGGGCACCGCGCGCATGTACCACTCGGCGTGGGAAGTCGGCGAGCTGACCGACCTGGCCCGCGCGCGGCGGCGATTGATCGAGGTCGGCTCGCTGGTCGGCGAGTCCGACCACGGCGTGAGCCTCTCGCTCTACGCCAAGGATCCGGACGGGCTCGAGTTCGAAGTTTTCTGGACCGTGCCCGGCGGCACGTCCGTCCGCACGCGCGCGCTCGACCTCGACGCCGAGCTGGCGCGCCGCGGTCTCACGCTTTCCTAACCCAGGAGGACTTGCATGTACGCCGTCGTCGTTCCGCTCAAGGTGAAGCCCGAGATGCGCGAGAAGTTCCTGGCCGCGGCCCTGGACGATTCGACCTGCTCCGTGCGCGACGAGCCCGGATGCCTGCGCTTCGACGTGCTCCAGGACAACGCCGACCCCAACCGGTTCTTCTTCTACGAGGTCTACCAGGACGAGAACGCCTTCAAGGCCCACCAGGCCTCGGCCCACTACCCGCGCTGGCGCGCCGCGGCCGCCGAAGTTCTGGCCGAGCCCACCAACGCCGCCCGCTGCACCACGATCTATCCGAAGGACTACAAGTAGGAGGACGGACTCATGGCAAACGAAGCGCAGGCCCCTCGCGGCATCAACCACCTGGTCCTCAACGTGCGGAGCATGGAGGTTTCGCACAAGTTCTGGACCGAGATCCTGGGCTTCAAGTGCGTGGCCGCGCTGAAGCAGATTCCCGGCGGGCGCAAGCGGCCGAACATGCGGTTCTACAGCGGCATCGCCTCCAACGGCGACCTGAGCCATCACGACCTCGCGCTCTGCGAGGTCCCGCAGAACGTCGCGAGCGGGGCGCCGGAAGAGTGGAACCTGATGCCGGACCGCCCCGGCATCAATCACGTAGCGATCGCCTGGCCCGATCGCGAGTCGTGGCTCAAGCAGGTCGAGTATCTCCAGCAGAAGGGCGTACCGTTCCACCGGCGCGTGAACCACGGGATGACCCACAGCGTCTACATCTCGGATCCCGACGGCCACGGCATCGAGGTGCTCTACGAGCTGCCCCGCGAGGTGTGGGAGGGCGACATCGACGGCGCCCAGAACTACGCCGAGCAGCTGCCGACCGAGGGTCCCGAGGCGCTGATCGACAAGACCGACAACCCGATGTTCGACGGCAAGCGGCCGGCGGTCACCGTCTAGAGCGTTCGAGAACGATGCTCGTCGGCGGAGGATCTCTCCGCCGACGAGCCCAGATGTCCCGCCCTAGATCTTCTCGTAGGCGAAGCGCTTGATCTTCTCCACGTTCTGACCCTCGATCCGGATCAGGCGCGTGGACCCTTCACGCTTCGGCGAGTGCAGGTCGCCTTCGTTGTAGAGGTAGGCCATCCCGGGCTTGAGCGGGTAGCTCCGGACGTGGCGGACCTTGCCGGCCTTGTCGGCGGTGGCCTCCTCGATCTTCTCCCAGTCGTTCATGAGCGTCTCGCCCTCGGCCTGGCCGTAGATCGCCCACGTCGGCCCGTGGTCGTGAGGGTTGCTCTCCTTGGCCCCCTTGTAGACGTGGCCGAGGATGCAGAACCCCAGCTCCGGATCTTCGTAGAGGATCTTCCGCTCGGGCACGTCGTCGCCGAGGTGAGCGGCGACGAACGTCTGGTCCTTGAGGACGTCGCGGACCAGCGCGCACACCTTGGTGCGCCCCTTCGGCCCGGGATCCTCGGTGAGGATGGTGTGGCAGGCGGCCGAGAACTCCTCCAGCGTGTATCCCATGGTCTCCACTCCTCGGTATGACGTGAAGTCAAACACCCCGTTCGCGCTACGCCCCGAGTGTAAGCCGCCCACCCCCCAAGCGACAACCCGCCGGGCGGCTGTTCGGTCGCCAGGCTAGCGGCGCGGGGGCGAGCGGCGCTTGGGCGGGAGGGTGTGGCGCTCGAAGTGTCTGGGGAGGATCACGCGGGTGCGCGGGGAGACGTCTCTGACTTCCTGCACGAAGACCTCGGCCTCGCGCAAACGGTCGTCCTGAGGGGCGCCGAAGGCGAAGGACTGCTCGTCCCAGTGGGTGGCGAAGACCACACGCGGGAGGCCGAGCGCGCGCATGAGGCGGCCGGTGTAGTCGTGGATCTCCAGGCGCTGGCGGGCGGCGGCGATCATGGCCACGTCGGGGCGCAGGCCCTGCACCTCGCGCTCGATGTAGTTCATGGAGCCGAACCAGAGGATCTCGTAGCCGGCCAACCGCAGCAGGTACGCGAGCGTGCCGCCCTCGACGTCGGTGCCGAGCCGGCGCGGGCCGCGGAAGTCGCGCGGGACCACGCGCGAGTCGAAGAAGTGCTTGCCGTTCAGCGCCGAGTGCAGGCTCGGGATCACCTTCACCGAGAAATCGCCGAAGGCCCAGTCCTCCCCGCCGTGCACGGGCAAGAGCTGAGACTCCGAAACCCCGCCGGCGCGCGCGAGGTTGATCGTGCTCTCGGTGCCGATCACGGTCGCGCCGGTCTTGCGCGCGATGTACGGCATGTCGATGGTGTGATTGAAGTGCGAGTGCGAGTGCAGGATGAAGTCGGCGCGCGTGACGTGCGTATCGACCGCCGCCTCGTCGCCGACGAGATCGTCCTCGGGCCCGAAGACGCGCCGCGTGTCACCGGCCAGCATCGGCGTCGTGTAGTTCCCGAACTGCCCGGTGATGCGCAATCGCGACAGATAGGGATCGAGCAGGATCACGCGCGCGCCGTCGCTGATCTCCCACCCGGCGGCGCCCAGGTGCCTGAGCTGAACGACCGGTCCGCGCGTTTTCACGTGTCTCTCCTCCCGACCCGTCGAGCGTATCATCGGGCGCGTGAGCGATTCCGTCTACCGCTCGCTCGCCACGCTCCTCGCCGTGAACCGCACCGTCGGGATCGTGCTGGTGTCGCTGCTCTTCTTCGGCCTCGGCGAGCAGCTGTGGAGCCCGTTCTTCCCGTCGTACCTCGAAGCCCGCATCAAGCCCGACCCCGCCCACACGGTGGCCGGCGTGGCGCTGTCAGCCCTGCTCGCGGTCGGCGTCTACGCGTGCCTGCGCAACCTGTTCGAGGCATTGTGCTACATCGGCGGGGGACGCATCACCGCGCGCCTCGGCGATCGCGGCTCGCTGATCCTCTTCGGCATGCTCACCATCGCCGGCTACGCGATGTTCCTGATCGCCGACTCGCCGGCCGCCGCCATCATCGCCACGTGTCTGATCGTGGGCTGGGACCCGCTGTCGGTGCCGGTCACGTTCACGACCGTGGGCGCGACCGTGACCAAGGCGAACCAGGGCATGGCGTTCGCGGTCCAGTCGATCCAGAAGCGCCTGCCGCGGATCATCGGGCCCGCGGTGGCCGGCCTCGTGATCGCCGCGGCCATCCGCTACCACGGCGACGCGGACGCCGGTCACGTCGCCGGCATGCAGTGGCTGGTGGGCGTCGCGCTGGCGCTCGGCCTCGGTTCGCTCGCCATCCAGATCCGCTTCATGCCTCACCAGGCGCCGTCGCCGCGCGGTCCGGGCGCGCTCGCCATCCTCCGGGGCTTTCATCCGACGCTGCGCCGCCTGCTCGTGGCCGAGATCTTCACGCGCTGGTGCGACTGGCTCGTCCGCGAATTCGTGATCCTCTACCTGCTCGCCGTGCGCGGCGTCGACCCCGCGTACGCCGGCCTTCTGTTCGCGCTACAGAACACCGTCGCGCTGCTCACGTACCTGCCGATCGGACGCATGACCGCGGTGGTGGGGCTGCAGCCGTTCATCGGGCTCACCTTCGTCTTCTTCGCGCTGTTCCCGCTCACGCTGGCGCTCGTGCCCGACGGCTGGGGCCTGGTCTTCGCGTTCGTGGTCTGGGGCCTCCGCGAGATCGGCGAGCCCGCGCGCAAAGCGCTGATCACTTCGCTGTTCCCACGGGCCGTCCGCGCCGAGGGCGTCGGCCTCTACTGGGGCCTGCGCAGCGTTGCGATCTGCTGGGCCTCGCTGGTCGGCGCGCTCGTGTGGTACGCCTTCGGCCCCGAGAAGCTGCTGTACCTCGCCTTCGCCGTGGGCTGTCTCGGCGCCGGCATCTTCTACCTGCTCGTCCGCGAGCCCGCGCCCCACCCGGTCACGGTCATCGACCGTTAGTTCCTTACCCTCACATGCGGCGGATCAGCCTGCCGGTGGCGGTATACCGAAGTGGGTCGGAAACCGTCAAATGGCGTCGCTCGCATACTCGGCGTCTATCTCGGCTGCACCAGCCTCGACCTCCCTGAGTTTCCCTCCAACGTAGGAGACGAAGATCTCCATGTCCGCGCGGGAGTACGGGGAGGAGCGACCGCCGAGGAACTCCTTGAGCCGCGCGATCGGGTACTCCAGCTCGGCCAATCGGGGGTCGATCGACATGGGGTACGCACCCAGCAGGCCGCGTTGGCCGAGCGCATCTCGGAATCTAGCGAGTCTCTCTTCGATCGCTACGAGACCCCATGCGCCCATTCCGGGGTCAGGCGCATTCCGGAGACCCTCGCTCAGCTGCTGGAACGCGTACGTGATCCCTTCCGCCAGCTTGGGAACGAGAGGATCAGCTCTCCACCGCTTCCTGTGCTCCCTCTCCTCAGTTTCCAACGCCACGGCGGCATCCCCCAAAAGGAGGGCAATGACCTCGCGTTGTTGACGGGCCAAGTCAGCGACTCGCATGTCGATGATCTCGGGTTCGCCTTCTTGGGCCCACCTGTACAACTCGAAGCCGCCGAGGCTCATGGAGCCGCGATTGATGGTATTGCTGTACTTGCCGTGACCGTAAGAGGTCGGGTGGCCCGTCGCAGCGTTGCGTGCTTCACGGATGTTCCGAAGCGTTTCAGGCAGGTCGAGATTGAGCTTGAGCGCGTCGGCGAGCTCTTTCAGAGCGTCTTGCTGGACGACGAGGACTTGCAAGATGCCGTAGAGCGCGAGATACACGAGCCCGGTACTCGCGCCGTTGACGTGACCCGCGAGGTACTCCTCCACCGCTAGCTGAGTGTCTCCCAGTGCATCCAACGCGGCGCAGATCCGGTGCCATCGAGGGCGGTCGGCAAGAAGCGCGTGCAGCCGCCGAGGGGAATTAATGAGGTCTCGTACTCGCTGTTCCGACATCACTTGTGGCCTCATGGGTACATTGGACTCCTCGGCCCGGCGGTGGCGGCAAGTGTACCGGAGGACCTTTTGAACAGCAACGACCCGCTGCCCGTTCAGGGCTTTCGCGGGACGCCCGAGGAGATCGAGCGGCAGTGGTACGAGCAGGTCTATCGCGGGCGCGGGGATCGGATGGCGCAGCTCACGTGGCGCGCGGTGTTGATGGGCTCCGTGCTCGGCGGGGTGCTGTCGATCACCAACCTCTACATCGGGCTCAAGGCGGGATGGGGATTCGGGGTCGCGATCACCGCCTGCATCCTCTCGTACGCGATCTGGACGGCGCTGTACCGGCTGCGTCTCGTGAGCACGCCCATGACCGTGCTCGAGAACAACTGCATGCAGTCGACGGCCAGCTCGGCGGGCTACTCCACCGGAAGCACGCTCGTCTCCGCGTTCGCGGCCTACATGCTGCTCAACAGCACGCTGATGCCGCTGCCGGTCATGCTCGCGTGGGTGTTTCTGGTCGCGATCATGGGCGTGACCATGGCGATCCCGATGAAGCGGCAGATGATCAACGTCGAGCAGCTCCGCTTCCCGAGTGGGATCGCGGCGGCGGAGACGCTCCGCGCGCTGCACTCGGTGGGAGACGCGGCGGCGCGGTCGGCCCGCGCGCTGGGACTGGCCGGACTGATCGCGATCATCGGGAAGTTCTGGGCCGAGGGGCTCGTGGTCGTCAACCCGAAGCTCGCGCCCTTCATGATCGGGACGTGGGTGAGCGCGTTCAACGAGCGCGTGCTGGGGCCGGCGTGGATGGGGCGGACCGTGATGTTCTCGTGGGAGCCGATGTTCATCGCGGCGGGGGCGATCACGGGGCTGCGCGTGTCCTGGAGCATGCTGCTGGGCGGGGTGAGCGCGTGGATGATCTTCGTGCCGATCCTCCAGCATCGCGGGGTGATCCAGGGCTCGGGCTACGCCGCGCTCGTGCAGTGGACGCTGTGGGGCGGCGTCGCCTGCATGGTGACCTCGAGCCTGCTCTCGTTCGCGTTGCAGTGGCGCACGGCGGTCCGCGCCTTCACCGACATCGGGCGGATGTTGGGGCGGCGGAGCGCGGCCGCGGATCCGCTCGCGGCCATCGAGACGCCGGCGTGGTGGTTCGTCGCGGGTCAGGTCGGCGGCTTCGCCGGGCTCGCGTGGATCGGTCACACCGTGTTCGGGATGCCGTACTGGCAGACGGCGGTGGCGGTGCTGCTCTCGTTCGCTCTCGCGCTGGTCGCGTGCAGGGTGACCGGCGAGACCGACACCACGCCGGTGGGGGCGATGGGCAAGATCACCCAGCTCGCGTTCGGCGTGCTGAGCCCGGGCAACATGAACGTGAACCTCATGAGCGCCAACATCACCGCCGCCACCGCGGGCAGCAGCGCCGACCTGCTCACCGATCTCAAGAGCGGCTACCTGCTCGGGGCCAACCCGCGCAAGCAGTTCCTCGCCCAGTTCGCCGGCATCTTCGTCGGCACGATCGTCACCGTGCTGTCGTTCCGGCTCCTCGTCCCCGACGCGAGCGTGCTGGGCTCGGACCTGTTCCCGGCGCCCGCCGCCCAGACGTGGCGCGCGGTGGCCATCGCGCTCTCCGGCGGCCTCGCCTCGCTCGGCGCCGTCAAGATCTGGTCGATCGTGATCGGCGGAGTCGTCGGCATCGTGCTCACCGTGCTGCCCCTGCTGCTGCCCAGGCACCAGCACCTGGTCCCCTCGCCGGCCGGGGTGGGGTTGGCGTGGACCTTTCACTGGTACTACGGCGTGCTCTTCTTCGTGGGCGCCCTCATCGGCTGGTGGCTGGAGAAGCGCCACCCGAAGCTCTCGGAAGAATTCACGTTCCCCGTCGCCTCGGGATGGATCGCCGGGGAGAGCCTGATGGGCGTGTCGCTGGTGATGTGGGAGAACGCCCCCGCGCTGCTCGCTCGCCTGCTCGGACGCTGACCTCGAAGTGCCGAAGGACGAGGCCGAGCGTCAAGCCGACCGTAGTACGCTGGGACGGTGAACGCCCTCCTGTTCGACCTCGACGACACGCTGCTGGACTATTCGACCGGGGTGGACGAGTCGTGGCGCGAGGCGTGCGCGACCTGCTGCGCGCCGATGGGCCTCGACGTCGATCAGCTCATGAAGACCCTGGCCGAGACCCGGCAGTCGTTCTGGAGCGACCCCGCCCGCCACCGCCAGGAGCGCGTGAACATGGTCCAGGCGTGGCAGCGCATCGCCGGAGGGGCGCTGGCGAGCCTCGGCCTCTCGTGCGACGGCCTCGACGCGGCCATGGCCCGCGAGTATGCCGCCCGCCGCCGCGCGATCATGCGGCTCTTTCCCGACGCGCTCGAGACGCTCGTGGACTTCCGGGCGCGCGGCGTTCCGCTCGGCCTCGTCACCAACGGCGACGCCGGCCAGCAGCGTGACAAGATCGAGCGGTTCGACCTGGCGCCATTCTTCGAGGTCATCGTGATCGAGGGCGAGTTCGGCGCGGGCAAGCCCGACGAAACGGTCTACCGCCACGCCCTGGATTACCTCGGGGTCGCGCCCGGCGACGCCTCGATGGTCGGCGACCACCTCGAGTTCGACGTCGCCGGCCCCCAGCGCCTCGGCCTGCGCGGAATCTGGCTCGATCGAGGGGGCGCCGGCCTGGCCGACAGCCCCGTCCGGCCCCACCGAATCATCCGGTCCCTCCGCGAGCTGACCGCCCAAGGCAACCCTTGACCTTCTGACCATTCGCGGTTAGTGATAGGGCGCTTCATCAACCGACCTCCGTGACGCTCCGTAGGCGGGTAGGGGGAA
>DATHGT010000343.1:0-2029 GCA_035317605.1 Candidatus Acidiferrum sp. | reverse complement strand
AGACTTGGACGTCTCGGATTTGAATGTCGATGCCGTACCCTCGCCGCTTCTGCTCAAGGGTCGAGACGCGGCAGTAGGCCACCATCGGACGGTCGATTCCCATGCGAAATCAAGGGGTTGTTGCTCCTGCGGTTCTCGACTAGACCTCATCAGCGTCGCTTTGTAGAGCGGCGCTGCCCTTCTCGTACCTCTCCAGGGCAGCGCACCAAATCCGAGATGGGAGGGTCGAAGATGACAAGGGTTTTAAGGTGGGACCTTTGCGACGGTCGACGGAACGTACCAGGCTCATTCTTGGGCCCCGGCGAGTCGCTCGCCAGTCTCGCGCGTCACGTCCACCAGCGCGGCCAGGTCGGCCTCGGTGGTGGCGTAGTGCAGGATGCAAGCACGCAGCGCGAAGCGGCCGCGCAGCGTGGTCTGGGTGACGAACGCCGCGCCCGAGGCCTGGATCTCTTCCATCACGCGCTGGTTGAGGGCGTCCAGTCTCTTCTCGTCTCCGCGCAGGTGGGGCGGCGTGTAGCGGAAGCACACGATCGAGAGTCCGGGCGGCGCGAGCAACTCGAGGTCGGGCGCCTGATCCACCAGGCGCGCGAGGTGCTCGGCCAGCGCGATGTGACGGGTGATGAGATCGCGCACGCCGGCGCGGCCGAGGTGCTGGAGGGTCATCCAGAGCTTCAGCGCGCGGAAGCCGCGTGTCTGCTGGACGCCGTATTCGGAGAACCATGGCAGACCGCCGAAGCCGCGGTCCGGCTCGGTCCGCAGATAGGCGGGCACCAGGCTCCACGCCTCGCGCAGCAAGGCGCCGTCGCGCACGAGGATCGCCCCGCACTCGACGGGCACGGAGAGCCACTTGTGCGGGTCGAGCGCGACCGAGTCGGCGCCCGCGAGGCCGTCGCATCGCTCGCGGTAACCCGGCACCGTCGCGGCCAGACCGCCGTACGCGCCGTCGACGTGAAGCCAGAGGCGCTCGGCCGCGCAGAGGTCGGCCAGATCGCTCAGTGGATCGATCGCGCCCGTCCCCACGCTGCCCGCGCTCCCCGCCACGCAGAACGGCCGCCGGCCGGCCGCGCGATCACTCGTGACCGCGGCACGTAGCGCGCCGACGTCCATGCGGAACTGCTCGTCGACGGCGACCTGATGGACGGCGTGGGCGCCGAGGCCGAGCAGCTCCGCGGCCTTCTGCAAGCAGCTGTGACCCTGCTCGCTCGTGTAGAGCACGAGCTCGGGCCGTCCACCCTGCAGTCCCTCGTTGCGCACGTTCCAGCCGTCCTGAGCAGCCGCGCGGTGGCGGGCCGCCGCGAGCGCGACAATGGTCGCCACCGAGGCTCCGCTGGTCAGGAGTCCCATGCTGCCCTCGGTCGGAAAGCTGATCAGCTCCATCAGCCAGCGCACGGCGGCGCGCTCGACGTAGATCGCCGCGTGATCTCCGCCCGCGCAGCTCGGGTTCATGGCGGCGGCAAGGAAGTCGGCGAGCACGCCGAGCGGCGCGGGCGGCGAGTTGACCCAGCCGAAGAAGCGCGGATGCCCGTTGCCCATCGCGTGCGGGAGGATCGTGGTGCGGAAGCGCTCGACGATCTCGCCCGGCGCCAGGCCCGCGTCGCCGAGGGCGCCGTCCATGAGCGCGCGCCGTTCGTCCGGTCGCATCGGCTGGAACACTGGACGCTCGCCGATGCCGTCGAGATAGTCGGTGACGAGATCGACCAGCTCGTGACCGAGACGCCGGAACTCCTGGGGATCGATGGCCGGGGCTTTCGCCGTGGACGTCATGAGCACCTCCGCGTGCTTCGGACAGTTGGAACGTACCGCCGCGGAGAAACCGCCGTCAACGGCCGGTGGTTCGAGGAGCGCCACGGCTTTGCCGCGACAAGCGTCCGGGGAAGCGCGGGTCTAGTGATCCTCGCGGAATTGGTTGACGGTCTCACGTCGGGGGTCGAGCGCCGATTTCGCAGAAAAGAGGAGCGAAGCTCCTCTTTTCGAGGACCCAGGCCAGCCGACCCCCGACGTGAGACCGTCAACCAATTCCGCGAGCTCC
>DATHGT010000342.1:0-5597 GCA_035317605.1 Candidatus Acidiferrum sp. | reverse complement strand
TGCTGGCGTTCGGGCTGTGGCGCTGGATCGAGGAGAACCGGACGGCCTTCGAGCCGCCCGTCGGCAACAAGGTGATCTGGGAAGACTCGCAGTTCACCGCCATGGTGATCCGCGGGCCGAACGCGCGGCGCGACTTCCACGTCGATCCCTCCGACGAGATCTTCTACATGCTCGAGGGCGACATGGACCTCGAGTACCTGGAAGACGGCACGCGGCGTCACCGCACCATCCACGAAGGTGAGATGTTCCTGGTGCCGGCCCTGACCCCGCACTCACCGCACCGCCCCGCCGACACCTGGGGGCTCGTGATCGAGATCAAGCGCACGACCGCGCAGACCGAGGCGCTCCAGTGGTTCTGCGAGCGATGCGACGCGAAGCTGCACGAGGTCGTCATGCACGTGGCCGACATCGAGAAGCAGCTCAAGACCGCCATCGAAGAGTTCGACGCGAGCGTGGAGCGGCGCACGTGCCGGAGCTGCGGCTACGTGCAGCCTGATCGCGCCCCCGCGCCCGCCGCGCCCTGACCGTCGGGTTTCCAGCGCGGACCGCGCCTTGCCGCGCCGGCGCCCTCCGTTTACTCTTCCGCCAGTGACCGACGTGAGAGGGGAATCGCCATGAGCCAGGCCAAGGTCTTCGTGTTCGCTCCCGTCGCCGACGACGGCAAGGCGCATCAGCACCTCCAGGACAAGGGCTGCGAGCTGATCCTGGGCAAGGCGTCGTGGGACACGCCGCAGGGCAACAGCGAGGCCGAGATGGTCGGCATGGCCCGCGGGTGCGACGCGCTCATGGGGACGTCGATCCGCAACGCGCCGATCAGCCGGGCCATCATGGAAAGCTCGGATCGGCTCCGCATCGTGGCCAAGTACACGATCGGCACCGACGACGTCGACGTGGAGGCGGCGACCGACCTGGGCATCCTCGTCGCCCACAGTCCCACCGAGTCCAACTGGGGCGGCGTCGCCGAGGGCACGATCGCCGCCATGCTGGCGATGCTCAAGAAGCTCCGCGAGCGCGACCGGCTGCTCAAGGACAGCGGCGGCTGGCGCGATGCCACGCTCCAGGGCACGTATCTCGGCGCGCGCGCCGACGGCTACGCGGGGATCACGCTCGGGCTCATCGGCCTCGGCCGCATCGGCAGCCGCATCGCCACGCTGCTCCGGCCGTGGAAGATGCGCATCCTCGCCGCCGATCCCTACGTGCCCGAGGCGAAGTTCGCCGAGCACGGGGTGACTCGGGTGGATCTGCCGACGCTGCTGCGCGAGTCCGACGTCGTGAGCCTGCACGTGGTGCTCACGCGCGAGACCCGGCACATGATCTCGACCAAAGAGCTGGCCCTCATGAAGCCCACGGCGGTCCTCATCAACACCTCGCGCGGACCGTGCGTGCAGGAGCCCGCCCTCGTCGAGGCGCTCTTGAAGGGCCAGATCGGTGGCGCCGCGCTCGACGTGTTCGAGGAGGAGCCGCTGGCGCTGGACAGCCAGCTCCGCAACCTCGGCGACAAGGTGCTGCTCTCGCCGCACATGGTGTCTTCGAACGTGGGCAGCGGACTCGGCCCGGGCATCCGGTGGGCGACCGAATCCGTGCTGGCCGCGCTGCGCGGGGAGGTGCCGGACAACGTCTACAACAAGGACGTGATCCCGAGCTGGCAGCGTCGCTTCGCCGGCAAGAGCGTGTGGACCTAGCGGCGCGCGCGATCCTCGGAAAGGCCCCCGCGGTCGAGGCTCAACTGCGGGGCCTCGCCTCCCGCCGCCTGGTCTTCTTCGCGGGGCTCCCGGGAACGGGCAAGAGCTTGCTCGTCCACCAGCTCGCCCATCTCGCGGCCGGGGCGGGCCGCGCCGTTCATCTCCTCCAGTGGGACGTCGCGCGCCCGGTGTTCGAGGCGAGCCCGGCGGGACAACGGTATCCGCTGAACGACGGCGTCACCCATCCGGTGATCCGCAAGGCGGCCGGGCTCTGGGTGCGCGAGGCGCTCGCGGCGTGGGACGCGCGACACGCCGGGCCCGACCACGTGCTGATCGGCGAGACGCCGTTCGTGGGCGGCCGTTTCATCGAGGTGGCCCGTCCGGCCGAGGACCGGGCCGAGGCGCTGTTGACGTCGGCGTCGTGCCGGTTCGTGATCGCGGTTCCGTCGCGCGACGTGCGCCGGTTCGTCGAGGCCGAGCGCGCGCGACGGGCCGCCGACCCGCGCCACCCGCGTGAGCGCGAAGACGCGCCGCCCCGGGTGCTGCGCGACGTCTGGCGTGAGCTCGCGAGGGTCACCGGCCGGCTCGGTGACGACGAGTACGCCCCGGTCGTGTATCGGCGGGTGTACGAGACGATCCTGCGCCCACGGCACGTCGAGATCGTCTCCCTCGACGTGATCCTCCCGATCGGCGGCCTGTCGGTCTATGACTTCGCCCTGGACCTGCCCAACCTGGTGCCGACGGCGGACGAGGCGGACGCGTTCATCGCGAGCGTCGAGCGCCGCTATCCGGATCGCGCCGCTCTCGATCGCGAGATCGATGGCTGGTGGCAGGGGTGACGGTCACCCGATGATCGAGGTCCCCGTCATCGATCTCTCGGGGGCGCGTGGCGGCGATCCCGGCGAGCGCCGGCGCGTGGCCACGGCCATCGACGACGCGTGCCGTGAGATCGGCTTCTTCGCGATCGTCGGCCACGGCGTGCCGGAGCGCCTGGTCGCGGACGTGCACCGGCTGGGGCACCGGTTCTTCGAGCTGCCCCCGACCGACAAGATCGCCGCGCGGCACCCCGTCGAGGGGATGAACCGCGGCTACCACGCGGCCGGACGCGAGACGCTCGCCGCCGCCAACGATGCGGCGGCGCCGCCCGACCTCAAGGAATACTTTCACGTCGGTCCCCTCGACGCCGGCAATGACCCGTATTACACGAGCGCGATCGGCCGCCGACACTTCGAGCCGAACGTGTGGCCGGCGGCGCCCGCCGGCTTCGAGTCGGCGATCAGCGACTACTACCGGACCATGAGCGGGCTCGTCACCTTTCTGATGCGCCTGGCCGCGCTCGCCCTCGACGTCGACGAGCGCTTCTTCGACGACAAGGTCGACCGGTCGATCGGCACCATGCGGCTGAACTACTATCCGGCGCAGCCGATCGCGCCGCGTCCCGGGCAGCTGCGGGCCAGCGCCCACACGGACTACGGGGGGTTCACGATCCTCAGCGGCGAGGATGTCCCGGGCGGATTGCAGGTCCGCGCGCGGACGGGCCGGTGGATCGACGTCCACACCCCGCCCACCACGTTCGTGGTGAACATCGGCGACCTGCTCATGCGCTGGACGAACGACCGCTGGTTGTCGAACCTGCACCGGGTGGTGAACCCGCCGCCCGGCGAGGGCGCCCGGTTGTCCATCGCGTTTTTCAATCACCCGAATTACGACGTGCTGATCGAGTGCCTGCCCTCGCAGGGGCCGGCTCGCCACCCACCCGTGCGCTCGGGCGACTACCGCGACATCAAGTACGCCAAGACGGGGCTGGCCCCGCCGGTCGTATCCTGAGCGCCCTCCGGACGCAAAATCGGATTGACAGGCGGATGACCTACCCATAGAGTGCCCGTGTGGCTATCGCCTCGCCGCCAGGGGCCGCTCGAGTCTTCACGATGCTCCGCGCCGGATCTTGGCCCGTCGACCACGCCCGGCCCTTCGTCGTCTCGTCGTGGTCGTGGCGGCTCGTGGCGGTCCTCCTCATCCTCGGCAGCGCCTGGCCCGCTCCGCTCGGTCGGCTCTTCGGCCTGACGATCACCGGCGATCGCATTCTGGGCGTGGCCGCCCTGGCGGGGCTGGCCGTCCTTCTCGCCAGGGGTCGGCTGCGCTGGACGAGCGTCCACACCGCGGTGGCCGCCTTCCTGGGGGTCCAGGTGCTGAGCACCGCGGTCAACGTCGGGACCTGGACGCAGGGACCGAAGTTCGTGACGATCTATCTGCTCGGCTTCGCGTGCTTCGCGCTCGCCGCCGAGTGCGCGCGCGAGCTCGACGGCCGGCGCTGGCTGACCGGCGCGTGGATCGGCATCGCCGCCGCGCTGTCGGTGGTGGGCACGGTCGCCGTGCTGCTCGCGAACGTCTATCAGGAGCCCTTCTGGGGCACCGCGGTCGCGCAGCCCATGTTCCAGGACACCGAATACGAGCGGATCCTGTACGGGGCCCGCGCCACCTTCAACGAATGGAACCTGTTCAGCAGCTTCCTGTTGATTCCGTTCAGCGTGGCCCTCTGGGCGTGGCGGCTCGATTTCGCGCGTCACTGGCGTCTGCTGGCGCTGGTGGCGATCGTGTTCGGTCTGGTCAACGGCATCACGCGAGCGGCGTGGCTGTCGATGCTGGCGATCATCGTGCTGTGGGCCTGGAAACGCTGGCCCCGGACGAGACGGGCGGTGACGATGGCCGCGATCCTGGCCGCGCTGCTCGCGGCCGCCGTCCTGATCCAGGGTCTGGCGGTCGGCGCCATGTCGGTGCGGGCCCGTCTCTTCGAGCATCCATCGAACATCATCCATCGGATGGTCATCAACCGGATCACGGTCGCCTCCTGGCTCGAGCTCCCCGTCGCCGAAGAGGCGGCGCACTACGCCGGATCCGAGCGCGCGCTCCCCGGAGGGCCGGGGCTCCTCGTCACCACGCAGAACGTGCTGCTCGGGCATGGGGCGGGTTCGGTGAACCGACTCTCGATCGTGTTTCCCATCGCGGGATGGGTGCACCGGATCTGGAACGGTAACGTCGTGCTGTTCCTGCTCCACGATTCCGGAGTGCTCGGCCTCGCCGCGCTCTTCGGCGTCCTGTTCGTCGTCGTCCGGAAAGCCCGCCGCGTGACCGCTCGGGGCCTCGATGAGGAGACCCAGACGCTGATCGTCCCGTTGCTGGTCAGCGGGGCCGCCCTCTGCTTCGCGTACCAGTTCACCCACGGTCTCTGGCTCATGTATCCATACGTGTACCTGGGCCTGCTGACTGCCGTGCTGGAGACCGGTGCCGATGCTCGCGATTCTTCCGCGCCCCGCGTCGTCGGTTCGCGCTCGGGTGGATGAAGCCGCGCGACGTGAGGACCGCATGACGGCGGTGGCGTTCGATCCGAACGTGGGCAACCTGTTGCTTCGCTACGCGCGGATGCTCGTGGCCCGCGGCTACGTCCACAACTCGCTCGGCAACCTGGCCATCCGCGTCCACCATCCGGGATTCGAGCACGGCGTGGCCTACACCAAGCACGCCGAGGTGTCGCTCGAGGAGATGACGCTCGACAACGTGGTCATCACCGACATCCCCACGCCGGCGCTGCTCCACGGCACGATGCCGACCAGCGTGGGGCACAACCTGAACCGCGAGATCCTCCGGCTTCGCCCGGACGTCGACTCGGTCATCCACGCGCATCACGACGAGACGATCGCGCTCTTCGCCTCGGGCGCGCTCAAGGAGCTGCGCGTGCTGTCGCTCGAGTTCCCCTACGTGATGGCCAAGCCGCTCTACGTGGTCCCGTCCCACCTCGACGTGGAGCAGGACGTCGGCCCGGTCGCCGACTTCATCCAGAGCACGAACTCGGTGATCATGGAGAACCACGGCGTCACCACGCTCGGTCGCACCGTGTCCGAGGCGTACCACCGGCTG